>JBHYDF010000170.1:0-18564 GCA_051861145.1 Nostocaceae cyanobacterium
CCATTAACCATTAACCATTAACCATTAACCATTAACCATTAACCATTAACCATTCCCTAATTCTGATGAGAGACAAAATTGACGCTCTGACACAAAATCTTGCTTATACAATTGTTGGTAAAACTGAGGCTATACGCTTAGTATTAGTCGCTTTACTCGCTGGTGGTCATGCTTTACTAGAAGATGTTCCGGGCGTGGGCAAAACCCTTCTCGCAAAAACACTCGCTCGTTCTCTTGATGGTAAGTTTCAAAGATTACAATGCACGCCAGATTTACTCCCAACAGATATTACTGGTACTAACATTTGGAACCCCAAAAGCGGCGAATTTCACTTTCTCCCTGGGCCGGTATTTACCAATGTGCTGCTAGCCGATGAAATTAACCGCGCCACACCCCGAACTCAGTCGGCTTTGCTGGAAGTGATGGAAGAACATCAGGTAACAGTCGATGGTGTTTCTCGTGCTGTTCCTATGCCTTTTTTTGTGATTGCAACTCAAAACCCAATTGAATATCAAGGTACTTTTCCTCTACCAGAAGCGCAGATGGATCGGTTTATGTTGTCGTTGAGTTTGGGCTATCCTTCTGAGGCGGAAGAATTGCAAATGCTCCAACGTCTGCATAATAATCTCAATGTTGTTGATTTGCAGCCTTGTATTACTTTGGCAGAAGTCCAGGAATTACGGCAAATTTGCTCTCAGGTAAAAGTTGATATTTCTTTGCAACAGTATATTCTTGACTTGGTGCGGGCAACGCGCTGTGATGAGGAAATTACTCTTGGTGTGAGTCCGCGTGGTACTGTGGCATTACATCGAGCTTCCCAGGTGCTAGCTTTTCTGTTAGGGCGTGATTATGCTATTCCTGATGATGTGAAATTTCTCGCTCCTTATGTTCTTTGTCATCGGCTCATTCCTGTAGGTGGACGTAGAGCAAAATTTGTGATGGAACGGTTGTTACGGGCTGTTCCTATACCTTAAACTTCTTGCAAAAACCAGGATCTAGGTTAATTAGAACCACAGATGGACACAGATGAACACAGATATCTGTGTCTATCTGTGTTCATCTGTGGTTAATTTTTTTGAAAATAGGCTTTTGCAAGAGGTTTCTTGAATTTGCATTAGGAAATTAGCGCTTTTTAACGCAGAGGGACGCAGAGTTTAACGCAGAGGAACGCAGAGTTTTTTGAATTTAATTCGGATTGCTATAGGCTTATTTTGGAGTGGTTTCCTGTGCTAGTTGGGTAAAGCGAATTTCAATTCTTCGCCTTTGTTCATCTGCTTTTCTTTGTGTTTCTGGTTGGGCAAATCCTCTATTTTTTGGTAGCAGTAGCTGTCCGGCTGAATAAGCTCGAAACTGAAGCTGTTTGAACCGTCCTTCTTTTTCTTGTTGTTGCACTTTCTGAAGTTCTTTAACTACAGCTAAGGCTCGCATCAAACCTAAATCAGCATTAGAACCAGGGCATAATACTGCGATATCTCGTGTTTGTGTTGCGACTGCTTCTAATTCTTGGTCTAGGTTACTACGCTGTCCACTCAATTGACCATGACAAGCAAGTGAACCAACTTCTTCTCCGTCGGTATGACCGATAACTTCGATGATGTCAATTTGTCGCTCAGCTTTTTCAATTTCTTGTTTAATTGCTTTGAGAATCGGCCCATCTTGACCATTTTGACTAATGTTATTTTTTAAGTTATTTGGTATCTCAGCCCTACCAGAGGGAAATTGATATTCCTCAGCTGGTAGGACTATTATTTGTTGTTTATTATCATCTGGTTGTTTTAATTGTTTTTGAGGATTCAGGGAAGGATTTTTGGTGATTGTTAGCAATAGTAATAGTGTGAGTACCATAAAGGCATTGGACATTAAGTCTGTAAACGAAGTCCAAATGCTAAAGGTTTCCGGAGGAGGGCTTTTGCGTTTTCTGGACATATTAAAAATTTTGACGTTTTTGCAAGAGTTTAATTATATTATTTAAATCTCTCTGTATATTCTCCATAATGTGGCTATATTCCACAATTTTCACAGATAAATTTTGCAAATTAGAGTTGTGAATATTAATTTGTCCTGTATGATTATTTAAGGCTTCTTTTATTTGCGAAGAGTTGATATTAAAAGCTTGCGTTGCAGATGTTAGAGTATTGGCATTTTCTTCAAGTCTCACAGAAACGGTAGAGAGGTCTTGTTGATTGCTTTGAATCAAGCTTTGTATACGTGATGAGCTATTAGCTAAATTATTAATCGTTGTTTGCAATTGAACGGTATAATCTGCTAGTTCTATTCTTGTGTTATTTAGTGCTGATGCTGATGTATTTAAGGTAGTGGTAAAATTGGAGAAATCCTTGGTTGTTTTTCCTAGATTATTGCTAGCCTGATTCAAAACTTTAGCATCTGTTTGGAAGGCTTGGGCTATCTCTTGAATTACGTTTTCAAAGTAGTTGGCACTTGCTGTTAACTGCTGTGAAGATGTAGATACAGAAGTTTCAAAATCTTTGACGGTTTGTGGTAAATTGACTATGGCTTCAATTAAATCATCTATTTTTTCTTGAATACTTGGTAAATGCTTTGATATTAAATATTCATTTTCTAAGTAGTATTCTAAATCGTTAAATATATTTTCATGTTGTATTTCTAAATCATGTGTAGGATAAAATTTAGTGATAACGACACTACTAATTAATGCTAATAAGCTACTGACAAAAGCAATTGCCATCGAGGCAATGATATCTTCTAGGGTTTTATCCAAGGGAATATCGCCAGCCGTGTTACGGCTGAGAAGAAATAAATTCATGGTTATACCCACAAAAGTTCCTAATAGACCAAACGCTAACATTAGATTGGGCAAAGATTGATAATAGCGTTTGTTTTTTTCCCATGTTTGTAACTGGTGGTTATCTCGACAAACTTTCTCTAGTAGAGATATTTTATTGATTTTGTATAAATTATTGCTGTTGATTTTATTGAGATGATCTAATAAAGTTTGTTTTAAAGATTCTACAGTGTCTTTATATACTTTTTTACTAAGTAGCTGTTGCCTGAGTTTGATGCCATCAAGGGTTTGTTTGGTAATTAAGCTTACAAAAATTATGACAACTAACCAAGAAATAATTTTAGGAAAAATTAAACATATAACAAATAAAAATAAGCAGATAGCTAAAGCTACAGTCAAAAATGATTTCTTCATTTTGGCGTGCCTCAAGATAGTGAGAATCAATAAGACTCAATGTAAGATTTCTTTCTAGATAAAAACACTTTTGTCAGTTATTATACTAGAATTTGAAAAGACTGATTTTTTGTCGGATTGAGACTATATCTGGTAGAAATAGCGCGATCGCGCTTTGTGGTGTTGTCATGCAAACAGGATTTCCACAAATCACACGCAGGGGCTATAAAATTATCAAACAGCTAGGTCAAGGAGGTTTTGGAACTACTTATCTTGTGGTTGAAGAAGTAGGTAGCATGAGTTACCAATATGCTCTCAAACATTTTACTTTTCCTAGTCATGACCCAGATAGCTATGCTACCGCTCAAAGATTATTCCAACGAGAAGCGGCGATTCTTAAGACTTTAAATGGACATCCACAGATTCCAAATTTTATTGATTACTGGGATGAAAACCAAGAGTTCTATCTATTACAGGAGTTTATTTCTGGCGATACTCTCTATAATGAACTCAATCACGACAAAAAATCAGAAGAATACGTGGTTGAATTTTTGACAAGTATTTTAGAAATTCTCCGGTTTGTACATCAGTCAAAAATTATTCACCGTGATATTAACCCTAGTAATATCATTAGACGCAGTTCGGATAACCAATTAGTATTAATTGATTTTGGTGCTGGGGCAATTAAAAAGATTGTCACAACTACAACCTGTACACAAGTACAATCCCCACCAACAAAGATTTATACCCGTGGCTACGCTCCAATAGAACAAATTCAGGGTAAACCACAGTACAACAGTGATATTTATGCTTTAGGTGTGACTGCCATTGAGATGCTGACAGGTATAGAACCACAAAACTTAATGGAAGACCATAATGGAGAGATAATCTGGCGTAAGGAAGCAGTGGTGAGCGATCGCTTAGCAGACATTCTCAATCAGATGGTACGTGCTGACTATAGAGATAGATATTCTTCAGTAGAAGAGGTATTAGTAGAATTACAGACAAAGCCCCTATACCAGTCTCAAACCCAACTACTCACAGCACCAAGCAATTTAGACTCGTTTCAGGGAGAATTAGCACGCAATCAGATTTATGTAATTATACTGACTTTTATTTCGCTACTTGCCATCATGTATGCAGCTGGTGTATTACCTGCTACTAAAGATATCAAACCAGAAAATCAGCCGTCTATTTCTAGAATGGGGAGTAGGGGCTAGGGGCTAGGGATTAGGGGCAATGGGCATTGGGAATTGGGAATTGGGCATTGGGAATTGGGAATTGGGAATTGGGCATTGTTTAGTTTTTTACCGATGCCCGATGCCCGATGCCCGATGCCCGATGCCCATTGCCCCTAGCCCCTAGCCCCTAACTCCCGCTCAAAAATTCCAAATACCCATTGCTGAGTTCTTTGACTGCTAATTCATAAAATTGCTTGCCGTGTTCGGGTGTTGCTAAGGCAGGATTTGAACCCATCCTACCATCTGGGTAATGCTGACGAAAGTCTTTTGCACCATAAATTCTGTGTCCTTTGCCAACTTCTGAGTCAAGAGGTGCTTGCTTTATCGCTTCTGGATATACATACTGTGTTAAAGCTACTTCGCTGGGAGTAGCATGAGAGCCTTCTTGGTCGCCGTATAATTCTTTTGCTAGCTTATAAACTGAACCGCACATAAACCAGTTTCCAATTTGACATTGCACTTTATGGGCATTGGATATCTGCAAATCATCCAAGTGTGCGTAAGTTTCTGAAAAAGCTGCTTTGAGGGTGGCGATGTTACCGCCGTGTCCATTGATAAAGTAGAATTTGGTAAAACCGGCTTTGGCTAAACAGGTGATATAGTCTCGTACGACTTGAATCATTGTACTGGGACGTAGACTTATTGTGCCGGGAAAAGCTGTATGGTGTAACGCCATGCCAACATTGATTGTCGGAGCAACTATTGCTTGTGTTGCTTCACCCACACCACGAGCGATCGCTTCTGCACAAATAGCATCGGTGCCTATTAATCCTGTTGGACCGTGTTGTTCTGTGGAACCGATAGGAAGAATTATACCCTGAGATTGCTGTAGATAGCCTTCGACTTCTTGCCAAGTACTTAGATGCAGTAACATTTTTACAAAAAAAGTAGGTTTACTCTGAGATTGAATTAGACTCAGGCTGATTCAATCCTACTTTAGGCAGCAAAGAGTTAAATTATGTTTTGGCAAAGCGATCGCAGTTAAGATTGATCAAGAGTGAATTGCTGTTTAGTTTTAGTACAGCTTTGCGTAAAATCTTAGCGTTTTTAAACGCACGCCTGTAGCGGAGTAAGCGCAGAGGAACGCAGAGTTTTTTTGAATTATCACAAAAAATGCTCCCACACAAGGGGAGCATTTTTGACTGAATTAATATTGCAGCTGCAAGCTATCTACTTCTACCCAATATGGGTGAAGTTTTTATCTTTATCGTTGCACACACAAAAAACGAGGAATTTTCGGAAGAATAGAGCGTTTAACCCAGTTGTCTGCTTGATTGCTATTTACTCTTGGCGACTGATTGATAGATATTAATGGTACCTCTTGTCTGCAAGATTGACAAAACCAGTAGATACCATTAGAACGCACATGTCGCAGAATGAGTCCATTGCAACAAGGACAGACGTTGGTTATTGCACTCATATTTATTCTCCTTTGCTCACAAAGCCGTTGGTTAAAATTTCTTAGAAACTATTGATTCCAACGAAGCTTTTAGAGCATCAATGTACCGATTATTCCTCTCACTGCGTCCTTTGATGATTGTTTCATAGACAGCCTCGTACCCATTTACCATTTGGGTAACGCTAAACTTGTTTTCAACGTGTTCTCGGCAGGTTTGACGATTAAGTTTCACTGCTTTTGGAATCATCGCCGCCATCTCTTCATAGTTTTGGCAGACGAAACCTGTCTCACCGTGAACAATAACTTCTGGTACGGAACCATTATTCATGGCTATTACTGGTGTACCAGTTGCCATTGATTCAATCATTACTAAACCAAAGGGTTCTGGCCAAGTAATGGGGAAGAGAGTGATAGTTGCATTGCCTAACAGTTCAGCTTTCTGGAGGTGATTCACTTCTCCAAGGAATTCTATCTGCTGACCGTCAATTTGAGGGGCAATTTCTTTCTCAAAAAACTCTGTGTCTACTATATCAACCTTTCCTGCCATTTTTAAGCGCCAACCTGTCTCCTTGGCAATGGCGATCGCATGTTGTGGCCCTTTTTCCGGAGAAAAGCGTCCCAAGAATAGCAGATATGGTGGTTCTTGAGGCTGAGGTAAAAAAGGGTATGCTTCGATGTCTATACCGTTGTAAACAGTATTGATGTAATTGAGATTTAGTTGACGTTGTGCATTACTTATGCTTATGTATGGTTGCGTTGGATGAAGCGAGAATATTTTACTGTTGTCACTGGTAAATCTGCCATGCAGGGTATGCACTGTAGGTGTTGACACCAGACTCGCAGAAGACAAGGCCCAAACTCCTACATGGGAGTGAATTATATCGAATTCCGCTGCCATCTGGTAAACGTAGCTTGCTGGGAGGATTTCGTACACTGCACGTTCTGTCACATCTGGATCTAAGCGCACTGCACGAGGAGTAACTGCTTCTAAGTGAGCCAGAGTCTGGGAATCACCAGAAGCGAACAAAGTCACATCATGACCTCTACGCACCAGTTCATCAGTCAAGAGACTCACTACCAGTTCAATTCCTCCGTAGGTCGGAGGCGGAACTCGTTCCCACAAGGGGGCAACTTGAGCTATTTTCATAAGTTGTTATGGTTCAGGGGTAAAAGTCCTACACGTAGGACTTTCGTCAAAAAGATGCAGATTTCTCTAAATCTTTTATCGGATCTACACTCACCAAACTTGCAGCTATTTTTGCAACTTCGGAATTCCGAACCCTAAACACCTCACCTCCAGGGTGTATTCAGATGAGATTGATTAACTATTCACATTACAATATGTAGTCAAATAGTTTTATGTAATTTAAGGAAATATTAAGATTCTGCAAAGCAATGTATAATATACGGTTAAGATATGCGGCAGCAGTAGATAGCTGTAAACTCAACACTAAGGACGTATCTTGTCCATAACCAAGCTATGACTTCTGTTAGAGGGATAATTACTTTTTTACAGGTAATCTTGATTTGTATTCAGGACATCTAAGTTGGCTTGAAAAGAGGTTGGATTTTGGCTCAATTGCCAAAGCGCTAACCTGTACTTGAAGTGAGCCTGCGGATGTCCTGAAACTGTGAAAAGTATTGAAAATTAACTAATGGAGTCTAGTGATGACAAATATGATTACCAGTGCGATACGCGAAGCGTTAAGCCTCCGGCTTATCGCTCACATCAGTTCTGTACTTAAACAGCTTCAGGTAAAGCGTTTTTTAGCTGTTGTCCTAGTTGGCTTTCTAGTGCTGGCTACAAACATTGATCAGTCGCGTAGTAGCGAAGCTGTAACCAAGAGAGTTGACCAATTGGTACATCAGAACGATTCCCAAAGACCGAAAACAACAGGGGAATGGAATAAGGAAGCACGCCAAACGGAAGATGCACCTGGTGAAAGACTTCAGAAGATTGGCAAAGAATCAGTAGAAGCAGTTAAAGACTTTGGCAAAGTGTACCCAGATACTGCTAATAGAAGTACTCCTGACTTAGACAATATCACAAAATAATCGAATTCAACTTCTAACGCTGTTATTGATTTCTCTCTCACCTCGGTTAAAGCAACCGAGGTTTTTTATTGCTGTGGAGTGCGATCGCTACTCCCTTCCCACCCTAAGATTAACTAATGAAAAGTTCACGCAAAGCCAAGCCAGCGCGTTGCGTGAGACTCAAACCAGAAAAAAACATGGAACCCTAAACCAGTCAGTCCTACACTTGGTAAAAATGTGCGTCTTGAAGAATTCGTTCGTATTGTTGGTGATGTCAGACTTGGTAACAACAGTTTTGTCGGACGGCGCACTTCTATCCGTGCGGATGAAGGTTCACCTATTATTGGCGAAAATGCTGATATTCAAAACCGTTTTACCTTTCATGCCCTCAAAGGTACCAGTATTCGCATCGGTAGTAACCTTAACACCGATAATAACATCGTGTTTCACGGCCCTTTGGAGGTGAGATAACCTGACTATTGGAAATGATGTAGTACTATTCCGCTCCAAAGTGGGTAATAATGTGACGATTAGTTCGGCTACGCTAGTAGTTGGCGTGACTTTGCGTGATGGTGTGCAAGTACCAAAGGTCGTAGCGATCGCAACTCAAGAGCAAGCTGATGCTTTGAAATCTATTAAATAGCCTAAGTTGAGGGTTCTTACGAGTTTTGAGTGTGTTGATGGAGCTTGTGAAAACTAACAATTTGAAATTCAGCAGTAAGACTGGATATCTTCACCACACTCATCTACTAAATAACACAAAGCCCGAAAGCGCAAACCTACAAACTGGTCGTAAAATGGATTCAGCTTGCACATCGGCGGAATATGGGCAATTTTACGACCAAATACAATCACATCCCGCTCAAATGGGCATTGAGCGGGAATCATTTTAGCAATAAATTTCGCGAATTTCCGATTTTGAATTTCTAGTGTGTCCAGCCATTGACGTAATGGTTGCAGTAAGTCATGTTTGGGCTGAGCTAATAGATTTTTAATTCCTGTTTGATGATTTTCTTCTGTGGGATTAACAAAAGCGGAGAAAACAAGTTGTTGATTGTTTGTTTCTAGCATAGTAGGAAACTTCCCCTCACGTTGCTGGATAGTTTTTAGTTTTGGGTGATTACCATTTCATCTATTTCAGCTACTATAATTTAGCTTCTAAATAGAAGCATGGCAATAACATATTCAGGTATTTACATGATATTTTTTTTGTAAATGCTCTGATATTTTTTATTGAAACTCACTGCCTAGTTAACAGTTGTTCATCTAAATACAAAATAGCAAAGAAAATATAAAAATGTCACTCTTAAAACGATTTATTGCTGCTATCGGAGCTATCCGTCTTATATATTCAATGTAAATTGCTTACCCTGCACATTAACAGTACCTTAAGTTGTACTTTTTCGCGCAAATGCGGGGTTTTTTTATTTCTCAGGCAAGATTTCCCTAGGAATAGCATGTTTTACACAGTTGATTTTAGAGTATTCACTCTCATGTAAATTGTTGTTTTTGTTACAAATATTTGCAATTTAAATTACCTAATAGCCATATGCAGAGAATTTAATAAGTGCAAGCAATGATTTAAGTGGAAATTACTAATAAAAAATAGGGAATGAGTCATTAGTCATTAGTCATTAGTCATTAGTCATTGGATTTTTCTCCATGCCCAATGCCCCATGCCCCATGCCCTATGTCCAATGCCCTACTCCCTCTTTTCAAGGGGGTTTAACTTGTACATTCCGCCTAGGAATAGCAGCCAAACTACTACTACAATCCAATGGATGATTGCGATCGCCCACAAAGAACCTGTCAAGGCATAAGCTATGGTACAGCCAAGCCCCAATAATCCTGCTAATGTGAGAAAAATTGAGTTAACAAAGGTTGGGGAGTATCGCCGGTAAACGATTTTGGCATTGAGTGGATGGTAAAGGATAAATAATAGCAGACTCAACGCTGCCCACAAAGTCCAATTTGCCCAATTAACTACTTCTATGGGATGGGGAAGTAAAATAACACGGAATACCAATTCCTCTGTTAAAGCCGGAAATATCAAAGTTGCCAGTATGATTAAAACCAGTTTAATCCAGTTGCCAGACCAAAGGCGTAACTGCAAAAATCCAGAGTAAAAGCCCAAAGGTAAAGCGATCGCAGCATAAATCAACAGTGCCACACTTACAATTAACCAATCTTGCGTTTGGGGAAGGGCAATAGATCCTAATATGCGGTTGAGAATAACGGGGATCGGTGACACTTGCGTAAAGGGAATTTTGATTTGTCCGAATAACGCTGTTGGCGCTAAGGGTGCTATATCTGGATTCCATCCGCCGACTTGATTAGATTGCAAAAACCAGAGTTTTGCACCATGTCTTAAAAATAGCGCAGCAAGTTCATCATGTGCTTGCCGTGGCATCATGGTACGCCAAGTTGTCAATGCTGCCCAAATACTGGGATCTCTATATGGTTGTTGATTTTCAGCTATTCCGACAGCGATACCTGCATTACTTTCCCAGTCAGCACGAACTATTCTTAAAGGCAGCAATTCCTTTTCCAAAGCTGATCCCAGAGAAACTAGCTGTCTAAAGCGCAGAGTTTGGGGATCGCTGGGATGGGTATTTAGCCACTGGCGGATGGCTGGTGTAGAGGTTACTTGTTGTTTGATAATTTTAATGGCTGCATAGAGTGCTTGGCTGGAGTCTTGAATACAAGAGGTTGCAGGTGTAACCGTAGCATTGCCTGTACCATCTCCCACGCGATAGCGAGCCATCATTACTTGCAATTGTCGCAGAAACTCTCGCAAAGGTGAAAGTTTAATGCCATCAAAATCGTAATCTTGCGTCACCGCATCAAACTTGACGAGAATATCCGAAACCGGACGAGTCGCCAGCCATCCCCATTGCAAGTTTCCCATATAATCTGCCCAAGTGTGCGTTCCGGAAATAATTCCATCTGGGTTGTGGGCGTAAATTTGTTCATATTGGATGGCAAATTGTAACTCGTTAGTAAAGCGATCGCGCACTACCTCAGCCAAACCAAAGCCAAAATGTCCGGTGATAGTATAAGGTACGCTTAGCGCCTCAGCCTTCTTACCGCCAATACCGCCGAAAATATTTAAGACAATGGCTTTATCTCCTTCTTGCCATTGCGATACGGGATCATCCCAATTTTGCATGAATAGCCAGGGACTTACAGTCCCTGTCTGAAAGCTAAAGTCCTCTACAAGAGGACTGGGAGGATTTTTTAAGAAGTATTTTGTCAAAATTGATGGTGTTGTTGATGGATCAACTAGAACTTTGCGAATTTTCCCTTTATCTGTTTCTGTATTTTGCCAATTCTCGTATCGGATGTAATTTAGTCCTGGTTCGGTTCCCAAAACTATGCGATCGCTTTGTAATTGAAAGAGCGATCGCGGTGCAAGTGCTTGAACAACGAATACACCATTAGCATCTTTAGCTCCGTAAATATACCATCCTGCTTTACCTGCTGGCGAGGCTTCGATTTGATGCGGTGTGGACGGAGGTATATTCCGCGTATCAACAACTTGCTGAGGGATGCGGATGATTTCTTCGACACCATCAAACTTACCAGAGGTGGGGTTGTAATGTCTTACACGGAACAATTGTAAGGGCGAAGCATTTGGGTGATAATTGTTTGGTTTAATGAAAAGATTTTTTCCCAAATGCTTCGCCCCTACTTCTGGTTGTATTATTTTTACCAAACCGTAAAATCGTCCGGTTGCTAAAACGGGTTCATGTTCGATTTGCAAAACTGCCGATTTTGGATTTTCATTGGGGAAATCAGCTACAAGTTCGGCACGGTTGAAGGTAACAATTACATCATCTTTAGGTCGAAATCCCGCAAGTGATTGGAGAGGCCCCACGCGCAAACGACCATCCAAACGAGAGGGATGGATATTTCCCTTTGCTGCGCTTTCTTTAGTGGCAGGTGTAAAATTAACGTTTTGCGTTACCGATTTTACGTAAGACTGTACCTGTTTTGTATTCTTCCATTCCAAGCGGACAACTTTACCGATGAGGTTTTGCATTTGGGGTGGCGCGTGTTGCACTTCCAACCACACCCAGTCTCCACCCGCCTGCATTTCTTGCTTGGTTGGTAAAATTAACCTGCCTACCCATTCTCCGATTGGTTGATACAGGTTAGATGGAAGGGTTTGTTTTATGGGGTAGTATTGGGGTTGGTTGAAACTTTGCCGTATGTGAATGGCGTAATTGCTTTGTGTTGTGAGTGAGTAAATTTGTTGGGGGTGAAGTAGAAAGACAGCGATCGCACTTACAATCACCAGTAACAGGAAAACTCTTAATCGGAATCTTCCCTTTTTGTGTAGATTCCACCCCATCGGTAATTTATCTTACGGTACAGTAGTTAAATTTTACCTTTGACTTGATGGCATCAGGGTTAAGAGCGAAAAAAGATTAGCCGTGAAATAAATTTCCGGATGTGTAGAGACGCGAAATTTCGCGTCTCTACAAACCCGTTAGAAACGGGTTAAAACTCTTATTAAACAGTCGGTTTTTAACCGACTTCAGCTTTTAGCCCGAAATTTATTTCCGGGCTGAAAAGTTATTAACCACTCCAGACACAGAGAACACAGAGAAAGAAAAAGGGATTGTAGAAGTTATATTTAAACTTGCAGTTCTGGTGATAATATGAGAATTTTGGTGTTGGTAAGTCAGAATATGAGTTAATCTCATGCAGAGGAGGACACTTCCGTGCTTTGGTTTCCAAAGCCTTTGGAAGGTGTCCGTCGCGCAAAGGTGCAGAGACTAAAAATCCTTTCTCCTTTGCCCTATTGTGTAGCCAGTCGGACAACTGCGGCTGCTAATGTATCTGGTTCTACTGGTTTGGGTATGTGTATTTGAAAGCCTGCTGCGATCGCCTGTTGCTGATCAAACTCTCCTGCATATGCGGTTAGGGCTATAGCCGGAATTTGCCCACCTTGTTCTTTTGTCCAAGTCCTGATTTGTCGTAACATTGCATAACCGTCCATTTCCGGCATCCCAATATCGCTGACTAAAACATCTGGCTTTGTCTGCCCTAATACTTGCAGTACTTGAGATGCCGATGATACTGCGTTAACAGTTGCTCCATACTCTTCTAGCACAAAGACTACAAAATCCCGTGAATCTGTATCATCATCTACTACCAAAACTTTGATGCCGTTCAAATTTACAGATACATCCTGCGACTTACTCTCAATAAGAGTCTCTGGGTGAGGAGTTACTAATGGCAAAGAGACGGTAAAGGTTGCCCCCAATCCTTCGCCTGGGCTTTCTGCTTTAACCGTCCCGCCGTGTAGTTCTGCTAAGTTACGGACTATCGCCAGTCCTAGTCCTAGTCCACCAAATCTTCTTGTGATCGTGCTATCTTCTTGACGAAAGTAATCAAATATGTGAGGCAAGAAGTCTGGACTGATACCTTTACCTGTGTCGATTACTTGAATTTGAGCAATTGAACCTACTCGCCCTAACCGAACTTCTACTCTCCCGCCCTGTGGGGTGAACTTAACGGCGTTGGACAACAGATTCCAGACTACTTGTTGCAAGCGAGTTGCATCACCCAATACTTGCCCAATATTTGCGTTAAATTCTGTTATTAGCTGAATTTCTTTTGCTTGGGCTGCTAAACGAACCGTTTCCAAGGCTGCTGAGATTACGAATTCTAAACTGACTGGACAAACATTTAGGGTTAGTTTACCTCGTAGAATTCGCGATACATCTAGTAAATCTTCAATCAATCTAGTTTGTAACTGGGCATTGCGCTCAATCGTTTGTAAGCCGCGTTGGAAAGATTGTTCATTTACTTTACCCTTTTGTAGAAGCTTTGCCCAACCAAGAATCGGATTGAGGGGCGATCGCAATTCATGAGAAAGCACCGCCAAAAATTCATCTCTGACACGGTTAGCAGCTTCAGCAGCAGCACGGGCGATTCTTTCTCGCTCTAATGCTTGGTCACGTTCAAATATGGCACACTTTTGGTCGTGAATATCTGTACAGGAGCCAAACCATCTGATAATCTGTCCAGAGCGATCGCGCAGGGGAAACGCCTGACCCAAAAACCAGCGATATTGTCCATCGCTAGCACGTCGGAAACGATATTCTATGTTATAATCCTTGCCTGTACGTAACGATTCATTCCAAATGTCCAAACACCTTTGGCGATCGTCTGAGTGTAGCAGATGACTCCAGCCCCAACCTTGGGTTTGCTTTAAGGTCATACCTGTATACTCGTACCAGCGTTGGTTAAAGTACTCATGGTAGCCGTCGGGTCGAGTCGTCCAGAACATCTGCGGCATAGTGTCCGCCAAATTACGGAAATTTAACTCGCTTTCTCGTAAAGCTTCCTCAGCTTGCTTGCGTTCTGTAATATCCTCCGCAATTCCAACTACTCGCTCAAACTGATCAGAATGATTTGTAACTGGAAAACCTCGGTCTCTTATCCATCGGATTGAGCCATCAGGACGTACAATTCGATACTCTTCGTCAAAACCTTCCGCCAATATCTGTTCAAAACAGATAGTGTGTATTCGCTTCCGCTCATCGGGATGAATTGCCTCAATCCATTCCATACTATTAGCATATAAGCTAGAGCAGGAGCGTCCCCAGATTTGTTCGTAAGCAGGACTAACGTAGAGTATTTGCTTGCTCTTTAAGTCCCCAATCCAAAACACAGTCTCAGGAATGTTTTCTGCCAATAGACGAAACTGTTTTTCGCTTTGACCTAATGCTGCTTCAGCTTTTCGTAAGGCTGAATTTGCTTGAGTTAGTTCGTCAGTATATTCTTCATTACTTTGTTTAGTATGTAGCCTTTTTTTCTCTGTAATATCAGTAAATCTAGTGGCAACAGCATATGGAGAAGTTTCATTAGCTTGAAACAAAGGCTGGGAGTTAAGCAGAAGCCAAATTAACTCACCGCTTGGCTTATAAAGTCCCATAACAACATTCAGGCATGGTTTGCCTGTTTGCAATGCTAACACTGCTGGGTGAGTTTCCCTTGGGAAGGGCGACCCATCTTCGTGAATAGTTTGCCAAGGGTAATTGCTAGAAGAACATTGCTGTATTTGTGCAAGAGTATATCCAAGAATGCGTTCAGCGCTGGCGTTACACGCACAAATAGTACCATCAGCGCTTCTTAACACCATCCCTTCTTCTGCTACTACTTCCATATCTGGAGAAGAGTAACCCCCTTGTGTGCTTATACTAGGCACATTAGTAGGTAAATTAAAGGATATTTCTTCGTTGTGCATCTTGGATACTTCAGAAAAATAAAAAGGGTAATAGGGAAGAAAATCTCTTCTCTATTACCTATTATCAATTACCAACAAACGATAAATTAAATAATCATCTGAACCTAAATATAAGGCGCGTGAACTTCTCCCAACAGCATTTCTTGAGTTGCGCCTGTTGCGGTTGGTAAATTACCAGGAATGTTTAATTGTCGCCAGTAGGCTAAAACAGCAAAGGCGATCGCTTCTTTAAAATCTGCACTCAAACCAGCTTCATTTGTTGTTAAAACTGGTACTGGTGCCAACAATTGCTGTAAGCGATTTTTCAGATAAAGATTGCGACTACCACCGCCACATAAAAATACCCGTTGTGGCATTTGCGGTGGTAGGAAAGTGCGATAATTATGAACTATAGAAGCCGCTGTGAGTTCGGTAAGAGTTGCCAGCAAATCTGCGGAACTAAGTTGATATTTTTCAGCATCATTTATACACTCTTGCACGTAATCAACACCGAATAATTCTCGTCCTGTAGATTTGGGTGGTGGTAAATGAAAGTAATCTTGTTGTAGCCATTGCTCTACTAATGCTTGGCAAGGAGTGCCACTCGCAGCCCAAGAGCCGTTTTCGTCGTAGGTTTTCTCACCATTTGTTAAATGTTGGACTGCCAAATCTAATAGGCTATTTCCTGGCCCCGTATCCCAAGCGCGAATCTTTTCCAGCCAGTTACCTTGGCGAGGTGGTATATAAGTAACATTACTAATACCTCCGATATTTTGAATACAACGTCCTTCCTGGGGATGGCTGAGTAAAGCCGCATCTATACGAGGTACAAGAGGCGCACCGTGTCCACCAGCAGCAATATCCGCTACACGGAAGTTACTTACGGTAGTGATACCTGTTAGGTGGGCAATGACAGCACCGCGACCGAGTTGGAGACTGTAGCCAATTTTAGATTTTAGATTTTGGATTTTGGATTGAGGATTTTCCCGCCCTCCTGCTTGAGGTGGTCGATGGTAAACTGTTTGACCGTGGGAGCCAATGAGAGTAGCTGGTTGATGACCATTTTGAATATTTTGTGCAGCTTGGGCAAAGACAAGAGCGATCGCATCATCTAATTCTGCCAATTCTGCCATTGAAAGGGAAGCGCCACCGCAAACAGCTAAGATGCGTTCTCTTAGGTAATCTGGGTAGGGGTATGTTGCCTCAGCTACTAAGTCTACTTTTAAATCGAAATCTGTACCGGAAATGTCTACTAAGGCAGCATCTATACCATCTACAGACGTACCGCTGATTAAACCGATGATGCGAGTCATAAATAAATAATTTTGTTAGTGGTTAGTGGTTATACCATTTCTATGTGAAGATGCACATTATTAGCCTGCGTAGGCAGGCTTTGTATGTGTAGCCCCAGGCTTATAGCCTGTGGGGATAATATGCAGCCTCATAGAGAATTGGTATTAGTGGTTGGTTATATTACAGTAACTTTCATTTAACCAGTTTCTAACGGGTTTGTAGAGACGCGAAATTTCGCGTCTCTACACATCCGGAAATTTATTTCACGGCTAATTGTTGATGCAAGATATCAGAAGATTTACGTCTACATATTATCTTTCTCTAGGAATGCACTTTTTTTATCAGTAGCAATGATATGTAAATCAACGTTTTTAAGCAACTTCACCAATTTTTGAGTTAACGACCCTTTGAGAAGTATTTGCCAGCGCGATCGCTGACTTTCACCGATGAAAATTTGCGTAATGCGATACTGCTGAGCAACTTCGGCGATCGCTCTGGCAATGTTACTATCGGTAACACGAATAAAAGTACCTTCAAATTCTTTACACAGCTTCTCGCACGTATCAATGTGCATACTTTCTTCTCTGCTCAGAAAGTGATCTGGATCGTTCACAAACACGGCAAATAGCTGAGCATTCATATAGCTAGCCAGCCTTGCGCCTCGACGTAATAATTGTAATGCATTGGGATAAGTGGAAACACACACCAATACCCGCTCATGAATATTACAAAACTGTCCTTGCTGAGTCGAGGTTACACCATCTTCTTCAACGTTGTCTGCGACTTCTCGTAATGCCAACTCCCGTAATGCAATTAAGTTGCGGCGCTTAAAAAAGTTATCGAGTGATTGTTGGATTTTTTGCGGCGCGTAGATTTTACCTTCTAGCAAGCGTTCTTGCAGAGTTTCTGGTGTTACATCTACTACCACAACTTCATCTGCATCGTCTAGAATGCGGTCAGGAATGCGTTCTCGTACAACTACCCCAGTAATTCTGGCTACCAAGTCATTGAGACTCTCCAAATGCTGAATATTCATAGTGGAGTAGACATCAATGCCATTTTGCAAAATTATTTCTACATCTTGGTAGCGTTTTTCGCGTAGTGAACCAGGAACATTCGTATGTGCGAGTTCATCGACTAACACTAACTGAGGCGATCGCGCTAAAATCGCATCCGTGTCCATTTCCGAAAGCATCAACCCACCGCGCGGAATTTTCTTCCCAGGTATTATTTCCAAACCCTCTGCTTGTTCCGCAGTTTCCCTACGTCCGTGGGTTTCCAGCAACCCAATGACAACATCAATACCTTCTTCTTTCAGCGCCTTGCCTTCTTCCAGCATCCGGTAAGTTTTACCCACACCCGGAGCCATACCTATAAAGATTTTATGTTTGCCCCGCCGCACTGAAAAAATGGGAGAATTGTTCATAGTTAATGGTTAATAGTTAATTGTTAATAGTTCATAGTTCATGGTTAATAGTTCATAGTTCATGGCTATTAACCATTAACCATTAACCATTAACCATTAACCATTATTGATTTTGCCTGCGGTTCACTTCTTGAAGGTCAAGAGCATAATTTAATCTGAAAACATTAACTCCAGGTTCGCCAAAAATTCCTAAAAATCTTCCATCCGTATATTTTCTAATTAATGGCAATATTTCCTCTCGGCTAATACCACGCGCACGAGCAACTTTATCCAACTGTTCTTGTGCTGATCTCACGGAAATATGGGGGTCTAAACCAGAACCTGAAGTATAAACTAAATCAGCGGTCGGTTGTTGAATATCCTCATCCTGAAGTTGATTTACCTGTTCTACAATTCTAGTCACCAATTCAGGATTACTTGGAGCAAGATTACTTGCCCCAGAAATACCAGTAGGTCTAGCTAGTTTTCCTTGGCTGTATCTAACTGTACTGGGACGAGAACGGAAGTAGCGGTCAGATCGGAATTGTTGACCTATCAAAGTCGAACCAATTGCTTCACCTTGAATATTCTGTACTATACTCCCATTTGCCCGCTCCCGTAAGAAAGGAGTTTGACCTACTCCCAAAATGAAGAGAGGATAGATAATTGCAGTCATCAACCAGAGAACTATAGTTATACGAATAGCTCTGGTAATTTCTCTAATGATATACATATTGTTAATGGTTAATGGTTCATGGTTAATGGTTCATGGTTAATGGTTCATGGTTAATGGTT
>JBHYDF010000171.1:0-18532 GCA_051861145.1 Nostocaceae cyanobacterium
AGTTAGGAGTTAGGAGTTAGGAGTTAGGAGTTAGGAGTTAGGAGTTAGGAGTTTTACTAACTATCAATAAATAACCACTATCCACTATCCACTAACTACTAACTCTTAACTCCTCACTCCTCACTCTTAACTCCTCACTCCTCACTCCTCACTCCTCACTCCTCACTCTTAACTCTGGTGACGACAGCTTCCACAGTGGCTTTTTGCTGTGTAACGTCTACATTGGTAATTGCCCAACGTAGGGGTTCTCCTTGTTTTTTCAACTCTGCTTCAATATTTTTTTGTAGTTCTGTGGGAGTTTCTTCCAGGTTAATTTCTGCGGTAATAAAATGAGTTGTCATTGTAGTAGTCCTAATTATTTTTTCTAGGATAGCGTAAGAGTTAGTAGTTAATGGTTAATGGTTAATGGTTAATAGTTAATAGTCATGAACCATGAACCATGAACCATGAACCATGAACCATTAACACCCAAAAATTAACTCTTCCCAAATTGCAATTGATAAACCGTTTCTTCTTTTTCTGTGGCAATTTTTAAATCAGAACGCGGATAGGCTACGCAAAGTAATACGTAACCTTGTTTTTGTAGTTCTGGACTTACGCCCATACCATCACTTTGATCCACAGTTCCTGCGATAATTTGACCGGCGCAAGTTGTACAAACACCAGCATGACAGGAACTCGGCAAATCTAAACCAGCTGCGTCCGCAACTGATAATATAGTCTCATTCTCTGGAACTTGCAATGTGTGAATTTTGCCTTGATGGTGAAGTTCTACGGTGTATGTTTTGGACATATACGAATTAAGTATGATGCAACGGACAAATCAAATATCTTATATTAAAAACAGATGCACATCAAATCAATGAATGTAATCTAATTCAATATTCTCTAGTCAGAGCTATTTATGTAATAGTAGCTATACAGTAGACAATTATAAGTCCTTGTCAAACAAAAACAGAAACTAAGGGTGTTTTACTTACAGAATTCCTCCTGAAAAGATTTGTCAGATAAAACTACCCTTAGACTAGGGAAGCGATAATAACTGCTGAAAAATTTGTTGCCTGAACCTTTGGAGACGAAAATGCTGGAATCATACCGTCAACACGTAGCTGAACGCGCTGCTTTGGGAATTCCCCCGCTGCCTTTAGATGCAAAACAAACATCAGAACTGTGTGAATTACTGAAGAATCCGCCTGCGGGAGAAGAAGAGTTTTTATTGCATTTGTTGCGCGATCGCGTACCACCCGGAGTCGATCCAGCAGCATACGTCAAAGCGGGTTTTCTGACGGCGATCGCTAAAGAGGAAATCACCAGTCCCCTAGTTTCACCCATTGAAGCTGTACAATTACTAGGGACGATGGTAGGTGGCTACAATGTCCAATCTTTAATCGAACTGCTGCAAACTCCTAGCCTATCTTTCTCAGACTCTTCCGAAACACCTCTAGTAATGGGGGGAGAAGGAAAAGAACCCATCGCCGCCTACGCCGCTTCTGCATTAAGCAAAATTTTGCTAGTATATGACGCCTTCCACGATATTTTGGAATTGTCCAAAGTAAACCCCTTTGCCAAGCGCGTGATAGACTCTTGGGCACAAGCGGAATGGTTTACTATTCGTCCGCAAGTACCAGAATTCATCAATGTCACCGTCTTTAAAGTACCCGGCGAAACCAACACCGACGACTTATCCCCCGCGACTCAAGCCACTACCCGCCCGGATATTCCTTTACACGCCTTGGCAATGCTAGAATCACGGATGCCTGGTGGTTTGGAAACCATTGCGGAATTGAAGAAAAAAGGTTATCCCGTCGCGTATGTGGGGGATGTGGTAGGTACAGGTTCCTCTCGAAAATCCGCTATTAACTCAGTATTGTGGCACATCGGTAATGATATTCCTTACGTTCCCAACAAGCGATCGGGTGGATATGTTTTAGGTGGAACCATTGCGCCTATATTCTTCAACACCGCCGAAGATGCTGGTGCTTTCCCCATCCAATGCGACGTTACCAAGATGGAAACGGGTATGGTTATTACCATCCATCCCTACAAAGGGGAAATTACCAACGAAGCAGGCGAAGTAATTTCCACTTTCACCCTCAGACCTGATACCATTCTCGATGAAGTACGCGCAGGTGGACGGATTCCCTTACTAATTGGACGCACCCTCACCGATAAAATCAGGCAAGAACTTGGTTTAGAAACTATTTCCGTCTTTAACCGTCCAACTCTCCCTGTTTCCTCCCCGTCTACGGGGGGGACTGAAGGGGGGGTCAAGGGTTATACTTTAGCACAGAAAATGGTAGGTAAAGCTTGCGGTTTACCTGGTGTTCGTCCCGGTACGTACTGCGAACCCATCATGACTACCGTAGGTTCTCAGGATACCACTGGACCGATGACACGAGATGAGTTGAAGGAACTCGCCTGTCTCGGTTTCAGTGCAGATTTGGTAATGCAAAGTTTTTGTCACACTGCTGCGTATCCCAAACCAGTTGATATCCTAACTCACCACGAACTACCGGACTTTTTCGCTTCTCGCGGCGGTGTCGCCTTACGTCCCGGCGATGGGATCATTCACTCTTGGTTAAACCGAATGTTGCTACCTGATACCGTGGGAACTGGCGGCGACTCTCACACTCGCTTCCCCTTGGGTATTTCCTTCCCTGCTGGTTCCGGGTTAGTGGCGTTTGCAGGCGCGTTGGGTGTGATGCCTTTGGATATGCCAGAATCAGTATTAGTAAGATTCAAAGGTGAATTGCAACCGGGTGTAACTTTACGCGATATTGTGAATGCAATTCCTTACGTAGCAATTCAAAAAGGTTTGCTGACGGTAGAAAAGCAGAACAAGAAAAATGTTTTCGCTGGGCGGATAATGGAAATTGAAGGTTTGCCAGATTTGAAAGTTGAGCAAGCTTTTGAACTTACTGATGCAACAGCAGAACGTTCTTGTGCAGGTTGCACGATTAAACTGAGTATTGAGACAGTTTCTGAATATCTGCGTTCTAACGTTGCCTTGTTGAAAAACATGGTAGCACGGGGTTATAAAGATGCCCGTACTATTATGCGCCGCGTTGCGAAAATGGAAGAATGGTTAGCGAACCCAGTGTTAATGGAAGCCGATGCGAATGCGGAGTATGCAGAAATAATTGAAATTGATTTGAACGAAATTAAAGAACCAATTGTGGCTGCACCAAATGACCCCGATAATGTGAAATTATTGTCTGAAGTTGTAGGTGACAAAGTTGATGAAGTATTCGTTGGTTCTTGTATGACGAATATTGGTCATTATCGAGCAACGGCGAAAGTTTTGGAAGGTGCAGGCGCGGTTAAAACTCGTTTGTGGATTTGTCCGCCAACTCGCATGGATGAACATCAATTAAAAGAAGAAGGTGTGTATGGTATTTTTGGTGCGGCGGGTGCGCGTACAGAAATGCCAGGGTGTAGTTTATGTATGGGGAATCAAGCGCGAGTTGAAGATGGTGCAACGGTGTTTTCAACTTCTACCCGTAACTTCAATAATCGCATGGGTAAAGATGCGCGAGTGTATCTTGGTTCAGCGGAATTAGCAGCAGTTTGCGCGTTGCTTGGACGGGTTCCTACAGTACAAGAATATATGGATATTGTGGCGAATAAAATTCATCCTTTTGCGGGTGAATTGTATCGGTATTTGAACTTTGACCAAATTGCTGGTTTTGAGGATGAAGGTAGAGTGATTCCGTTGGAAGAGATGCCGAGAATTGAGGATATTTTGGGTATGCCGACAGCAAGTCGGAAGTAGAAAATAGTCTATATAGGGCTTGCTGAATAAAAGTGTAAGGTAGTCCAGATAAGGGGTTCAAGCCTTTTTCCACCAAGCAAGTGCTATTCGTTATAACATCTAGAGTCTCAAAACCCTTGCACTATGTAACGGCGATCGCTGGGTAAATTTGGAAACTGAGCAACGAAACAACCCTAACAGCAAGCTGTGTGGCTTCTAGATTTGCTTTAGAGACTTATTCAGCAAGCCCTATATATGCCCGCAGGCTGAAGGCTGGGGCTACACAAACAAAGCCCGCCTGCGCGGGCTTTTTAGTTTATAAGAGACCATTTATAAAGTAAATATTAAGCCTCTAAACCTTAGTTTCATCCTAGATCCCCCCTTAATCCCCCCTTAAAAAGGGGGGAGAAATAATTACTAGCCCCCCTTTTTAAGGGGGGTTGGGGGGATCAGATTTTCTTTATAAATGACCTCTAATATCTATTTTTAAGCTTGGGCAAGGAAGTATTTTTTTTAGCTAGCTTGTTGGATTGATAATTTGCGTGAAATTACTGATTATATGAACAAAATTTCAATGCTAAAAAAGCATTAAATAAATTATCAGGTTCACGTATGGGAAATATCCCACTATATAATTTTGCAAATCATCAATCTCCTGAATGGTTAGACATGGTTGCTGATGTAGCCAAAGATGAATATTGGGGAGCAGACAAAAAAGTTTTAGAACTTTACCTAAGAGCAAATTTTTAAATTGCAAAAGAACAAAAAGCAGTTTACGAGGTTCCTGAGAAAAAAATAGCGTTTTGGAAAGCAGGATGTCTTGTTAGTAAGACATCCGATCCACTTTGGATGATCTATGAGCCAGGCAAAGGTAAATGAAAGTTTAAATGTGTTCATACTGGAGAACCTCCTGTTAGAGATGTGTTGGCAGAAGATTTTAAAATCAAATACTCTCCACCTGATTTTAATGAACAATGGATAATTTATTTTTCTCCACACACTTTAAAGCATATGTTTGATGACACTGACAACAAGCAGAGGTTATCAAAAGTATTTGGTTCTTTAGCAAATAACCAACACTTAATTTTTAGAACAATTTATGGCGAAATAGAATTGCAAAGGAAAGAAGGGGTAGTTTTATCTCAATGGTACAAGCAAGAGTACCAATTTTTAATGCCTCTATTTCTTACACAAGATGAAAAGGTAGAGTTAACCGCAGGATTGACCTCAAACCACTTGCTCAAACGCTATGAGATAAAAACCCTTCTTCTACCCCATTATTCTTACGCATACGCTAGGGCGATTACTCTCAAGTGTTAAAAGTTTAATATGATTTGCGAGATTTGTGGAAGCGAAGGAGCAAAAACCCGCAGGATTACTAGGACATACGGCAAAGGTGAAGATTTACTGGTAATGAAAAACATTCCCTTTGTCAGCTGTCCCCACTGCGGTGAAAGCTACCTGACAGCAGAGACTCTTCACAAAATTGAGCGAATTAAAATGAATCGTAAAAGCTTGGCTGTTGAACGTTGTGTAGAAGTAGTTAGTTTTGCCTAGTTTCAGAACATGCTCGAAAAGAGCGATCGCACCCTCAATTCCTCAATAAACGCTCAATCCTCCTTTTGTTGAAACTGACTCAATAACCAAGTTCCAACCTCAGATTGATTCATTTCTCGACTACGGCGTAAAGCTTCCTCTAAAATAGCGATCGCCAGTCCCGGTAATACCTGAGATTCACGTATACGTTTACTGCCTTGGTCTGCAATAGCATAAGCGATAATTTGGGCATTTTGCACATCCACAACCCAATATTCAGATACATTTAAATCTTCGTAGAGCGATCGCTTTGTACCCAAGTCATCCAACAGAGATGTTTTCGCAATCTCAATCACCAAATCCGGTGCAGGGTAGCGATCAAGTTTGACAATCCCTGTACCAGTTGGGATAGTTTGGCTGCGTTCTCTAAGATAATACGCTACATCTGGTTGACAATCCTGAACACCTGTTTTACGAAAGGTGGTAGTGTCTAAACCTCTTGCTGGAATCCCTTTAAGTGCTGCAAATAGAGTTACGGCAAAAATAATTACAACATGATCTTGACCATGATCAAAACTCACTGGAGTCATTTCCAGCCTCATATGTCCTTTGTAGTAATAACTTTTTGTCTTCTCGTTGAGCAAGTTAGCGAGTGTCTGCTCATACTCATCCCAAGAAGCATAAATCCATGTATCTGTGGGTAACTGGGTTTGTAACTCACTCATTGCCGAACCCTTTTGCCTGTAAGCTATATCTCTTGTAACTTAAATTCTCAGCTTTCAGCGCAACTTTTGACCTTTGGTAGTAAAAATGAATTGTATTGTGTGAAGCGATCGCCCTCAAAATTCCAACTTTCAACCTTTGAACTCGACATTTCAGATTTGTTTTAGTAATTAAAGGCGATAAGCCTCCGGCTTTACGCTTCGCGTATCGCACCTTCTCACAGGACACAAACCTAACGCTTTAAACCTCCTCCTTCCAGTTTAAAAAGCTAGAGATAAGGGGTGAATTCATGCTATGTTGTATTCCTCTGTGGATTACATCTCGCCTTAAAATAGAATAAAGACAAAAATATGCTTTTATTATTCCCTAAGTTTTCACAGTAAAACTGCTATCACAGGAAAAATGCTACAAATCCACAAAAACTATGTACTTGACGAAAATCAGCAACCTATCGCTGTACAAATTCCCATTTCTGAATTTGAAAAAATTGAAGAAATATTAGAAGATTACGGTTTAGCTAAACTCATCGAAGAAGTAGAAGATGAAGAAAGACTTTCTAAAGAGGAAGCCCTTAAGTATTATGCATCACTAAAAGCTAAAAATGTGGAAAGTTGAATATAGTAAGCGATTTTTGAAAGAACTTGCTGATTTACCAGAAGACATTCAAAGTCGAGTAGAACCAATCGTATTTCAAGAATTAGAATCAGAGAATCCTTTTGAACTAGGATATCTGAAAAAACTAAAAGGTTATACCGATAAATACAAAATTCGTGTAGGTGACTACCGGATTGGTATTACGGTTAATAAAGAGACACAAACGTTAATTTGCGATCGCATCGCTCATCGCAAAGACATTTACAGAATTTTCCCTTAAATGGCGATCGCACCTTCTTCCACCACCGCAAGCAAGCCAGGGATTTAAATCCCTGTCTGATAGCTAAAGTCCTCTACAAGAGGACTAGGAAGACTCTTTAACCAGTCAAGTAAACACAATCATCACTATCTGTAGCGCGATCGCACGCACCCTGAATTCCCTTATAGTGCGATCCGCATCGTCAAAACTTTAATTCACAGAATCATCTCGCTGATAGTCAAACACAAGCGAGAAGCTAGCATCAGGTGAGAGTTGACGCAGAAGTTGCATATGACCTTCAGCATCAGATAGACTACGGAATCTAGCGACAATCTCCTGTTCTGCATCCGGAAGCAAACGTGCGACAGCCCAAGGATTAAGGCGCTTTTTGTAGGCGATCGCTTGAGTTCCTGAGTTGGTGTGGCTGTAATCTGTATTTTGTGGCATGATATATGTTATCCTTATCTGATTTCGTCAAGGGCGTTAGCAAGTCTCTTGGCCGGGATACCCTAACGCCTTTTCAAGAATCTGACACCTGAGTACCATAATTATTTTTTGTTGTCAATGCTTAATACTTGGTATCAGCGCATACTCAGTTGTAGATTCAATCGGCTATAGATGAAAACGCACAAGACTAAGATTGACTAACACAACGATTCAGCTAGATGCGCCCTATCTTCTATTCGTAATTCGCAAAGTAGAACAACGCCAAATTTTGATATATGACGAATATTCTTTCTACGCGATATCTAAGCACATAATTAGAGTTCGCGCAAGACAAATTTATCCTTTCTTTTTGATGCAAATATGTGGTATGAGGTACGCGCAATTATGTATCTTGAGACACATAAATATTTCGGCGAAATGGCAACCCGCTAGTTGTCATTTGTCATTTGTCCTTTGTCATTTGTCCTTTGTCCTTTGTCATTTGTCCTTTGTCATTTGTCCTTTGCTTCATACTAATAAACCATAACTAATGACTAATGACCAATGACCAATGACTAATGACTAATGACTAATGACTAATGACTAATCCAAAATCCAAAATCTAAAATTCTTAAGCTTGAGTGCCTATTGCCAACCGCACTCCCCAGAATAAAATTAAAATTGCAATACCTAGCCAATCCCATCTTCTTAATCGTAATTCGTGCCATTGTACTCGATGTTGATTGGGACTGGTAAAACCCCGCACCATCATAGCATTAGCCATTTGCTCTGCTCGTAAAAGCAAATTTTCTAACAGCCTTTCTGCTACCAGCAGCCAAACTTTCATTGCTCCTTTAAATCCTAACTTTTTCCAATTAATTGCCCTTGTCATTATAGAACGAACTAAATTCTGAACTTCTTCCAAAACTAAAGGTATAAACCGTAAAGATAAAGTTAAAGTCAGTGTAATTTCCGTAACAGGCACTTTCAACCGTCGCAGAGGTTGCATTAAACTTTCAATGGCTGCTGTAATTTCCTCTGGTGCAGTTGTAAGCAGATATAAGTTAGTACTGTAAATAACAGTAAATAATATCGTACTAAAACTCACCGCCAAATCTAAAGAACGACGAGTTACTGTAACTGGCCCCTTGTCAAACACCACGTAGTTGTAATCTTGGTGATTATTTGCTAGCAAAAAAGGATTAGTTTGAGTTGAAGTGTTAGGACTAGAATTTTCAGTTCCGACTGGTTCGCTAGCTGGTAAACGCGGTTGATACTTGACACCAAGCCCATCAGGACTAATAGATATAATCGTTAAAACAAAAAAGCACAACATCAACAGCCAACCCATCTGCTGTTGCCATACTCGCCTTGGGATTCTCGCAATTAAGGTAATAATAATCAACAGTACTACAAGCAGCACTTGCCACAAATTGTTGGCAAAAACATAAGTCGTCAGAAAACTCATCAACCAAATCAACTTGACTCGCGGATCGAGTTTATGTAACCAAGTTTGCGGATGTTCTAAGTAAAGGTTAAGTGGTAGCGATCGCAGTAAATCCATGTTTAGTCATTAGTCATTAGTCATTAGTCATTAGTCATTAGTTATTAGCCATTAGCGTTGTACAAATGACAAATGACAAATGACAAATGACGATTATTAAACGCGGGTAGCTCTATTAACATTAGCATTTTCCACATCTCGAGCTTTTTTACTCCGCCACAACAACCGGATCGGAGTACCCTTAAATCCTAATTGTTGCCGGAATTGTCGCTCAATGTAGCGGCGGTAGTTGTCGTTAAAGCGTTTGGCTTCGTTAACAAATAATGCTATTGTAGGCGGTTGGGTACTAACTTGCGTACCATAATAAATTTTGCCCTGTTTGCCACTACGACTCACTGGCGCTGAATGCCAACGCACCGCTTCTTCAAGAACTTCATTAATTACAGATGTGCTTACCCGGCGTTTGTGTTCCTCAGCTGCATTATTTACTTTCTCCAAAATTTTTTCTACTCTTTGTCCAGTTAAAGCACTGACAAAAATAGTTTCTGCCCATTCAGTAAAATGTAGCCGTTCTTGCAGATGTTTTTCGTAATCGTAAATCGTGTAAGAATCTTTTTCTACCGCATCCCATTTATTTACTACTAAAACACAGGCTCTTCCTTCTTCAATAATCCGTCCAGCCAATTTTTGGTCTTGTTCGGTAACGCCGTCAAGAGCATCTATTACAAATAAAACCACATTGGCGCGGCGAATTGCTTTGAAAGCGCGATTGATACTAAAGAATTCAGTCCCGTATTCAACGTTTTTCTTTTTCCTAATTCCCGCCGTATCAATCAAGCGGTAACTTTGTCCGTTACGTTCAATAACAGTATCAATTGCATCGCGAGTTGTACCAGAAATTGGGCTAACAATTACCCTTTCTTCCCCAACCAAAGCATTTAATAAACTCGATTTACCGACATTTGGACGTCCAACAATTGCTACATTAATCTCGTTATTTTCTGGTATTTCCTCTACTAATGGTAAATATTCAACCAGTGCATCAAGTATCTCTCCCGTACCGCTACCATGAATAGCAGAAATAGGGTAAGGTTCACCTAATCCCAGTTGCCAAAATTCGGCAGCTTGAATTAAACCTTGTTGTGGAGATTCGCACTTATTCACAGCCAACAGCACGGGTACAGGTTGTTGTCGCAACCATTCAGCGATTTCTTCATCAGCTACGGTTGGGCCTGTAGTACCATCGACAACAAAAATAGCCGCACTTGCTTCCGCAAGCGCTGCTAATGCTTGTTGGCGAATCAGTGGTAGAAATTCGGTATCATCGTTAAATACTAAACCACCAGTATCGACAACCAAAAACTCGCGATCGCGCCAAAAAGCGGGTAGGTATGTGCGATCGCGCGTCACTCCTGGTTCATCGTAAACAATAGCAGATTGTTCCCCAGCCAAACGATTGACAAAGGTAGATTTGCCCACATTCGGGCGACCAATAATAGCTACGATAGGAAGTCTCATAAGTTTATACAGAATTATTAGATCCAATCTATTATTTTAGCGATTTGGGCTGGTTTTTAACTTGACCATTTTAGCTAGTCCTATTTTCTATCTCTTAGAATCAGAACTTAGTGTGTAATATATAGCATTTCTATTTGAGTCATGAAAATATTTTTTACGAACCGCCAACACGCCAAGGAAGCCAAGAGAAGAAAGAAAGAGAGATTCTCATGAATCCTGCGCAAATTGCTATAGGGAGCATCCCAATTTTGACAAAATACTTGTTAAATAATTTTCCCAGTCCTCTTGTAGAGGAATGCACGCTTTCAGACAGGCACTTACAGTCCTTGTTAAATAATTTTCCCAGTCCTCTTGTAGAGGAATGCGCGCTTTCAGACAGGCACTTAAGTGCCTGGCTATTCATGCAAAATTGAGATGCTGCCATTGCTATATTTAATTGTTGATTGAATTTAGCAACTGTTGTAAGAGTGTTAGACAAATTTAGGTAAACGCTATCAAATATAGAATCTTGCAGTCACAAACAATGGAGATTACGTCTTGAGAAAACGTTACAGGCTAAAAAATACCCGTAAATTGGTCTTACGATTTGTCAAATTATCGTTTCTGTTGGTCTTCTTTTATGCCTACTTCATTGAACCAAATTGGATTGAAATTAATTCATTGCAAATAAACTTACCACATTTGGCATCGGAATTTAATGGTTATCGAATTGTACAAATTAGTGATATTCATACGGATAGGTGGACGACTCAACAAGGTTTAAATCGAATTTTTCGCTTAGTAAACCAACAAAAACCAGACTTAATCGTGATTACAGGGGACTTAGTGACCCGTAATTCACAACAATTTATTCCCAAGCTCCAAGAGACTTTAGCACAGCTTACACCTAAAGATAAAACTATAGCAGTTTTAGGCAATCATGATTATGAAGCAGATCCACAAGCAATAAGCCAATTACTACAACAAAAAGGCATAGTTCTGCTCAAAAATACTGTTTACACTTTACAAAGGGAAAGTGCAATACTATACATTGCTGGTTTAGATGACGTATGGTTCGGTAAAGACCGCCTGGATTTGGTGCTGAAGCAATTGCCTAGTCAGGGAACAGCAATTATTCTAGTACACGAACCAGACTTTGCTGATACCACTGCTGCAACACAACGCTTTGACTTGCAGTTATCAGGACATTCCCACGCCGGACAAGTGCGCCTTCCTTTTTTTAAACCATTTATTCTTCCGAATTTAGCCGAAAAGTATTATTCAGGAAGCTATCAGGTTGGAAAGATGATTGTATATACCAACCAGGGAATAGGGATGACTGGACTACATATTCGATTTGGTTCGCGTCCAGAAATTACAGTGTTTAATTTGGTTGCAGATGGTTAGTTCGCAGAACCTCAAACCCTGTATTTTCAAAAGTTCTATTGTTAAAATGGTGTTTAGTTTGAAACATTACTCTAACTTTATTACCGAGATATCACTGAGCTTGAACAAAACACCTTAAAACTTGAAAAATTAAATCAACTCTGCCTCTTCAAAAATTTGTTTGACTGTTAATTCTAAACCTGGAAGTAACACATCCACAATAGGCATATTATCGGTATAAATTTGGCTTGATTCTGTCGATAAAAATACCTTAATACTCATTTCTTCTGGATTTACAATCCAAACTCTTGATACTCCCGCAGCACAATAATCCTTAGCCTTGTCATCAAATTCTTTCTTTGTTTGGTCTGGAGAAATAATTTCAATTACCAATTCTGGAGGGATAGGACAAGCTTCATTACGCCGCCAATCTCTAGGTAAACGTTCGTAAGAAATATAAGTCAAATCCGGTACTGGTGCCCAATCTTCACCTTGACGTTTTAATATAATAGCCCACTCTGAACCAACTCTACCTTTGCCCTTGCACCATGCACGTATGAGAAGTAATAACGCTGCTTGTAAAGTTGAATGGAAATATTTGGGAGACACTTTCGGTACGGCTTGACCTTCTACAAACTCATAGTTTACATCTCCTTCTGGCAACGTCAGAAATTCTTCTAAGGTGAGTTTATTTCCGGTATTTGCCTTAACCATGAGAAAGTCACCAATCGCTGATACTAATATTCTATGAAAAACCTCACCCCCTAACCCCCTCTCCGCTTGCAGAGAGGGGGGAATAATTTCTCTCCTCCCCGCTTGCACAGAAGAGGAAAATAATTCAGGACTTACGCAAAACATAAGGAAAATAGCGGTAATTCATGAATTACTGCTACGCAAGAATAATGTTTTCAACCTCATCTTGCGTAAATCTTATAATTATTCCCCTCCCCGCTTGCGGGGAGGGGTTAGGGGTGGGGTTCAACTTTCTTGTGCTTCCACCTGTACCTTTTGCCCTAATTTTGGTTCAGTACCCGCAAGTATCCGTTCAAGATTACTACGATGCCGCAAAATCACATACAAACCACCAGCAACACCAAACAAAATGTATGGTAACGGTTGATGCAAAACTACCATGAAAATCGAAACAGCAACAGCACCGGAAATTGAACTCAAAGAAACAATCCGCGATATTGCCACGACAATAGCAAATACACCCACAGTCGCCAAAGCAACCTGCCAATTCATTGCTAACAAAATACCCAAACTAGTAGCAACCGATTTACCACCACTAAACCCTAAAAAAATTGATTTACTATGTCCGAGTACCGCTGCAAACCCAGCTAAAGTTACCATCCAAGATAGCCAGATTTCTGGATTTAAAGTTGGCGGAATAATATTTTGAGTTGAAGCGAAGTTGAATAACCAGTAAACGAGAAAGATTGCTGAAACTCCCTTGAGACAATCAATTAATAAAACAAATGCCCCAGGTCCTTTACCTAATGTTCTTAACACATTAGTTGCCCCAGTAGAACCGGAACCAACTTCGCGAATATCAATGCCTTTTAACCACTTTACTAATGTGTAGCCGGTGGGAATAGAACCCAACAGGTAAGCTACAAGTAAAATTGCCCCACACAAACTTAACCAAATAGCCATATTAGTAGAGTTAGGAGTTAGGAGTTAGGAGTTAGGAGTTTTCACTAGTCATTTGTCTTTGCTAATGACTAATGACTAATGACTAATGACTAATCAATAATCATCTTCATAATTTCTCATCATTCTGGGGTCAGGGGCAAAGGCTAACCACAAGGGAAATTGTAGCAGCGCTAAGTTAATTTTCTCCTCTGAATCATCGATGATTATTAATGGCAGCAAATTCGATTTTTCCAAGCGTTCGGCTTTTTGTGCTACCGCTTCCGGTGTCTCAAATAATGCCACTCCTCTATCTGGACCAAAATCTGGACGACCAATTCCTAAACAATCCTGCAAGCCACGCCGCCACTCACCCAAACGTTCCGGTGAATCTGCTACCACCAAACTGCGGACGCGATCGCCATACAATTTATGTAGTATCGATATAACTGCTGAAGCTACCAGTATATTTTGCAACCTACTACCCATCGTCCGCAAAGCACCCCGTCCCCCTTGGTTAAAGAACCAGTTGGATACTCGTTCGGCGTGGACTGGTTCAAAAGTACGGCGTAGTTGCCAAGGTGGGCCGTAGTAATCTGGTCTAGCACGATACTGATCTATCAGGCGGCGAATTTGTTTTGTAGTCTCTTGAAACTGTTGTTGAGCAAATTGCGGTGTCCCTGGTTGAATTTCTGCGGGCTTTACCTCTTTAATCACAGGCCTTTCTGGTTCTGGTTTCGCCAAAGACACTAACTGCAACTGTTCTGCGGCGGCTGCTAAATCTTGTAAGCTACCTGTGAGATAATCTTTAAAACCCTGTACCCGAATTGCCAAATCTTGAGAAGCACCTGCAAATGTAGTTCGCATTTCGTTGCGGATGCGTTCTTGACGACGTTCTAACTGTTCTACAGCTATTTGCAGCGCCCCTTTGCGTTGTTCTAACCCAGAAAGCGCCTCTTGCACCATTTTCCCCATTGCCACTTGCGTTTCATTCATCTGCGCTTGAAGGGTTTTGTAGGATGCTTGCAAGTTGACAATTTCTTCTTTGAGGGCTTGTTCTTGTTGTTGTAATTCTGCGAGTCGTCCCACCGCTTGGGCTTCTAATTGATTATCTTCTGACTTTGATGCTGATTCTAATTCTTCCAGCTGCGCCACAACCTCATCAACAGAAGATTCTTCTATCAATTCATCTGTTTGCGGTAAAGCAGAAGTTGAGTAGTCTTGTTCTATCTCAACTGTAGAGTCTTGTACTGCTTCTTGAACTGACTCTACAGATGAGTTTTCTGGTTGCTGATTTGTAGGGCTTTGTTCTTCTTTTTGTACGAAGGATTCATCTGTTGGTTGTGGGGTTTGATATTCCTCTGGGTTCATAAACAATAATGTGATTCCTATAACGCAATCAAATAGTTTTCAGCAATATACAATTTCGGAGCTATAAAAGTCTCAAATCCCAAGTATAGCGGTTTTTAAGCAATTCACAGTCAAAAGTCAAAAGTCTAAGTGTTTAGACTGTTGACAGTTTGACTGTTGACTCTAGAAATACTAAATACGCGGACAGCGTTGTTCCAGACAAGTTTTCAGAGTATTGGGGTCAAATATAATTGGCAAAAAGTGAATACTTTTAATTTCTTTAAAGTAAAACAGGATAGGAACTCTATCCCAGAAAATGCGCCAGTTTTGCCATTCTTGGTAAGGAAAACGTCGAATTAATTTTTCGCCTCTGTATATATCTAAGTCAGTGGCGGTAAATTGCAACCGCAACGTTACCGCTTGAAACATGAGAAATAATCCAAACAGTGCGATCGCACCACCGATCCAAGGTTGTACCAGCAGTAGTGGAATTGCCCCAATCACTAACACTACAGGTATGTTGTAACTAGGCTTAAGTTCCACAGTAGATGTCGATAATGGTGCTTGCGAAGTAGTCACAGTCTCAAATCCTGTTTTGTTAGTAGACATTACTCATATTTTAAAAGTTAGGAGTTAGGAGTGAGGAGTGAGGAGTATTTTTAACAACTCATAACTCATAACTCATAACTCATAACTCCTAACTCCTAACTCCTAACTCTTAACTCCTAACTCTTAACTCCTAACTCTTAGAACCCTTGCTGCAACGCACTGCCGGTTCCCTGAAACATTAACCAAGATAAAAAGAAGTTGCTAATAAATATAATCAGCAAGGCGGTAACTACAGCGGTTGTGGTTGATTGTCCCACACCTTTAGCTCCTCCTGTTGTTGTCAAACCCCAACTGCAACCAATTACAGCAATTAAAACTCCAAAGCAACACGCCTTAATCATGGCGCTAACAATATCCCACAGGCCAAGAAAGTTACGGGCTGAATCTAAAAATTGCGTGTCTGAAAGATTGTATACATTCGTCGCAACTAGCATTCCTCCCAACATGCCTGTTACCAACGACAGTAAAGTTAAAATTGGCATCATTAACAAGCAAGCAAGCACGCGGGGAATAACTAGAAAATCAATCGGATCGCTTTTTAACATCAATAGGGCATCAATTTGTTCTGTTACTCGCATTGTGCCTATTTCCGCTGCAAACGCCGAACCAACACGCCCTGCTAAAATCACTGCTGTGAGGACGGGGGAGAGTTCTCGTGTCAGCGCTAACGCCAGCACTCCACCAACCAGGTTTCCAGCACCAAAGTTAACAAACTCCCGCGCTACCTGAATAGTAAACACCGCACCAACAAAAACAGCCGTTAATAGGGCAATAAACAGTGAATCTGGCCCTACTACTGCCATTTGTTCAAGGGTGTTACGCCGATGGATTTTAGCTTTCAGAAGGTGGACTACTACTTGTCCACCCAAAAAAATTGCCGCCAGCAGTCGCTGACTCCATACTCCCAAACTAAATTTGGATGTAGTCTCGCTCAATGTTCACCAACTAACTCGGTAACTGATACTTTTAACCCGAACAACTACAGACATCCATCATAGACATCTTAGCAATCCTGAGTATAACAACATCCAACGAATTGAATGCAGGCGTATCCAGCAACGCCTCAAAGCAAGCTTCAAGGCTCTAATTTTTTAATTTCAGACACCGGGCTTCCAGTAACAACTCGCCGTAGCATATGTTTGTATCCCGTGCAAGCAATTTATAACTTTCGTAGTTAAAGTCTGCTTGTGTCAAAGACGGAGCAAAAGCTTCACATCTTTATTTATCGTCGCACAAATGTATGGAAAAGTTCCAAAATGTTCCTAAAAAGATGCTCCTAGTAACTACTCCATTTAGAATAGCTGATTTAGTCATTAGTCATTTGTTGGTTGTTCATGGTTCATGGTTCATGGTTCATGGTTCATGGCTCATGGCTCATGGCTATTAACCATTAACCATTAACCATTAACTAACTTTAAATCTCATCTCATAAATTAATGTGGCAATTAACAGCGCTTGGATTGCTGTAAATCTATAATTACTGGCATAAAGCTTGATTGTTCTGGATTCATGTTGAATTGGTGTTTCTTTAACTTTCACAACATACTTTGGTAATTGTATGTAGGTTTTTTAATGAAAACTTAAGATTTTTGAACTCTTGCCCATTGAGGAGCGATCGCACTTTATTGTAGTAAGGTGACTACTAGGCGTACGGCAATTATCCTCTAAACTTACGGAGCCTAAAGAGCATGACGATTTGGATGAACTTTCTCCGCTCACTACTGCTGACGATGATCCTCAGTTTCGTAGCACCCATGTTTCTCATTGGCGGCGTACTACTAATTGTATCGCTTATGGGTTACATTCCCCTTTTACAAGGAGTGACTGAGGCGATCGCTACTCACATTTTGCAGTTTCTCATCATTTTTGGCAGTGGCACGGCCCTGGGAGGACTATTTGTAATTGGGTTGACTTGTAGCTTCGTTGGAGCGCTATTTGATACCTATGCCTATTATCGGTGTCAAATTTTACGGTAATCTTTTCAGCATTTTCTGCTGTGGCTCGGCATAGTATCTCTGAGAAATTATATTCCTCAAATTTGAAAATGCGGCTAGTTCTGATCTAAAAGAGGATTGGCATTAGTAAATTATTATTAAAAACTTAGAACAGATATGTTAGTCAGCAACTCGAGAGTCCAGAGTCTTGATTCAAGACCTGGACTCTTGAATTTTGAAGCCACAAGGTTTTCAGCCTACTTATTTATAAAGAAAATAGGCAAGTCAGGAAAATTAAATTAAAATTCGGATTAGTGCAATCCTTGCTGTTTTTCTTGCTTAAGGAAAGTAGCTTATCTATTGCTGTTGCATTTTATATTCTGTTTATAGGTATTTTTGACTGCTCATGGTTTGGCCTTTTAAGCCCAAGTTTCGCAAACAAATTGCTCGAATTGAAATTACTGGTGCGATAGGTAGTGCTACTCGCAAAAGAGTTTTAGATGCTCTAAAAACTGTCGAAGAGAGAAAGTTTCCGGCTTTACTGCTACGCATAGATAGTCCTGGCGGAACAGTAGGAGATTCTCAAGAAATCTACAGCGCCTTACAGCGTTTACGCGAAAAAGTAAAAATTGTCGCCAGTTTTGGCAATATTTCCGCTTCTGGTGGTGTATACATAGGTATGGGAGCCGAACACATCATGGCTAATCCGGGTACGATTACGGGTAGCATAGGTGTGATTTTACGTGGCAATAACTTGGAACGTTTATTGCAAAAAATCGGTATTTCCTTTAAGGTGATTAAATCTGGACCCTACAAAGACATTTTGGCTTTTGACCGGGAACTGACCGAAGCCGAACAAAATATTTTGCAAGAGTTAATTGACACAAGTTATCAGCAGTTCGTACAAACGGTAGCGCAAGCGCGAAATTTAGCGGAAGAAACTGTGAGAAGTTTTGCCGATGGTCGGATTTTTACTGGTCAGCAAGCCGTAGAATTAGGTATTGTAGACAAATTAGGAACAGAGGAAGATGCTCGTCGCTGGGCAGCAGAACTCGTCGGTTTAGATACGGAAAAAACACCCGTCTTTACCTTAGAAGAACGCAAACCCTTTTTGAGTCGCTTCCTACCAGGAAGTAAACAGAGTTCATCTCGACTAGCATCTAAACTTGACTGGCTGGAATTTGAAATGTCTACCAATGGTTTGCCTTTGTGGTTGTATCGACCATAAATTGTCATTTGTCATTTGTCCTTTGTCATTTGTCATTTGTACAAGGCTGATGACCAATGACCAATGACCAATGACCAATGACCAATGACCAATGACCAATGAC
>JBHYDF010000172.1:0-18512 GCA_051861145.1 Nostocaceae cyanobacterium
AACACCGCCTCGTGACCAAGGCTGGGCAATTTTGGACAGGTTTTTCCCAAGGGGATCTCACAGTTTGAAAAAACACCCTAGCCTCTAACCCCTAGCCCCTAGCCCCTATTTCCTATTCCCTCCCCATTCCCTACTCCCTACTCCCTAGTATTTAATGGTGTAAGTGTTGAGTTTTATTAAGTTTACATTATGAAGTCTTGGCGAGTACTAGTTGGCTTTATCTTAGCTATTGTGCTGCTGTTGTTTCCCCTTTCGGCAGAAGCAGCAAAATCTTCTAGCGTGAGTCGTTTTGCTGGCTATAAGGAAATGAGTAACAAAGATTTCTCCGGTCAAACTTTAATTGCCGAGGAGTTTGCCAAGGTGAAGTTGGAGAAAGCTAATTTTAGTGATGCTGATTTGCGTGGTGCTGTTTTTAACAGTGCTTTTTTAGGTGAAGCAAATTTGCATAGTGCAGATTTTACCAATGGTATAGCTTATTTGGTAGATTTCCGAGGTGCAGATTTAAGTGATGCAATTTTTACAGATGCAATGATGTTGTATTCTACTTTTGATGATGTGAATATTACGGGTGCTGACTTCACCAATGCAGTTATTGATGGTTTGGAATTGAAGAAACTTTGTGCTAAGGCAAGTGGTGTTAATTCTAAAACAGGAGTTTCTACACGTGAATCTTTAGAGTGTAGTTTATAGAACCTCACCCCCTAACCCCCTCTCCGCAAGCAGAGAGGGGGAAAAATTTTTGTGTTTTTATACCATCTGGAAAAATGTTTGCGACAGATGGATTCCAAAAACAGCACTCTTTGTAAGGTTTTTACAATCCAAAATCTAAAATCCAAAATCAAAAAGAGTATTAATTTTTACACAAATGCTGAAAAATCCAGATCAGGGGGTATATCCTGAATGCGTCCCGAACCTACTGCTTGCACTGCTTCTTTAAGGGAAATATCACCAGTATATAAGGCACGACCGACGATCGCACCAGTCACGCCTTGAGGTTCTAGTGCTAGCAAACTCAACAGATCCGTTATGGAACTTACACCACCAGAAGCAATAACAGGGATATCTATGGCGTTGGCGAGTTCGCGTAAAGCTTCTAAATTCGGGCCTGTGAGGGTTCCGTCACGGTGAATATCAGTGTAAATTACTGCTGCTGCTCCCAATTCTTGCATTCTTACGGCAAGTTGGGTAGCAAAAACTTCCGAGGTTTCTAACCAACCGCGAGTTGCTACTTTACCATTACGAGCATCAATGCCTATAATAATCTGTCCGGGAAATTCCTGACAGAGTTGTTGCACTAACTGCGGTTGTTCTACGGCGATGGTTCCCAGAATTACTCGCTGTACGCCGATATTTAGTAGCTGTTGTACGCTTTCTTGGCTACGCAAACCCCCACCAACTTGTATTGGGATCGATACCGCTTGAGCGATCGCTTCAATTGCTCCTAAATTTACTACTTTACCGGCTTTTGCACCATCCAAATCCACTACATGTAATCTGGTAGCACCCTGTTCTAACCATTGTTTAGCAACATCTACAGGATTTTCATTGAAAACTTGCGAAAGCGAGTAGTCTCCCTGATAAAGTCGCACACAACGACCTTCTAGTAAATCTATTGCTGGAATAACTTCCATAATTATCCTTTTTGAGAAAGTTAGGAGTTAGGAGTTAGGAGTTAGGAGTTAGGAGTTAGGAGTTCTTAATTCATCACTCTTAACTCCTCACTCCTCACTCTTTTGCATTACAGCTTGTCGAAAACCTAAGACAATCAAGATATTAGAAAGTGTCAAAAAAGATTCTGCACTACCATGTAGCCAGTCAACATTGGCTAAAGACTCAGCATAATGAACTTGAGCATAAATACCTGCTGGAATGGTGACAGCCACAAACACAAGAGTGCAGTAAAATCCATACAATGCCAAACGTGGCATTTGCTTGACTCGGCTAATAAACCACAAGAAACCCAAGTAGGGAAACAGTGACACGATAAATAGGGTTTCTTTTGAAATCATGGCTGTTGGGAGTTAGGAGTTAGGAGTGAGGAGTGAGGAGTGAGGAGTTGTAGGGGCGGGTTTAATGTCAAAGTTACCAATATAATTACATAACGAGAAGACTAGACACGCCCTTACAGAATAATTGGTAATTATTGCTTTGATTGAACAGGTTTTGTAGAAGTAGATTCAATGGCTGTGTTGTCAGATTTAGTCGAACGCCAAATCCATACCGCAGCCGCCCAAAGTGTAAAATTACCAACTACAGTCATACTAGCTTGTAACGTTACCAACCATTCAAGGGATTTTGCATTGTCGAAATAATGCCAAGTGCAGGCACACATGGCACTCACTAAAGCTGGTAACATGCCAAAGGATAGTGCCCACCAAGCACGATTACCACTAACTTCACCATATTTCCAGATTAACCAAATTGCGGCAATCCATTCAATAACGCTAGAAACGTGAATAAACCAGGTGGGAATAGAAAGAACATGCATAAGGAATTTTGGATTTTGGATTTTAGATTTTGGATTTTAGATTTTAGATTAGTTATGAGTCATGACAGTTATCCTATGCGACTTCACCCCCACTCTGCATCTAACTGTATCAGTACCTGATACTCAATTAACACAAAAGTTGATAATCTAAAAATCCAAAATCCAAAATCCAAAATGGCTAAAATGCGATCGCTATTATCTGGGTATTACGGTAAAGGAAATGGTGGTGATGAAGCTTTGCTAGCAACGCTGCTGCAAATGTTACCATCTCACGTCACACCTGTGGTTCTTTCTGGTAATCCAGAGGAAACGCAAAATCGTTACGGTGTCGAAGCTTATGAACGCATGGCTTTTCCAGCCGTAATCCAAGCTTTACGTTCTTGTGATGCCTTAATCTGGGGTGGCGGTAGTTTAATTCAAGACGCTACCAGCACTATTAGCCCATTTTACTATGGCGGTATGATGACTTTAGCCCAAAAAATGGGACTGAAAAGTGTTGCTTGGGCGCAAGGAATTGGCCCTTTACGGCATTCTGTTACTCGTTGGTTAGCGCGACAAACTTTTACTGGTTGTACGAAAGTTAGTGTACGCGATCGCGCTTCTGCTGCTTTACTTTCTGATTGGCAAATTCCCCATATCCTTGCTCCCGATCCAGTTTGGGCTATGCAATCTAAACCTGTTCCCGGACTTTGGGATTTACCTGCACCAAGAGTGGCGGTAACTTTGCGATCGCATCCCCAACTAACACCAACTCGCCTGGAAAACCTAACTCGCGCTCTGGTTGCTTTTCAAAAAGCTACCCAATCTTTTATTATACTACTACCATTCCAAAAAGCGCAAGATTTGAGTATAGCTCAAGCAATGCAACCAGCACTCAAAGATGTGAGCCAAATTCTCTTATTAGAAAATCCCCAGATTTTAAAGGGTGTATTTCGCGGTGTAGAAATGGCTATTGGGATGCGCCTGCATAGTTTGATTATGGCAGCAAGTGAAGGTTGTCGCTGTTTTGCCCTCAGTTATGATCCCAAGGTCAACCGTTTGATGGAAGATTTGGATATGCCAGGGTGGGATTTAGCAAATTTGCCTGATGACCCTAATGTTATCAGCAAAACTTGGATCGAGCATTATGCTAATGGCGATCCACTCTCATCGGAGAAAATTCAGTTTTTGGTGGATCGGGCGCTGATACATCGAGAAGTGTTGCACGCAGCGTTAACAAAAGATTAATAGTTCTAATGTACTAATTGGGCTGAGATACGGCATAATTAACTAATACCATTTGGAAAAATATGTACAACAGATGGATGGATTACAAAAACAGCCAATTAGCAAGATTTTTATAATCCAAAATCTCCAATCTAAGAGGATGTCTGAGAAGTATGGTTTTAAACCAATTAATCTTAGATCCCCCTAAATCCCCCTTAAAAAGGGGGACTTTGAAAGGCTTTTTGCCCCCCAAGAAGCGCGGGGGGTTGGGGGGATCTAAATGATTTTGGGTAATAAATATGACTAATTAAAAACTTTTCAGACATCCTCTAAAATCCAAAATAGTATAAGCCGTAAATAAGCAAATTTGGCATGATTCATTTAAGAGCGATCGCCAAAAAAGCAGCAAAAAAACAAAACACCAAAAAGATTGATACTTTCCCCTTTAATCTTTCTGTGGTCAAAGCTTTCAAAGAGATTAATTTTAAAACCCCTGTTACTTTCTTTGTCGGAGAAAATGGCTCAGGAAAATCAACCTTTTTGGAAGCGATCGCAGCAGGTGTAGGTTCAATTACTATTGGTGGGGAAGATATACAAAGAGATAAAACTTTAGACCCTGCTCGACAATTATCAGCCCAATTAAAGTTTACTTGGCAAAAAAAGACGCAACGGGGATTTTTTCTCAGAGCGGAAGATTTCTTCAACTTTGCAAAGCGAATAAAAATCCTTAGCCAAGAGTTAGAAGAAGAAGCATTAGAATACGAGGAAAAATTTACTGGATATGGACTTCAACTTGCCAAAAGAGCAGCATTAGCTCAAAAAGCAGCTTTATCGCAAAAATATGGAGAGAACCTTGATGCTAACTCTCATGGAGAAAGCTTTCTCAAACTTTTTCAAGCACGTTTTGTTCCCGGTGGATTATACCTTCTTGATGAACCAGAAGCACCCCTTTCTCCTTTACGACAATTAGCATTTTTATCTCTGCTGAAAGATATGGTCAATCAAGATAGCCAGTTTATAATTGTTACTCACTCTCCTATTCTCATGGCCTTTCCAGAAGCCTCAATCCTCAGTTTTGATATTTCCCCACCAAAAGCAATATCCTATAATGAACTTGAACATGTTTCTTTAACAAAAGCTTTTTTAAACAACCCAGAATCCTTCCTAAGACATTTGTAAATAGAACTCCTGCAAAAGCCATTCTCCCAAAACTCAACTCTGCGCCTCTGCGGACGGACACTTTCCTCAAGTCGGGGAACCCGCCCACGGAAGTGTCCTCCTCTGCGTGAAAAAAAATAAAATTTAATCATGAAATTTGCCTACAATTCAATTCTATTAGAAGAGATAGCAGAATTTCTCAATCACTTCTTTGTTATCAATCGCTACCCTGAAAACGAAAGAGGTGGTATTTATTTACCATCATCACATCCTGTCAAACGCTTAGGATTAGCACTAGAACCCTGGACGGAGTTACAAGAATGGATTATTGCTGAAAATTTAGACGCGCTATTTTTACATCGACCGTGGAAATTAGAAGCGAACTTGTATCCTGATATCGGCGTGATTTCCTATCATTTACCATTTGATGAATGCCTGACGGTTGGTTACAATTTCCGGTTAGCGCAAGTATTGGGAATGTCTAGTTTAGAAATATTGGGAGAAAAAGATGGTAGAGCGATCGGGATGCTAGGAGATATTCCTACGCAAAGTTTTGAGAGTTTGTGTAGTTGTGTAACTCAAATTTTTGGTGGACAAGAGCAAATACATATGTCAGCTAGTGCCGAGGTGACACGTATTGCTGTTGTCGGAGCAATGACAGATTCATTGATGTATGAAGCAGCTGATCGTGGCGTTGATGTTTATATCACAGGACAGTTGCGGCAAAAAGCTTTTGAGGCAATGCTAGAAACTAAAATAAGCGCGATCGCTGTTGGTCATCGTCGTAGCGAAGTGTGGGGTTTGCGGACACTCGCTGGGGTACTGCGGGAACGCTGGTTTAATTTAGATTTAGTCATTAGTCATTAGTCATTAGTCATTGGTCATTAGTCATTAGTCATTAGTTATTAGTTGGTTGTTCATGGTTAAGGGTTAAGGGTTAATGGTTCTTTCTAGGAACTACAACTACTAACTACTAACCACTAACCACTAACTAATGACCAATGACTAATGACCAATGACTAATGACTAATGACTAATGAGGCTGTTGAATTAACGCTTGAAAGCGTTCATCAGTGCGAATTTTATCAAAGTCGGAGTTAGTTTGTATCATTTGCAGGTAGGTTTCTGGATTGAGACTAATTGCTTGTTGTAAGCTCTCAATTGCTGCGAGAATATTATTATTTTCGGCATAACAGCGAGCTTTGCTATACCAAATAACAGGATCGTTTGGTTGTAACTCTGCGGCTCGATTGTAGTTGACCATAGCATCTTCGTGATGCCCTAATTTTTCCCAAGCTACGCCTCGGTTTAACCAAGCTTTGTAATGGTCGGGTTGAATTGTTAAGACGCGATCAAAGCTAGCAATTGCTTTTTGATGACGTCCCCACTCATTCAATGTTACACCTCGGTTATGCCAAGCCATAACGTTGTTAGTGTGGAACTCAATGGCGCGATCGTAACTGTTAAGAGCTTCTTCATAGCGCCGCAATTGCCGTAGAGCATTGCCTTTATTATTCCATGCCCAGTAAGCGTCTGGTTGTATGTATAAAGTACGTTCAAAGCTTTTGATTGCTTTTTCGTACTCTCCTAAATCACATAAGGTTAAAGCGCGGTTGTGCCAAACAGTGGCACCATTGGGGTTAAATTCAATCGCACGGTCAAAACTGTTAAGAGCTTCTAGGTGGCGTTCTAACTTGCCAAGAGCAATGGCGCGGTTGTGCCAAACCCAACAATCATCGCTACGTAATTTCAGTGTTTCGTCAAAAAACGCGATCGCGTCTTCGTGGCGACCCAATGAACCTAGAGCAAAACCTTTCTGGAATAAGGCATCTGCATAATCTGGCTTACATCTGATCGCTTTGTCAAAACTCGCGATCGCTGCTCCAAACTTTTGTGCCTTGTTCCGTCTTAATCCTTGCTGGAAAAAAAATTCCGCCTCCAGGTTTAGAGTCAATTTAAAGGAGTTTGGCATCATACCTTGGGATGACTTTGTTCTTCCGATTCACAAAACAATAACATAACTCAACAACCATATACATCAATGTGAATAAAAAAACTTTCCCAAGGAGGATGTTTTAATTGCCAAAATTTAGATGTTTGATTATTTTAAGTCGTAATGACTACAGAAAAAATTTTTCCCTGGTATAAAATCACCCTGATTACCCAAACTTGATACTTAACGAATTGCTGAAAATCTCATGTAGTGACGGTTGTGCGGCATAGCCCCACCTACGTTGTATGAGTTCTATCCGTTGCAAGGAGGGGATTAAGAAATTTTTGAAATAAATCTTAAACTAAACTGTCTTATTATTGTTACTTTTATTTATATTTTTTAATTTTATCTGCTTTATTTAGGTTTTTTTAAACAAAATATTACGCTTCACTTCATTGCTCGTTAATAACTCTTAATTTTGCTTTCAGTTTTACCCAAAAGCTAAGGCGGATAATCAAGATAACGATAGCTTGAGCGATCGCCCGTATGTGCCCCAACCCCGAACTTTGTGCGGGAGTCGGGCACAGGGCGCGCGAAGCTGTCGCAAACAAGTGAGCGGGTGATATGTGCATTCAATTTGGAAGGGAAATTTGTGGCATTCTCGATATCGCGGAGTCGCGTGAGTGGCTAGTAACCAATGGTATCGGTGGGTATGCTTCTGGTACTGTGGCTGGCTTGCTGACTCGTCGCTATCATGGCTTACTTGTAGCAGCTCTCAAACCGCCTTTGGGTCGTACCTTGCTGCTGGCAAAACTGGATGAAACTGCTTTCTATGCGGATCGTGTTTGCCCTTTGCATACTAACCGTTGGGCTGATGGAATTGTTAGTCCTAATGGCTACCAACATATTGAACGTTTTTCTTTAGAAGGAACAATTCCCGTGTGGCGTTTTGCCTGTGGAGATGCGCTGTTAGAAAAACGAATTTGGATGCAGCAGGGAGCCAACACTACTTACGTCCAGTATATTTTGCGTCGTGCTTCTCAACCATTGCAGCTAACTTTAAAAGCAATGGTTAATTACCGTGATTATCACCACAACACCCAAAGCAACGGCTGGCAAATGAGCGTTGAATCTGTGGGACAAGGAATTTGTGTAAGTGCCTATCCCAGTGCAGTACCGCTTTATCTGCTGAGCGACCATGCCAGTGTTTCTGTTACCCACAATTGGTATTACGGTTTTGATTTAGCAGTAGAACGTTACAGAGGATTAAGCGATCGCGAAGACCACTTGCACGCGGCTACGTTCCAAGTTACTCTTAATCCTGGAGAATCTCTAACTTTTGTTGCTAGTACAGAAAAAGAACCAGATTTAAATGGCGAAGCTGCTTTCAAACATCGCCACGCCCAAGAGCAGAAGTTAATCACAATCTGGAAATCTAACCTCTCACTTCATGGCAAGGAAACTCCTGCTTGGGTGCATCATTTAATTTTGGCAGCCGACCAATTTATTGCGGATCGTCACTTGTCCGATGATATTCATGGCAAAACTATCATCGCTGGCTACCACTGGTTTAGCGACTGGGGACGAGATACAATGATAAGCTTACCAGGATTAACCCTTTCTACAGGTCGTCCAGAAATTGCCCGTTCAATTCTCCGTACCTATGCTAAGTACGTAGACCGGGGGATGTTGCCAAATCGCTTTCCGGATGCGGGTGAAACACCGGAATACAACACCGTTGATGCTACTCTCTGGTATTTTGAAGCTTTACGTGCTTACTACAACACTACCGAAGATGATGACCTGTTAGAAGAACTATTTCCCGTACTAGCAGATATTATCGATTGGCACAGTCGCGGTACTCGTTACAATATTCATCTGGATGCAGCAGATGGGTTGCTTTACGCTGGGGAAGCAGGAATGCAGCTGACCTGGATGGATGTGAAAATAGGGGATTGGGTAGTTACACCCCGCATTGGTAAACCAATTGAAGTTAATGCCCTTTGGTACAATGCTTTACGGACAATGGCAAATATTGCCCGCCATATTGGTAAACCTCACCAAGAATATGAAGCAATGGCTGAGCGTGTCTTATTTAGATTTTCCCGGTTTTGGAATCAAGAGACAGGCTATTGCTATGATGTACTAGATAGTCCGGATGGTAATGATCCATCATTGCGACCTAACCAAATTTTTGCTGTATCCTTACCTGAAAGTCCGCTTAACACTGCTCAGCAAAAAAGCGTGGTTAATGCTTGTGGACGAATGTTGCTAACTTCACATGGATTGCGATCGCTTTCCCCCGATGATTCTCAATACCAAGGACGCTACGGCGGCGATTCGCAAAAGCAACGAGATAGTGCTTATCATCAGGGAACTACTTGGGGATGGTTAATAGGTCCGTTTGTGCTAGCACATTTGCGAGTTTACAAGAACCCTGCCCAAGCGCGACAATTTTTAGAGCCGATGGCAAATCATCTGTATGCGCATGGTTTGGGTAGTCTCAGCGAAATCTTTGATGGTGACGCACCGATGACACCACGAGGTTGCATTGCTCAAGCTTGGACTGTAGCAGAAGTATTGCGTGCTTGGTTAGCGACTGAACATTCTTAGTATTTTATGATGAAACAGCTAATCATAAATATTCGCAATCCAAAATCTAAAACCCAAAATCCAAAATTGGTATTATTTCCAATTCTGCTTCAGTCCTCTTTTAGAGGAGTTTTGCTATGAGACTGGGACTTATAGTCCCAGGCGGATACAAGCGAAGTCGAAAAATTAAATACTTAGTTATTTTTATAATGTGTTATTTGGCTGGTGCAAGATGTAAATCTAGCTAGGATACAGAATAAATTTTACCTAAAGTAAAATTACTTATTCTAATTTTCAAACATACGTGCAAAAATTAACAAATTATTGTGCAATTTTTTATACGTAATTTTAATGTTAAAAATTTTTCATTTAGTCTTTTTATTGCCATTAGCAATATATGGAATGTGGATATCGATTATACATTTATATGGTGTAAATATTCCGATATTAGATCAATGGGTATTACCTGGCGAACAAATAGAAAGTTTTTTTCAAAATCAATTATCTTTTGCAACACTTTATAAACAGTATAATGAAAGTAGAAAATTAATTCCAAACCTAATATTTATTATTCTTGCAGGGATTTTAAAAGAATGGAATGTGAAAGCAGAAATGTTAATCGGATTGCATTTTGCTTTCTTAATGTCACTCCTCATTTATTTTTTATTATTACTAACAAATAAAAGTTTTTATAAAAATATATTCATACTCATAGTTTATTATTTTTTATTGCTTTCTCCATCTTCTTTCAGTAGATGGTTGCGAGGTATCACTATACATAGACTTATCCCTGACGCTTGTTTAATTATAAATGCATTAATTTTTCGATTAAAAATAAATCAGAAATTAAAAATATGGCTATATTCCTTCTTTTGTATAGTTGCTCAGTATTCTTTTTCTGGAGGAATTATTACATGGCCGATTTCATTAATATTTATTATTTTTAATTCTCAAATGAGTTTAACTGAGAGGGTTAAATCTGTATGTCTATTTATTTTATTATTTGGAATCTCAAGTAGCTTCTACTTTATAAATTACTCTTCCCCTTCATATCACACAGAAGCCAATGAAATAATTAAATGTTCGTGGCAAGATATCATAATTTATTTTTTTGCATTTGTTGGAAATATTTTAGGAACTTCTTATGTATTAAGTACATTTATAGGAATAACATTAGTAGCTACTTTTACTTGTTTAATAATATCCAACTACAAGTCTATTAGAGAAGAATTAATACCATGGACTGCTATTGGCTTTTATACAATTGCATTAGGAGTATTAAACACTATTACTAGAGCGCCAATATCCTACACTCATGCAATGAGAATTGATTATATTACTCACTTGGTTTATCTACCATTATCAATATTAGTAATTTTGATTTATAAAGTTAAATATAAAAAAATCAACTTTCTCAATTTTTATTTTTTAAGTTTTATAGGTTTAATGACCGCATTTTATATACAAAAAAATTTGAAAATTAAAAACTTGCATGAATTGCAAGAATGGCAATACAAATATAATTATGGCAAAAGTTGCATTCAATTAATTAATTTTTATCAAAAAGATGATTGTATTAAAGCATTATTTCCCTTTGTTGATGCTCCATATCCTTGGAAATTAGATTCAGTAATTACAAGATTTAAAAACCTTAGTAACTTCAATGCCTTACAACCTGGAATCGTTAAGGAACTAAAAATATATAATCAGGGTGAATGGGGTTATATTGATTTAATACAAGAAGATCCAAATGGTTTTTTTCAAATTTATGGATGGGCAAAACTACTAAATAAAGCAGCGGATGCTGTGATTTTAGCTTACCCAGATGGATCTAATGGTTTGATAATAGTTGATATCTTGCCTATAGGACAGATGAGAGAAGATGTTTCTAGGCAGTACGGTTTGAAATATATAAATTCTGGATGGTCAGGCAATTTGTATTGGAAAAATAATAAATTTACTAATTCCCCGAATAAATGCAATATACAAGCATATAGTTTTGATGCCAATGAAAATGTTTTATATCCTTTAAAAACTTTTTGTAAATAATCAATAAAATTCGGCGTTGCTGATTTAAAGTATGAAATTTTTAACATTAGATGTACAATCTACTGCCGTAGAAGCAATTCATGAATTGCTTCTACAAAATTCATTCCCTTATTCAGCAATACCAAAAATTAAAATCCAAAATCAAAATATAAATATGATTTAATAATTTGTAAGTTGACTGGCAAGACATCCCCATGACAACTACTCTAAAATTAGGCGACAAATTTCCTGATTTCACACTGCCAAATCACTGCAACGAACTAACGCAACTATCGCAACTTACTAAACCCAGTTTACTGGATCAGCATCTAGGATTCTTTGATGGCTATCCGCTGATTTTAGTATTTTACCGAGGCTTCTTTTGCCCGCGTGACCAACAACAAATGCGCCAGTTTATACACTTCCAAGATGAACTGAGGGTAAACTTTTGCCAGTTAGTGTGTGTAAGTGCAGATTCGCCTATTGTTCAAGCAGCTTTTCGCGCCGGTTTGGGTGCGCAATGGACTTTTCTATCAGATGAGAAACGGGAAGTTATCAAGCAAATTAACATTCTCGATGAAACAGAAGGTGAGTACGCCTTTCGTGCCCAACCTTATACATTTGTATTGCGACCTGATTTGACTATTTATAAAATATACAACGGTTGGTTTTTTGTTGGAAGACCAACAGTTGAAGAACTCAGGCGTGACTTACGCGCCATTATGGAAACTTTATCGAATTATCACTACGAGGCGTATAATTCTTCAGAGGTGCGACAAGTTCGCATTCCTCAGCAAGAATGGGTAAATGGCATACCAACTTTAGGTGCTAATGGACTTCCAGTGGCGGAGGGTGTTGTTCGCCACTTCGACTTGCAAACAGGTAACGGTTTCATTACCACAAACACGGGTGAAGACGTGTTTTTTAACTTTACCGCCATTCCCGGCGAAGGGTATCGCACTATCAAATCCGGTACATCTGTGAAGTTTGAGATAGTCGAGGGAAAATTTGGTCTAACTGCGCGTAATATTCAGCAAGTGTAGGCTGATATTTCGTACACCTATGCAATAGTCAAGAGGCGGTAGCCCACCAAAACCTCGTTACCAGGTTGAACCTGGTAACGAGAATAAGAGCCTCTGGCTCTTATGGTTCTTTACAATCGCCCCTGCGTAGCCTCAGACTTCCAGTCTAAGGGGTTCCCCAAATCACCCAATCGGGTGAGTCAGTGAGGTGAAGGCGATCGCTTGCCAAAATAGCACAATATAACTGGATCAGGAATATCAAGGCTAAAAACTCTCAATCTAGCACGAAATTCCAGTCCGTGCATAAGTTTATCCGGAAGACACCGATTAGATATTGTAGCTAGATGTGTTCCTACAAACGAGAGATACATCCAAAAGCTATCCCTGAAACACACAAAAAAAATTCTAATAATTTTGCGTAAAACCACAAAACCGAACTGTAAATATATATAGGAAAGGTTAAAAGGAAACAAACAAAATCAAGGAGAACAAAATGACCAGCTTTACTCAATTACAAAGACAAAACGACTTTCTTTCCCCCGTTCGTGAATGGTTAGAATCAAAAGAGATTAATAACGCCAAATTTGCTCATTTCTTGTGCAAACTTATCCCTGCTCAATGTCCTTTTGAAAGAGATGTAATCCTCTTCGGTCGCAAACTTTTTCACATTCCAGCAATGTGCAAGCTCAACCCCCTTTACGAAGAAGTTGTTGGTCTACGTTTCAAAGCTCTATGCTATCTTGCTGATGAATGTGGTGAAGATGTTACAGCTTATTGCTAACAGCAAACTTGCAGTTAATCAAGCCGCAGCTAATGGCAATTCCACGTTTGCTGTTGTGCCTTCCAAAGCATTTGATTTAATTAACAATTCACCTGCATGAGCTTCCATAATGCAATTAGTAATAGCAAGTCCCAATTCAGTCTCAGAGGTTTCTGTTGAATAGAAAAGCTTAGTTAGCTTCAGCAAAACCTCTGGAGGAATGGGGGTAGTACCGCCGTGAATTCAAAATTCAAAATTCAAAATGAATACACTGTAAGCGGTTCATGGATTTGGAATGGGTGGTTTATTTACGCCGTGCTGTAATAGGGTAATTTGATGACGTTATTTTCTATTTTAACTTGACAGTATTTTATTTGGCGATCGCTTCACACGCACTTTTGGACTATATAGCAATCTTATTTGATTTGTGAAAATTGATAATTCTCAGAAACCCGGTATCTTCCAGATACTGGGTTTCTTGTTTTTAGGAATTATTTCGTAAGTTTGGCAAATAGCCCGCCTGGGACTTATAGTCCCAGGCTTATAGCATAAGTCCATTTTAATGGACTAAAACTAGAAATAGTTTTTGAGTAAATTTAGTCACTTGTCAATATAGGTATTAGTGGTATAGGAGGTATTCGCGGATAAAATTTGATGGAAAGATAATTATTGCTGGTATTTTAAGGTAAAAGTTAAAAATTCCAATTATTAAACATCTATGACAATCCACATTTTACTTGTTGAAGATGAAGCTAAGTTGGCTAGATTTGTAGAATTGGAATTGAGTTATGAAGGCTATCAAGTCACGGTAGCCAACGATGGATTAAGTGGACTTGTGGCGGCGCGGGAGTCTCATCCAGATTTAGTAATTTTAGATTGGATGCTGCCTGGTTTATCGGGGTTGGAAATTTGTCGCCGTCTGCGAAGTACTGGGGATCAAGTGCCAATTATATTATTAACGGCAAAGGATGAAGTGAGCGATCGCGTAGCTGGGTTAGACGCAGGTGCGGATGATTATGTAGTTAAACCCTTCAGTGTAGAGGAATTGTTAGCGAGAGTGCGCGCACATTTACGTAGAACTCAAGAAATAGACACAGATATTTTACAATTTGAAGACCTTAAGTTAAATCGTCGCACGCGGGAAGTTTTTCGGAGCGATCGCGCGATCGAGTTAACGGCAAAAGAATTTGACTTACTGGAATATTTACTTACTCATCCGCGACAGGTAATCACACGCGATCGTATTCTAGAGGTAGTTTGGGGTTATGACTTTATGGGAGATTCTAACATTATCGAAGTATACATTCGCTACCTGCGCCTGAAACTGGAAGCAAACAACGAAAAGCGCCTCATTCAAACCGTGCGTGGTGTCGGTTATGTGTTGCGCAAGTAAGCTTATCAGGCTTGACTCATTTTGTTATCAACAAAGTATAAAAATCCAAGCGCCCCTAGCCCCTAATCCCTAGCCCCTAATCCCTAGCCCCTAGCCCCTAATCCCTAGGGCGTGTTTTCAAACTACTCTTTACGCTATTAGTTGAGGTTGTGATCCCCCTAAATCCCCCGCTAAATTGGGGGACTTTGAAAATATTTCCCCCCCTTTTTTAAGGGGGGTGGGGGGGGATCTCACAGTTTGAAAACACGCCCTAGCCCCTAGCCCCTAGCCCCTAGCCCCCACTCTCAGCAAAAACTCATCCAATTAAATGTGACTTGTACTAGGATGCAGATAGCTGACTTACACACAAGCTTAAAACTGCAATGACCTATCTTGAAACAGCAGCACAATTTTACACAGAAGTTGCTCAAACACCACAAGTTGGACTTTGTTGCGTCCAAAGTACACCTCTACAACTACCAGGATTGAAAATTCCTCAACAGATGCAGGAAATGAACTATGGTTGTGGTACTACGGTTCACCCTACGGAACTAGTAAACCAACCCACCGTGCTGTATGTTGGTGTTGGCGGTGGTTTAGAAGCCTTGCAATTTGCTTATTTTTCCCGTCGTCCTGGTGCTGTAATTGCTGTCGATCCGGTTGCAGCGATGCGGGATGCTGCTACACACAATCTGGAAATCGCTGCTGAAGAAAACCCTTGGTTTAACCCCAGCTTTGTAGAAATTCGTGCTGGGGATGCTTTTAATTTACCTGTTACCGATGCTTCTGTTGATGTTGTAGCGCAGAATTGCCTTTTTAATATCTTTGAACCAGAAGATTTAACCCGCGCTTTGCAAGAAGCATATCGTGTACTCAAACCAGGTGGACGCTTGCAGATGAGTGATCCTATTGCTACTCGTTCCATTCCACCACATTTGCAAGCAGATGAGCGTTTACGTGCCATGTGTTTATCTGGCGCACTCACGTATCAAGAGTATATTCAGCGTATTATACAAGCTGGCTTTGGTCAGGTGGAAATTCGCGATCGCCGTCCCTACCGTTTGCTTGATGCTCAAACTTACAACCTGGAAGAAAACCTACTTTTAGAGAGTTTGGATTCTGTATCTTTTAAAGTTATTATCCCTGAAGACGGAGCTTGTGTTTTTACTGGTAAGACAGCTATTTATGCTGGTTCAGAACCTTTTTTTGATGACTCAGCAGGACATATTCTACAAAAAGGTGTACCAGCAGCAGTGTGTGATAAAACTGCTGCTAAATTGGCTGCATTAATGCCAGAAGAAATAATTATTACTGATTCAACTTGGCATTATAACGGCGGTGGTTGCTGTTGAATAGTCCCTTTGTAAGGTTTGCCAATTGCAAAAATCATACTTAGGTCATGCGTCTAACTCATTTTACAGTTGCTACTGTTAGACGAGTGTAATAAATCTGCCTTGAAAATAGGGAGTAGGGATAGCCCCAGGTAATAAAGCTGGGGAGGGAGTGGGGAAAATCCTATTTTCATACTTGATTGTGAACTCTGTTCATGGTGTAAGAGTGCGAAAGCGCATTTTTAGATAATTCGACCTTTACCGGCATTTGGTACTTCTATAAAAGCAATCATGGTTCAAAGAGCAATCACACCTTTCAAATCTAAATTAACTTTTCCCTTAACCAAAAAGCAAATTACTGTTTTACAGATTAATCTTGGCAAACGCTGCAATCTTGCCTGTAATCATTGCCATGTCGAAGCAGGACCAAAACGAACAGAAGAACTTTCTCCAGTAATTTGCCAACAGTTGATAGACATCATTCACAAGTTTCCACAAATTCAGATTGTCGATTTAACTGGCGGTGCGCCAGAAATGAATTATGGTTTTAAGCCACTGGTTGAAGCAGCAAGGACAACAGGTAAACAGGTAATTGTTAGGTCTAATTTGACCATTTTTTTTGAAGATAGTTTTGGTGATTTACCAGAATATTTTACCCAAAATCAAGTCAGAGTTGTTGCTTCTTTACCCTGTTACCTAGCAGATAATGTTGATAAAATGCGCGGTAATGGTGTTTATGATGCTTCAATTAAAGCACTGCAATGGCTTAATCAAGTTGGTTATGGCAAAGAGCCAAATTTAATTTTGGATTTGGTGTTTAATCCACAACTACCAGGCAACGAAAAATTTTCCTTAACCCCCGACCAAGCAAAGTTGGAACGAGATTATAAAGTGTTCTTGCAAGAACATTTTGGCATTGTTTTTAACAACTTATTCACCATCACTAATCTACCAGTTGGTAGAACTAAACTTCATTTAGAAAGGAAAAAACTATATGCGCCTTATTTACAGTTTTTAGAATCACATTTCAATTCTACTACGGTAGAAAATTTGATGTGTCGCGATGAACTTTCTATAGATTATCTCGGTAATGTCTATGATTGTGACTTTAACCAAATGATGAATTTACCTGCAAAAACTGCCAATGGCGAAAACCTGACAGTTGCCAAGTTGTTAGAGGCTGGGAGTTTAGATTTGATTGGTGAGGTACAAACTGCTATCTATTGCTATGGTTGTACCGCTGGCTGTGGTTCTAGTTGTGGTGGCGCTTTAGTGTAAAGTCTCAAATGCACCAATACAGCATTTAGATAATCTCGTTACAAAATCTGTTACGAGCGCTTTATTATTGTTCGATGGGTTTATGATGGGTATTAGTTAAGTCTCCTCACACCACACCAAAAACCGTGGACTCTGTTCAGAATCTACGGTTTTTTATTTTATCGAAACTTCAATAGACTTGAAAATGGGGAGTAGGGAATGGGGAGTAGGGATAGCTCTAGGTAAAAGATTTTTCCCCCCTTTTTAAGGGGGGTAGGGGGGATCTCACAGTTTGAAAACACGCCCTAGATCGGTAGGCTTGGTCTGAGTAGCCTCAGACTTAAGTCTGAAGGCGTAAAAAGATTTAACTCTTGCCAAAGCAAGATTGTCCAAGAAAGCGAAAAATACCGTAAAAAATTTTTGACGAGTGTGTTTATATCGATAAATAATCGCTATGATGTTATTTAGTTAAGCTCCTCACACCACACCAAAGCCGTGAAATATAGCTTCACGGCTTTTTTTATTTAATCTATAGGTTTTCTTTTCAGTTCGTAAGTAACTTGCAATAATCCAGAATCAAAGGTTTGAGATTTTTTTAATTCAAGTTCTGTCTCCAAGCTTGAATCCTTCACAATCAGTGGAATACCATCTCCGAGAATAATAGGGTGTATCGAGAGAATCAGTTCATCAACAAAACCGTGTTTCATAAAGTAATGAATCGTCTCTCCTCCCCCAACTAACCAGATGTCACCACCGGGAGATTGACGTAGCTTGTTGATGAAATCCTGCAAATTAATCCCCACAAATTCCACATTTTCGTCTTTTTCGCCAGAGAGAGTTTTTGAGAAAACAAAACCTTTCTTTCCTTTGTATGGGTATTCTCCAAAACCAAGTATTTGCTGGTATGTTTTATTACCCATAACTACTGTGTCAATTTCGGCTAAGAACTCAGTGTAACCGTAGTCTTGATCGGTGAATAGCCAATCTATATCCCCTGATGTTCTAGCAATATATCCATCAAGACTAGAAGCAATAAACAATCTGATTTTTCCCATGATTTAGTTGCAAACTCTAAAGTACTCGCTGATTAAACTACCCTCAGCGAACATTACTTTACGCAAAGGTGAGGCATTGTCTGCCTTTTGCTCTTTTGAGCAGCAATCCTTAAGATTACTTAGTTTTTTTATAGCCCATATAGGAATCCGGTTTGATTTTTGAAAAAAAGTACTCTTTAGCAAGAGCGATCGCTTTTCACTTCACTAGACGGCTCATTCTGTCATCAATTTCTCAATCAGTGTATAAATATCTGCCTTAGAGGATGTCTGAAAAGTTTTTAATTAGTCATATTTATTACCCAAAATCATT
>JBHYDF010000173.1:0-18318 GCA_051861145.1 Nostocaceae cyanobacterium
TGACTCTGTATCGGGAACAGAATTTAACTCGACATTGGCGGGGTTAGAATTTGACTCTGTATCGGGAACAGAATTTAACTCGACATTGGCGGGGTTAGAATTTGACTCTGTATCGGGAACAGAATTTAACTCGACATTGGCGGGGTTAGAATCTGACTCTGTATCTGGAACAGAATTTAACTCAACATTGGTAGGGTTAGGGATTTCCAATAAATCAATTATCCAATCTTGTGGGGTGGGCATCTTGCCCGCCCTAGACTTAGGGCGGGCGAGACGCCCACCCCACAAGAAATAGTTGGATATTTTTTGATTTGGAAGTTCCTTAGAATCTGACTGTGTATCCGTAACAGAATTTAACTCGACATTGGCGGGGTTAGAATCTGACTCTGTATCCGTAACAGAATTTAACTCAGCATTAACGGGGTTAGAATTCGACTTTAAATAATCCAAGACAGAATCTACCTCTGCATCGGGGAGAATAGGATTAGACTCTCCACTACTAACGGCAGAATCTGACTCTACATCAGTAACAGTAGAATCCACCTCTACATCAGAAAGGCTAGAGATTGATTCTGCTTTACTAGCAGCAGAATTTGACTGTAGATTGGGAGTGGTAGAATCAGAAGTCATGCAACACCAGCCAAAAGAGGGAACCGAGCAATTATCAATATTAGATGATTTGCTTTCGTAACTGCTTTGTGGAAGGTTGAAAATTGTTATACCATTTTGAAAAAAGAATGCGACAGATGGATTGACAAAACCCAAACATAGAAGGCAATTTACAATCCAAAATCTAAAATCTAAAATCCAAAATGGTATTACCTACTAGTCTTACTCAGTCTTTGATAAATCGTTAACAAAGCATTGGCATCACCAACGTTACCCGGAAACAGGACTACTGGTAAATTAGGAAACTGGGGATGATCTGAGGGAGTATGCACCATTGAACAACCGGGTAAAATTTGACCAAGTAACCGTGCTGAAGTTAAGGAAAGACCAGTACTCAAGACATCGTTGGAAGTGATACCACCTTTGCTGATTAAGAATCCTATATCAGATGGCAAACCCCGCACAATATCCATTAATAAACCGGAAACCTTAGCCCCAAAATCCAACCTTGTTTTGACATCCTCAAAAGTAAGTTCCTGACGACTGGTATAAACCACTGGCGTTTTGCCAGCATCATGTACCGCGCGGACACTTTCAAGAACCTCGGATAGCAGTGTAGCAGATTGATTAGCCTTATCTAGCAAACGCGCCACATCAATTTCTATTCCTTCCGTACCTTCTGCTTGCAACAATGCTTCCAACTGCTGAGTCGTTTTTTTCACGTGCGAACCAACAATCACCGCGCCTGGTTTACCATTGCGGACGAACTCCGCCATATCTTCCGCTGCGACTCTTTGGGGAGGTAAAGCAGCTAAAGCGGTTAAAATACTAGCAGCACTGCGAAACAAAAAGCGTTTTCCTTGACTCGCCGCCGTCAATACATCTTGTGCAAAACGGTTAAGATCCGCTTGAGTTTCTCCATCAACAACACAGCATTGATTACCACTGAGGCTCATCAAGCGTTCCATGCTACCAGCGCGGATATCTGCAAGTAAAAATCTTTCTACAGAGTCTGCATTGATACGTCCTTTTGTTTTTTCTTCAACATACTTGGGCAAATAGCTGTGATGATAACCAAAGACAGAATCACGGGCAAATTCAGTTTCATGAACTGGTGTTGGTACGCCGTCAATAATTAAGTAATGTACGCTGTCACAAGTAATACGTCCCCCTTCAAAAAAAGCCGGAACGAGAAAATGAGCATCAAAGGGGCCGAGTTCTTCAGCCATAACATCAGTTTCAATGGGATAATGTCCGCGTAAAGTCGAATCAGAACGACTGACAACTAGAAACCCTCCCATATCATCTCCTTGTCTCTCTCCCGCTTGTGAAGGAGTAGGAGAGGGTGGGGGGGTTGTAGATAAAGCGATTTTTAAATTATGACAAACTTCTCTAGTAACAGATGCAGCAGAATCAGGGGGTAACGCCCTAGTATTTGTCAGTACAAAGAAAATTGGTGCATCATCCTGTAACCCAGTGCGTAAAGTATCCACATCCCAGCGCATCAGCAGCAAGCAACTGTGGACTGTTTGAGAACCCGTGGGATCATCATCCAGGACAATTATTTTCGGTTTATTAGTCATTTTGATATTAATGGAGCGATTGTTGTAATTTTCTGATCAGAGCTTGTACGCGATCGGCAATCTGCAATAATTGATTTATGATTGGAGCATATTCGCCTGCCTGACTACTAACTTGTAAAGCTTGCAGATGAGCTAAATTATTGACAAATAACTCTTGATTATCGGCAAGCAGCTTTTTATTATCTCGTAAAATTCGCTCCATTTTCAAAGCGCGAACTAAATCTTCTCTAAGTAGTTGCAGTGCCAAGATTACTGTTTCTCTGTCATTTATATTACTTTTAGGGTTCTCGGATACAGCCTGCTGGTCGAGATAATCTATCTCTTGAATAACAGCATGATATTTATCGACTTCATTTAAAAGAATTTTCAATGTATTGGGGTAGATAAAACGCCGCCAAAACCAACGCCCAACTACCACTGCAATTGCTACGACAATTAGTATAATGATACCCAGCCCAATTGCGGAACCAATTGTTGGTAGAATAATCAACGCATAAATAAGCCCAGTAATTATAAGGGCTAGCAGCAGCGTTTCTCGTACTTCCTTCATCAAGAATGCTAATCGTTGTTCGCGATTTTCCATCATCCCAGGTCGGAGGACATTTTCTGGTTTGACGCCAGTTAAGCGTCTCAGTTCCCCCTTAGTAATTTCCAAGCCTAGTAAGTCCGGCTGCACGGATACATACTCCTAAATGAAGCGAGAGATGCTTATTTATGGTATTCTAGTATTATTTTAACCATCTTCTAACTTTATCATTACCTCTTGCACGTCTTGGGCAACTTGCAACACTTCATTGAGTAACTCTGCATATTCCCTCGCCTCATAATTAACTTGTAATGCTTTTATAGGAGTTAAATTGCGCAGCCATGTGAATTAAAACTATGGCAATTATTAGGTTTTAGAAATCTACCACAGATGGACACAGATAATTTATCTTATCTGTGTCCACCCCCCTCTATCCCCCCTCTTGAGGGGGGAAGACAGAGGAAAAACTTTTATTCATTGTCCATCTGTGGTTGTTATTGCCCTAAAACTGAATTTTTGTAATCAATCTATTAGTAGGCAAGGAGAAAATGCGAATTCGGCTAATTCACATTAGACGTAAATTATTAGCCTAAATTCTCTATTATGAGCAAGGAAAGCCACATTTTTTCAAAGTTCCTTAGCCGTGAAATAAGTTCCCGGCTATGTAGAGACGCGAAATTTCGCGTCTCTACAACCCGTTGAAACGGTTTAAAACCTTTGCCTAGTTAGCTTTTAGCTAGGAAATAAATTTAGGGCTAAATTTTAGGCTTGTTAAGAATGATGCAAAATATCAGTTTAAAGGAAATTGGTACAATTTTTGGTTAATAAATTCCAGAAGCAGTCATCCAAGCCTATTTTTTGAGATATTGGTAAAAGAACTTCTTCTCGAAATTCATCGTTAGCTAATCTTTCCGGAGAAATTAACAGAATATCAACTTCTCCTGCTAACAACTGCGTTTGTACAACTTTCCACGTATCTGTATTGCTCGAATTAATTGTAGCCGCTCTTACACTAATACGCTGCGCAGCGCTAATTTGGTTTCGCATCAAAGCCAGCAAAGGTGAAATTAAAAGAGTACAACCAGCACCGCGATCGCGCAACAAACGCGTAGCCAAAAAATACACCAAACTTTTGCCCCACCCAGTACGTTGAACCACCAATAAACGCGATCGCTCCTGGATTAACTCTTTAATAGCTTCCCATTGTCCAGCGCGAAAACTTGCTGTTGGATTATCAAGGCAATAGCGTAAAAGCAATAACGCCTGCTCATAAATTCTTGTTGTCATAAATAATTCATATTTGGTTGTCTTAATCCTTTATAACCAAAGACAACAAAATACACTCAACCTCGTGCAAAAACTAGGTTTAGAATATTTACAACCACAGATGGACAATAAATAAAAGTTTTTCTTCTGTCTTCCCCCCTCAAAGAGGGGGGAATGAGGGGGGTGAACACAGATAAATCATCTGTGTCTATCTGTGTTCATCTGTGGTTTATTTTCATACAGCAACCCGTGCAGAATCTGAAATTTGGCGTTGCTGAGTCAAAATATAAATTAAGCTCACGCAAAGCCAAGCCAGCGCGTTGCGGTGAACCAGTGCTGAAGGCGGGTTTCCCGCCGTAGGCAACTGGTGAACCCGAAGGGGGGTTTCCCCCGTTGTAGCGACTGGCGCGCAAAGCCGCAAAGAGTAAGAGCTTTGAACATTTGATTTTTGAATTTCATATCCAAATTCAGCAACGCGCTGGCTCGTCTTAAAGGTTAGTTAAAAAATCAAGGATACAAACCCCTATCAGTCAGCGCCTGAGCAACACGACCAACCCCCAACGTATAAGCAGCCAACCTCAAAGGAATCTGCCGTGTCTTCGACTGTGCGATCGCTCGACGATATGCTTGCACCATCAAGTGTTCCATTTCCCGATTGACACGTTCTTCATCCCAAAATACGTAGGAAAGACCCTGTACCCACTCCAAATAACTCACCACCACACCGCCAGCATTCGTCAAGATATCCGGTAGTACCGTTACACCCCGCGCCTCTAAAGACAGGTCGGCTAGGAGAGTTACTGGCCCGTTAGCAGCCTCGGCCACAATCTTCGCTTGTACCTGATTCGCATTTTCTTCGGTAATCTGATTTTCCAAAGCTGCGGGAACCAATACATCACAAGGTATACTTAATAACTCAGCATTTGTCATTGGTGCTGCTTGCGGGAAACCAACAACACTCCTGCGGTTCTCCGCTGCATAAGCCTTTAACGCTGGGATATCAAGACCAACTTCTGAATACACTCCTCCAGAACCCGTGGAAACAGCAACAATTTTTGCTCCTGCTTGATGCATTAATAAAGCCGCTGCACTACCGACATTCCCAAAACCTTGGATAGCTACTCGTGTCCCAGCTAAAGACTTACCCTGATCCGCCAGCGCTTCCCGGACAATAATCATTACACCGCGTCCAGTTGCCATTTCCCGTCCGCGCGAACCACCGATGGAAAGTGGCTTACCAGTCACAACCCCCGGTACTGCATGACCGACGTTTACAGAATAGGTGTCCATCATCCAAGCCATCTCACGGGCAGAAGTGCCCATATCTGGTGCTGGAATGTCTATACTCGGACCGATATCTTTTATTAATTCGCTAGTATAACGCCGCGTGATTCTTTCTAGTTCGCCGACGCTGTAAGTTTTTGGATCTATAGCAATGCCTCCCTTAGCACCACCGTAGGGAATACCTAGTAGCGCACATTTCCAAGTCATTAGCATTGCTAAAGCTGATACTTCCCGTAGTGTCACAGCCGGATGATAACGAGTACCACCTTTATACGGCCCTAACACATCGCTATGCTGTACACGATGCCCAGCCAGAATCAGCACTTCACCATTATCTCGCTTCACGGGAATGGAAACCGTAATCACCTTGCGCGGGTGACTGAGTACCTCTATCAGACCTTGATCCAGCTTTAATTCTCGTGCTGCCTCTTCTAAGTAGCTACAAGCTTGGTCGAATGGGCAAATGTACGCTGGAGAAGGTGCTTCCAATGGCTGTAGAGATGTTGTTGAAATCATAAACTCTTCTCCCAATCGCGGCACTTCCGCGAACCGGATATATATGCCTAGCTTATACTTTTTTTGGGGAAGAATAAGAATTATGTAAAAAATGTTACAATTTGGTTGTAACTTTTATTGCTACCAATAAACGTAGTAATATAAGAATACCAGAGATACACACAGATGAATACAGATAAAAAACATACTTTTTATCTGTGTTCTTTTCCTATTTTGGATAATTTTTCTACCTAATTCAGTTTGAAATTTATTGTTTCAAAAAACACCAGTACAAACACTGGTGTTTGCATAAAATTTTCAAACGGTGAATTAACTCACTTCATTAATAGTTAATAGTTGATGGTTAATGGTTGATAGCCATGAAGCATGAACCATGAACCATTAATCATGAACATAGTTGATGATTAATGCTTGATAGCCATTAACCATTAACCATTAACCATTAACCATGAACCATTAACCATTAACTATTTCCTAAAAAACCTGAGAAGTAAAATTTCCATGCAGACCATAGGGAATGTGATGTTTCAAATGCAATCGTGCTACAGGGCCTTTACGAAAATCACGGGCATCCAAAATTACCACATCTGAGCGATCGCCAGCCGAATCATAAACCAAAGCCAGTACCCAGCCATCATCTTCACTCCCTCCTTCTGAAGGGGTACGTGGTACAAATACCGGCTCAGTTGCAAAACCTCGAGGTGCAGCACTCCAAAGTTGCCTTTCTCCCGACTCTAAATCAACTTTCAAAAATGCTTGCAAAGGAGCGTTACCGCTAGGAGCGTGAGCAGCACCTGTGTATAAATAACGATATGGGCGTCCGACTTTTTGGGGATGTAAACTAGGAAACTCACAACAACGGCTTTCTAGTAAATTCCGCCGCACGGTTTGATTCTGAAGATGGATATGAAATCGCCAAAATTGTCCAGGTTTAAGCGCATCAAAATCAACTTGCCGAAAATCGCTTTCTGGTTCCACCTGTTGTAAAGATTCGTAGCAAATAGAGTCAATGATAATCTCGTCGTCTTGCTCAAAAGCATTCGCATGGTGGAAGACAAAGCCTGAGTGAGTTTCGAGAATTTGTACTCCCCCTGCCTTCTCTTTCCCCCCCTTGTAAGGGGGGGACACAGGGGGGGTTGACATCCCCCCCTTGTAAGGGGGGGACACAGGGGGGGTTCTACGGGGAATAATAATAATCCGAGTCGGTTGATGGGACTTAAACTGAATACATTCCCCAGCGCCACGTATTCCTAACACAAAAGGTAAGGGGTTGAAGGCGACGGGATTTTGAAAGAATATACAGTAATTGGGGGTAATAGCAAAATCATGGATGAAAGCGAAACCCGGTACACTATGGGCGTGCTTGCGTACTATCTTGCCAGTTGTATCTAACTCAAAAATAGTAATCGTAGTCGATAGTCCTGTTGGCTTGATGGAAAAGTTAACCATGCAAGGATTACCGTCATCAAATTCACAACAGGGATCGAAGCGTGGATGTGCGCCAAAAGCTTCACCCTCTGACAAAACACCGTTGAAATATTCTTTACCCAAAGTTTCCAGTGTATGGGGATCGAGGCAATAGGGTTCAGCCGCTTCCCAAAGAGCAAGTAATTTATCACCCCAATAAATTACATTTGTATTGGCAATATTTTTGAGTTTAAAATCAAAAACATTAGCCAGCCAACCACCGGGTTTTTGTGTGCCAAAAACACCGCGATAAAGAATTTGTCCCGCCTTTTGTTCTTCCAAAAACGCAGCAGTACGGACAAACCGATTGCGAAAATGAGCGCGACCATTTGAGAATGTGATGCGGCTAATCATACCATCACCATCAAAGGGGTGATGAATTTGTTGCCCATTCACATCTAGCAAACCAGGGCCATTTCTAAACAACGTACCGTTGAGTTCCGGAGGAATTTGCCCTTCTATATCATCTATCCAATAATCAAATTCTTCCTTGAGAGATTTATATCCCCCTTGCCAGTCGTTACGGTTGTAGGATTTTTCAGAAAGTGTAGATGCGCTCTCTTGAGCTTCAAAAGTCTGCATGTTAATGAATTTTAGATTTTAGATTTTGGATTTTAGATTGATTATGGGTTAGTAGATAGTAGGAGCGTTGTTCATGGTTCATGGTTCATGGTTCATGGTGAGCCAGCGCGGTCTTGGGGGTCTCCCCCATGAGCGACTGGCGAACCCGGAGGGTTCATGGTTCATAGTTAATAGCCATTAACCATTAACCATTAACCATTAACCATTAACTACTCCACTGCTTCGGACTCTAATTCTCGCAGCATTAACTCTGGTATCAAGTTAGGCACAAACGCTTCTTCCTTTTCCGGTACTGATGCTGGTGGTAAATTTTTCGCTGTCTCGGTTTGCTCACTTTGAGAGTCAGCAGCTGGTAGCCAGTTAATAAATGGCAGTGGTAACAATGTGCTGAGGTTAGTAATGATTACCAAAAGCCAAAGTTGATTGAAGTTTGTTTCGGTAATTCCCAACAAATGCATCAATCCTGCGCCTAACTCGTAGGAAAGTAGTCCTGCTAAGTTAGTCACTGACATCAATAGGGCAAACAATGTTGCTTCCACTCCCGATGGACAAAGCCTTGCTGCTAGAACTAAAACTGGCATATAGGCGATTTGTCCCATAACAGTAAGAATCAGGCTATCGCCCAAACTAAACCAGTGGTCATCAATGCCTAAAGCGCGGTTTGCATGAGTCACCAGCAGTAACATTGTCATCCCCAAAGCAGTAGAGAGGATGGTACTCCAAGCAAAGATGGTACGAAAGGGGACGGTTTTGAGAAAACGTTGAAAAATCCAGATACCAACCAGAGAAGCGATACTTGTTACTAAGCGTACTCGCCCCAAAAATTCTGGTTCAAAGTGCAGTTCGTTAGTAGTAAAGAAGAAAAAGGCTGATTCAGCGGTTGGCGTGGCTTGCCAAATGAAGAGAAACGCTGTAGGTAGCCAAATAGCTTTTTGAGTAACGGCTAGGCGTAATTGTCCCAGTTGCTGCTTTATTGATTCGAGGCTGCCGTTATGACTATCGTTAGCTTCTTTGCTAACGGGAGATTCAGCAATCACCCAAGCCACTACTGAAACAATCAAAGGGAAAAAGGCAGTGATCCAAAATACGGTACGATTGCTGAAATGCTCTAAAAGCATACCGCTAAAGTAAGCGGTAATCAATCCGCCAAAGGCTGAAGCACCCCAAGAAAGAGATTGCAGAGAACCTGCTTTTGCTTGAGATTCTGCCCTTGCTCTTTCAACTACTAATGAGTCAACTATTACGTCACTCACGGCGACAGAGAGAGAACCAAGAGCGATCGCCAATGTCGCTGCGATGGGTGTGTGTACAACCGTTGCAAGACTCACCCAAGAAATCGCACCCAATATCCCTGATAAAACCAAATACGGACGCCGCCGATAGCCAAATATAGGAAAGCCATCGGAAATAAATCCAAACAGTGGCTTGATTATCCAAGGTAAGGCAACAATGCCTAACATTGCTGAAACCTGCGCTGGAGTTAGCCCCAGTTCATCTTTAAGAAAAAAGCTGACGGCTAGACGCGCCAAACCCAAAATGCCTTGGACAAAGTAAACGGTAAGAATAGCGATTAATTCGGCGGTTGGTTCGTTACCGAAAAAAATCTTTTCTTTTACTGAGTCTTTGACCTTGGACAAGCCAGAGGAAGAAATCAGCATTGATAAACTATTTTTAAGATTTATCGACTTTTATTATGATATCTATTTTCTTGTGGTAGGTTCTAAGGCTAAAGACAGGTTGTTATACCCTAACAGGATTTTGGATTTTAGATTTTGGATTGGTAAAGCCTTGTGAATAGGCAGTTTCCCAATTCAATCACAAGCAATTATTTTTCAAATTGATATCAGGAAATATTGAAACCGGATTGAGATTTTTTACTCAGCGCGATCGCTGCATTCTGCCCACCAAACCCAAAACTAAAACACAGCACCTGCCGAATTTCACCTGCACACGCCTCTCTCACCAAATTTAAATCAAACTCTGGATTTTTCAACCCTACACATGCTGGTAAAATTTGTTGCTGTAATGCCAAAAGTGAAAAAGCCACCCCCAAGGCTCCCGATGCTCCAATTGTATGCCCAGTGGCTCCTTTGGTAGAACTTACCGACACGCTGTCAGAAAATAACCGTTGTATTAACATACTCTCTATCCGGTCATTCATCTGCGTAGCCGTACCATGAGCGTGAATGTAATCAATATCATTTGGTGTCAGATGACTACGTTCTAAACATTGCCTAACAGCTGCGATCGCACTTTTTCCTTCTGGTTCTGGTGCATTAGTATGATATGCGTCTGCTGTCAACCCAAAACCGAGAATTTGACCATAAATCCTTGCCTGACGTTGTTTTGCCAATTCTGCTGATTCTAGGACAAATATAGCTCCCCCTTCTCCTAAAACTAAACCTTCTCGCTGGCAATCAAAGGGATAAGCACCAGTTTTCGCCAAAGCGCCCATTTGCTGAAAGCCAGTAATAGTCAGGGGTGTAATAGCTGCTTCCACCGCACCAGCAAGCACTCGCTGACATTGCCCAGTTTGGATCAGCAAAGCAGCTTGGGAAATTGCCCAAATACCAGTAGCACAAGCCGCCATTGGTGCTAAAACGATCCCAGTTGCACCGATTTGTTGTGCTGCGGCGATCGCGTTCATGTGCGGTAGAGTATCCAACCAAGAGGAGTGGGCATTGGGCATTGGGGATTGGGCATTGGGCATTGGGAATTGGGAATTGGGCATTGGGAATTGGGCATTGGGCATTGAGAATTGGGCATTGGTTTTCTTAGCATTGCCCATTGCCCCTTGCCCGATGCCCGATACCCGATGCCCGATGCCCCTTGCCCCTTGCCCATTGCCCCTTGCCCCTTGCCCCCCATACATTTGCCGTGCCATTTTTTCCCACGCAGCCTGATGACTACGACTTGAACCTATGACAATAGCACAATCTGGCAAAGGTGGAACCAAGCCAGCATCCTGCAAAGCAGAAGCAACCAGCGATTGAGTTAACATTCTCACCTGTGCTGGTTGCTTGCCAATTAATCCGAAAGGACGTGGTTCTAATTCTGAAAATGGTTGATAAAGTTTAATTCCAGATTTACCGGCTATTAGTTGTTGCCAACTATCCGCTAAACTTTTGCCTAAAGCGGAAACTAAACCAATACCAGTGACAACAACCTCTACCAATTTTGGAAGTTAGGAGTGAGGAGTGAGGAGTGAGGAGTGAGGAGTGAGGAGTGAGGAGTTAGGAGTTAAGAGTTAAGAGTTAGGAGTGAGGAGTGAGGAATGAGGAGTTTTGATTTCTAAGCCTTTACTCTTAACTTTTAACTCAGTCAAAACTCTTAACTCCTAACTCCTAACTCCTAACTCCTAACTCTATTACTGTCCGCCATTTTTTAGGTTTTCTGCACCTTGGGTGACTTTGGCGGAGTCAATGCGATCGCCTTGCTGAATTTTGTTAACTACTTCCATACCTTCGGTAACGTAGCCAAATACGGCATAGTTACCATTTAAGAAACCCAGATCCGCTAAGGTGAAGTAAAACTGGGAGGAAGCGGAGTTAGGCATTTGCGATCGCGCCATTGCTACTGCACCTAGTTTATGTGTTAATTCTGGCGGTTGAGTTATCTTAGCCATTTCAAATGTTTTACCGTAAACTGGCTCGTCTGCGCCTTTGGGTTTAATTTCTAAGGGTACATATCGCTCAGTTTTAGTTTTTGGATCAATAAAGCCACCTGTTCCTAAACGTTCTGGAGAGGCTTTAGGATCTTTACTCTGAGGATCGCCGCCTTGAACTACGAATGGTTGGGGTTGGCGTACCACTCGATGGAAAACTAGCCCATCGTACACGCCCTTTTGTACCAAATCTACGAAATTTCCAGCGGTGATGGGGGCATTTGTACCGTCTACTTCGATGGTAATGGGTGAGCCTTTAACCGTCATCACCACAGTTGCTTTGCCTTCGAGTCTTGGTAAATTATTCATTCCAGGAATAGCCTCATTTGTAGTATCAGATACAGGTGTTGTTTCTGTGGTGGCCTGTGTTGTTGACTGTGTGGTTGTATTGTTGCTTGCTTCGGTAGCTGTAGAGGTTGGAGAAGTATTATCTGATGACGCTTGTTGCGTCGTACATCCGCCTACCATCAAGGCACCAACAATCAAAAGCGTTACTAAAAATTTGGGAAATTTGAACCGCATTGCCAGTTATAGACTCAACCAGTGTATCTTAGCTTCTGATTTGAGTATTGGTTACACCTGGATAATGGCGATCGCTAATAATTTTTTGTCATTTCTTTTACTACTTCCATAGCTCCGAAAGATTATATCAATTTAAAAAATCATTGCAACAAATGGATTTACATCACCTATACCCACAAAAAGTTTCTCAACTTACATCTTGCACCATTCTCAACAAGAGCCAGAGGCTCTTATTCTCGTTACCAGGTTGAACCTGGTAACGAGGGTTTGGAGGCTCCGCCTCCTGGCTGTTGCGATTGGTGCAAGATATCAGTCAATCCAAAATCCAAAATCTAAAATCCAAAATCCTGTTAGGGTATTACAAGCCTTCGAGAGGTACTCCCAAAAATCTTGCTAATTCAGCAGCCTGCGTTTCCAAATCTTTTAAGGGCATAGGTTGACCTACCCTTGTGAGGGGAATATCTCGGCGACCCTTCACACGCAGGTATAATGCGCGACGAGGGTTTATACCTTCTTTTATGTCAACTCGTACAGCTTGTACGTCTTGAGTGTCGCAGTTAATTTCAATGCGGCGGTTTTTGCCAGGAAAACCCCAGCGAAAGATTGTAACTTTGCCAGTTTCCCGATTGAAATCGTTGTATCCGCCACCTACGTCCAATAAAATTACCAACCACAGGTATAAGGCTAAAAGCAAGCCAGCAATACCATACAACCCCATTACTAATCCTTGGGGGTAGAAGACTAGTTGAGTTGGATCGGTAACTAAGAGTAAATTGACTCTTAGGTAACTGGATATCCCAGCCAATAAAAAGCCCGTGGCTCCCATAGTCACAATACTCGCCCACCAGTAGTTACTGAACCGACGCGAACCGATAACCTTTTGGTGTAAGACGCGTGAAGTTGAGTTACCACCGTTAGGTGACTCGCCTTTGTTAATGGTTGTTGAAGTCGTCATGGAACTACCTTATGCTAACCCTTTCATCGGGTGGGGAATTTTGCGGAATTATGTTAAAAGTCTGCCACGGTCGGTGGGTCTATTACAAGTTTCTTTTAAGATTTCTGAGAAAAGTTGTGTCAGATTGTTAAATTTCTGATATTGATTATATGTAATAGGCTCTAGTTTAGTACTTGATTTACTAATGTAAATTAGGCACAAACAAGACTAATGTGATAAGTTAAGAATCATTAAGTAATCACAAGCTGGATTACCAACTTGTGGTGAGGGTTTCGGCACAACCCTGAGAAAAACCGGCTAACCAAGCAGGAATTTCTCATAAACTCAACCGTATCAAATGCAGTTGAGCGTGTCTAAAAAAAACGTTAATTCCTCAAAACGTTGCAATTTTAGTAAAAAAAGAGGATTTTATTTCGATGACCATCGCAGTTGGACGCGCCGACCGTAGAGGGTGGTTTGACGTTCTAGACGACTGGTTGAAGCGCGATCGCTTCGTATTCGTAGGTTGGTCAGGGATATTACTGTTCCCTTGTGCCTTCTTGGCATTGGGTGGATGGTTGACCGGCACTACCTTTGTAACCAGTTGGTACACCCACGGTTTAGCATCTTCCTACCTGGAAGGCTGTAACTTCTTGACAGTAGCCGTATCAACTCCCGCAGACGCAATGGGACACTCATTGTTACTGTTGTGGGGACCAGAAGCTCAAGGTAACTTTACCCGTTGGTGTCAATTGGGTGGCTTATGGCCATTCGTTGCCTTACACGGAGCCTTTGGTTTGATTGGCTTCATGCTGCGTCAGTTTGAAATTGCCAGACTTGTAGGGATTCGTCCTTACAACGCGATCGCCTTCTCTGCTCCCATCGCGGTATTCGTCAGCGTATTCCTGATGTACCCCTTGGGACAGTCTAGCTGGTTCTTTGCACCCAGCTTTGGCGTTGCAGCAATTTTCCGTTTCTTGCTGTTCTTACAAGGTTTCCACAACTGGACACTCAACCCCTTCCACATGATGGGTGTAGCGGGTGTACTTGGTGGAGCGCTGCTGTGTGCGATTCACGGAGCTACAGTAGAGAATACCCTGTTTGAAGACGGCGAAGCGGCAAACACCTTCCGCGCCTTCAACCCCACCCAAGCAGAAGAAACCTACTCAATGGTGACAGCAAACCGTTTCTGGTCACAGATTTTCGGTATTGCTTTCTCCAATAAGCGCTGGTTGCACTTCTTCATGTTGTTCGTACCAGTGACTGGCTTGTGGATGAGTGCTGTTGGCATTGTCGGCTTAGCGCTCAACCTGCGTGCTTATGACTTCGTGTCTCAAGAATTGCGCGCTGCTGAAGATCCAGAATTTGAAACTTTCTATACCAAAAACATTTTGCTGAACGAGGGTATCCGCGCTTGGATGGCTCCTCAAGATCAGCCACACGAGAAATTTGTATTCCCTGAGGAGGTATTACCTCGTGGTAACGCTCTCTAATAGACCTGGCGTAATGGGAGCAGGACGCGACCAAGATTCCACCGGATTTGCCTGGTGGGCTGGTAACGCCCGTCTCATCAACCTCTCCGGTAAACTACTGGGCGCTCATGTTGCCCACGCCGGTTTGATAGTCTTCTGGGCTGGAGCGATGACCTTATTTGAGGTCGCTCACTTTGTTCCCGAAAAGCCCTTATACGAACAAGGCTTTATCCTGCTACCTCACCTAGCAACTTTGGGATGGGGGGTTGGTCCTGGTGGTGAAATTGTCAACACCTACCCCTATTTTGTCGTTGGTGTACTGCACCTAATTTCCTCCGCTGTTTTAGGTTTTGGCGGTATTTATCACGCCATCCGTGGTCCAGAAGTCTTAGAAGATTATTCAGCCTTCTTTGGCTATGACTGGAAAGACAAGAACAAGATGACCAACATCATCGGCTTCCACCTGATCATTTTGGGATGTGGTGCCTTGTTGTTGGTGCTGAAAGCAATGTTCTTCGGCGGTGTCTATGACACTTGGGCACCTGGTGGTGGTGATGTTCGCGTCATTACTAACCCGACATTGAACCCAGCAGTAATCTTTGGTTATCTGCTCAAGTCTCCCTTCGGTGGTGAGGGTTGGATCGTTGGTGTTGACAACATGGAAGACATCATCGGCGGTCACATCTGGGTAGCCTTAATCTGTATTTTTGGTGGTATTTTCCACATTCTCACCAAGCCTTTCGGTTGGGCACGTCGTGCTTTCATCTGGTCTGGTGAAGCTTACCTCTCCTACAGCTTGGGCGCTTTGTCCCTGATGGGCTTCATCGCTGCTTGTTTTGTTTGGTTTAACAACACTGCATACCCCAGCGAATTCTACGGCCCAACCAACGCTGAAGCTTCTCAAGCTCAGTCTTTCATCTTCTTGGTTCGTGACCAAAAACTCGGTGCGAACGTAGCATCCGCTCAAGGTCCTACTGGTCTAGGTAAATACTTGATGCGCTCTCCCTCTGGTGAAATCATCTTCGGTGGTGAAACCATGCGCTTCTGGGATTTCCGTGGCCCTTGGTTAGAGCCTCTACGCGGCCCCAACGGTCTGGATCTCGACAAAATTAAGAACGACGTTCAGCCTTGGCAAATTCGCCGTGCATCCGAGTATATGACTCACGCTCCTAACGGTTCTATTAACTCCGTAGGTGGCGTTATCACCGAACCTAACTCCTTTAACTACGTCAACCCTCGTGCTTGGTTGTCAACCTCTCACTTCGTATTAGCTTTCTTCTTCCTAGTTGGTCACTTGTGGCACGCCGGTCGCGCTCGTGCTGCTGCTGCTGGCTTTGAAAAAGGTATCGATCGCGAAACCGAGCCAGTATTGTTCATGAAGGACATCGACTAGGTTGTAAAGTTTCTTTCATCACTGATAATCGAAATGAGCTTCCGTGTAAAAGCGGAAGCTTTTTTATATAAATTTTTTGTCTCACGCAGAGCCGCAGAGCCGCAGAGGCGCAGAGAGCAACACAAAGCAAGTAATTTTGCAAGAGAATTATGTTTTGGTGTTAGTTAATACTATGTTTGATGTTTGTGTTGAATTGTAAAAAGTATCCAGAGACTTTAGGAAAAGAATTGCTTGTCCGTGTATATACAGAGTAATTGGTTTAGAGATTACACCGAGTTATTAGCTGGATTAAGATAGAGCAAATCTACAGGAATATAGGAGCAAGTCAAAAGGTATGTTTAAAAAGATATTGGCAAGCGTTGGGATTGGTGCTGCTAAAGTTGATACACGTGTTTTTAATCCTTCTGTAGTTCCCGGTGATGTACTGGAAGGAGAAGTTTATATAGCTGGCGGGGATGTAGCGCAGGATATCGATGATATTTATTTGAAACTTGCCACTGAGTATAAGCGGGAAGTTGATGACTCTACTGTTTATGAAGAATGCGTGTTGGTTAACTATCGCTTGTTGGAAAGGTTAACTATTCAACCTAAAGAGGAAATGGTAGTACCATTTTCACTGGAACTTCCTTACGAAATGCCGCTGACTTTGGGTAGAACACCAGTATATATTCGGACAGGTTTGGATATTAAAACTGCTATCAACCCTAGAGATAGAGATGCGTTGGAAGTCAGACCACATCCACTGATGCAGCGAGTACTAGAAGCGATGGAAAGGCTGGGTTTTCACTTACACAAAGTTGATTGTGAATACACTCACCATTTTGGTGGTCATTATCCATTTGTACAAGAGTTCGAGTTTAAACCAACAGGAAATTATAGAAATTATTTGGATGAGTTGGAAGTTATTTTCCGTTTAAACCCGGATGAGTTGGAAGTATTGCTGGAGATTGATAAAAAGGCGCGTGGTTTTGCGGGTTGGCTTGATGAAGCTTTTGATTTAGATGAACGCTATGCACGCTTTTATCTGGCACAATCAGATTTATATGAGATGGATGTGGAAGCGATGATTGAAGATATTATTCACGGTAACATTCAGTAACATCCTTGTTGATTTATAGAAAATCTCACGCAAAGCCACAAAGGCGCAAAGTTTTCTGTGCGGCTTTGCGGCTTTGCGTGAGGTTAAGAAATTAATTCATATTAATTTTTCTGTTGCTTTTATTTATTCCATTCTAAAGTGATTTCTATATTAGCTGTATCGGCACCTTTAACAAGTAAAGGTGTGAGTTTACCGGCTTCTATGGCAATATCTATACCAAATTTTACACAGGCTTTATCTGGTCGAACCTTTTGGATTGATTCTGCAATCTCCTTAGAAAGAAGTTCTATAGCGGCGGTGATTTCGCTAAAAGGTCGGTTTTGAAAATTGATTTTGCGATCGCCAATTAATGTCGCTTCTACTCTGATATTTGTACCATCACTTAGTTCTACAGAAATAATTTTGCTCTGATGTTCCATTTGTGCTTAATTGGATTACTCAGTTTTTATGCCATTTATTCATACGTGACAAATATAACTCATAATCCCAAACAAGCCTACTGCATCTGCTTATCAACTCCCTCCTATGTTCATCGCCGCCAAAACTGCTTTCTGACTAACATCTTTGTAAAGTGTATCCAGATACTTCATTACCACATCAGCAGCAGTTAAACTAGCTAAATTCTCTTCTTCTTTTGCCAGAGGAATTGACCCCAGTACATCTAAAACTGTCTCGCTACTTGATGGTGTAATTACTACCAAAGAAGATTCAAGAGGTTCATTATATTGCCAGAAATAATCAATTTTTACAGGATATTTATTTTGAGAAATTGACTCTTGAACTTCAGGTGTTTCCGTTTCTGGAATTTCAATATTAGCACTGCGTAACTGGCGCAAATTGCTAATAATTTGTTCTTTAGTACGTCCTCGTAATTGAAATAGTACAAAAGGGTCTTCACTAAAGCGATCGCCTAATTGATAGTAAACCGCTGCAATATGTTTGCAAGGATTAGCCTTATCAGGACAAGAACATCTGCTATGAACATCAGATAGGGTAAAAGGAAACAGTGAAAGACCATTAGCGGTGAAAACATCTTCTATGTTTTGTGGCATTTCTCCTGCTAAAAGCTTGGCTGCAAAAATTGATTTTTGGGACATCGTTTCTACGATATAACCCCACTGTTCATCGTCAAAGGAGTCAAGGGAAAGGGAAACTTTATATGGTTCTGGTTCACTACCTTGCACCTTAGCTAATACTTTTGCACCTTGAAAATCGATACTGAGTACATTTCCCTGACGTGCATAGTTTCTACCGCGTTCCAAACGTTTTTTAAAGCGATAGGAATCTAGTAATTCTAGCCATCGCTGTGACCACCATTCTCTACTGGCTTGAAGTGTGTAATTTGCTTGCATAGTCATTAGTCATTAGTCATTAGTCATTAGTCATTAGTCATTAGTCATT
>JBHYDF010000174.1:0-18278 GCA_051861145.1 Nostocaceae cyanobacterium
TTAAGTGAACTATGAGGAAGTTTAGCAAACTATTTAGCGATTAAATCTTGCTCTTAGCCCGAAATTTATTTCTGGGCGTTAGTAGTTTCATGTTGTTTATGCAATAACTGAACACAGAAATAGAAACACAGGGCGTTGCTGATTATTCGTTATGAATTTTCCTCACAATCTTAGGCGCACACCTACGCAGAGAGCGAGAGTTTAGAATTCTTGATTTTTCAATTTCATACTTAAATTCAGCAACGCTCGCAAAATATAGCGGTTCTCGTTTGAATGAGGTACGCCGGTAGGGGCACGGCAATGTTCCCTACTCAATTGGGAACCGCTATAAATAACCAAAAGAAATCCACAAACACGTAAAGATATATAAAAAATTTGGCTTTGATGTTCCTAAGAGCAACATTGCACAAATTCGTAACAAATAAAAATCAAATTACAATTAGAGCCTCTTGCTTTTATTCTCGTTAACAGGTTCAACCTGGTAGGTGAGGTTTTGGAAGCTTTGCCTCTCTACTATTGCAAAGGCTTGCAAAGTATCAATTTAACACATATCTTGCACCTTTAAGTATAAGCCGCTAAACAATAGATAAAGCATGATAAATATTACAAGCTTCAAACTTGTTTAATCAGTCCTCTTAGAGAGGACTGCGCGCTATGAGACTATTGCAAAGGCTTGCAAAGTATCAATTTAACACATATCTTGCACCTTTAAGTATAAGCCGCTAAACAATAGATAAAGCATGATAAATATTACAAGCTTCAAACTTGTTTAATCAGTCCTCTTAGAGAGGACTGCGTGCTATGAGACTGGGACTTCTAGTCCCAGGCGGATCACAACGAAGGCGAAAAATCTGTAAACACGTAGTGATTTTTGTGATGCGATGTTTTTCAAGTGCAAGATGTAAATTCAACTTATATTTTATGTATAGTAAAAGTTAAAAATATAGTAGTTAATCCTGCTTATCCTTAAATAATTCCTATTTAATCAAACTAAATATATTATCCATTTTTTTGTTATTAGTAATCCTCCTTAAGGCATATTTTTAAATTATTCGTTGCAAGCTATTTAGAAAGAGAGCGATCGCCCTCAATTTCCAGCAATTCCAGGAGTAGCATCAAGATTATTTCTCCCTATTTAGCGAGGGGGATATATTGGTTTGGAAACAAGCTCAAAGTCTCGGCTTGTAAGGGGGAGTGGGGGATATGATATTTCCAAGCGATAAGGATAATTGATGTTAGTTTTCAGAAGCTAGAACGTATAGTGATTAAGGCAAAGTACACGCTTAATAATGAATTAGTTGTACTATAAGCTAGCAAAATCATAATAAGCGTAAATGTTGATACATTTTAATTGAAAATACTGTATAAAAGGGCAAATACAGCCTTGTTCAAATCGAATTTGTGCTAAGATAAAATCGGAGAAGTAGTTCGGTGGATGTGTTCTTGTTTTTATCTCAAATTGCAAGCGGCTCTCCGGATGAGCATCTCTGCAACATCGAATTCTGGAGAGAGTCATGTCGATTTACATAGGCAACCTATCCTATAGCGTTACCCAAGAAGACCTCAGCAAAGTATTTTCTGAATACGGTGCCGTGAAGCGAGTTCAACTCCCTACAGATAGGGAAACAGGCCGCTCACGGGGTTTTGGTTTCGTAGAAATGGAAACCGAAGACGCAGAAAGTGCAGCTATTCAGGCTCTTGATGGTGCTGAGTGGATGGGTCGCGTCATGAAGGTTAATAAAGCAAGACCACGGGAGGAAAGAGGCGGACGCTCTGGCGGTGGTAGCTGGGGCAAAAGCAACGGCGGTGGATATTCTAGACGTTACTAAGTCCTGGATTAATTAATAAACCAAAGCTGAAAAGCTATTGCCAAAAGGCATAAAACAGCATTTGCCAAGCGCAATTAAATACACAAATTGCAGTTTAGTAGATAATTAATCTGCTACTTTCTCATGTAAGCAGTTCAGTAAATAACTGACTGCTTATTATTTTTTGGTTATTGGTCATTGGTCATTTGTCATTTGTCATTTGTCCAGAGTTATTTGTCATTTATCTTTACCAATGACCAATAACCAATAACCAATAACCAGTGACTAATGACCAATGACTAATGACCAATGACCAATGACCAATGACCAATGACTAACATCGCGATCGCGCTTATTTAAGCATAAATTAATTTGATGGTATTGATGCAGTAATATAGACAGCTTCAGAAAACTTGAGTAAAAAACACAATAGAATTAACACAGTTAACTGTTTATGTCTGTCTAATAGCCAAAACCTACACAGCTCATGGATTTTGCTAATGTTGCATCCCAGTTAAATGCTGGAACGATATTACCAGAGGGAATTGTCATAGCCACCCTCTTGGGAGTTTTGATAGTGGATTTGATTTTGGGGCGTAGTTCCTCGCGCTGGATCGGATATGTTGCGATCGCGGGTTTGCTCGCTTCCATTGTCGCCCTATATTTTAAATGGGATAGCTCCAATCCCTTGTTCTTTGCCGGTGCCTTTAACGGTGACGACCTCAGTATCATCTTTCGCGGTATTGTGGCTTTGTCCGCTGCTGTGACAGTTTTGATGTCAATTCGCTACGTCGAACAAAGTGGCACGGCTTTAGCAGAATTCATCGCGATTTTGCTGACTGCGACCTTGGGAGGGATGTTATTATCAGGGGCTAGCGAGTTGGTGATGATTTTCGTCTCCTTAGAAACCCTGAGTATCTCCTCTTATTTGCTCACAGGTTATACCAAGCGTGACCCTCGCTCGAATGAAGCAGCGCTGAAATACCTGTTAATTGGCGCTTCTAGTACAGCAGTATTTTTGTATGGCGTGTCGTTGCTGTACGGTTTGTCGGGTGGACAAACAGAATTGAATGCGATCGCTGATGGTATTGCTGCGGCTAACCTTGGTCAATCTTTAGGTATAGTAATAGCCCTCGTATTTGTAATTGCAGGTGTGGGCTTTAAAATTTCCGCTGCACCCTTCCACCAGTGGACACCAGACGTTTACGAAGGCGCACCAACCCCAGTGATTGCCTTTTTATCTGTCGGTTCCAAAGCAGCTGGTTTTGCTTTAGCCATCCGGATGCTGACAACAGTTTTCCCCCTCGTCGCCGAGGAGTGGAAATTTGTCATTACCGCGCTTGCTGTTCTCAGCATGATTTTGGGTAACGTCGTCGCCTTGGCGCAAACCAGCATGAAACGGATGTTAGCCTATTCATCCATTGCCCAAGCTGGGTTTGTGATGCTTGGCTTGATTGCTGGTACTCAAGCAGGCTATGCCAGCATGGTATTTTACCTATTGGTCTACCTGTTCATGAACCTGTGTGGCTTTACCTGCGTGATTCTCTTCTCTTTGCGGACGGGAACCGACCAAATCGCCGAGTACTCTGGTTTATATCAGAAAGACCCACTTTTAACCTTAGGGTTAAGCATTTCCCTGCTGTCTTTAGGTGGTATTCCGCCCTTAGCTGGGTTCTTCGGGAAGATTTACCTATTCTGGGCTGGTTGGCAAGCAGGTCTTTATGGCTTAGTATTACTAGGGTTAGTAACTAGCGTCGTCTCCATTTACTACTACATTCGTGTAGTTAAGATGATGGTGGTAAAAGAACCTCAAGAAATGTCCGACGCTGTGAAGAATTATCCCGAAGTGCGCTGGAACTTGCCTGGGTTTAGACCTTTGCAGATAGGTTTGGTGACTACTTTAATTGCCACTTCTATCGCTGGGATTTTGTCGAACCCGATATTTACCCTGGCTAACAATTCCATCACCCATACCCCAAGTTTGCAAGCGAAAACAGTTAATAGCACCCAGGTAAGTGCTGTTTCTAGTCAGCAGACTGAAGGATTGTAGGTTGAAGGATCAATGAGGCTGAAAAAATTTTTTTAATCTCACGCAAAGCCGCAAAGGCGCAAAGAAATTTTTGGAGTCTTTGGGTTTTTGAGTGAGGTTAGCATCCTGCAAAGACTGCAACGCTGTTTTAAGTAATGCAAAGACGCCTGATATCAAAGTCAGGCGTTTTTTATGCTTTATACCTCAACCTAGCAGGATTGTCTATCCATCAGTATGATGATATTTGCTTGATGAATATATTTATTACTTTAGACTGACGCTTATAAATTCATCTGTAATTTGGCAGATTATTTTATTAATAGTGCCTTCCTGATAGGCTTATCAACTAGCATTTCAGATTCTGCCCCTTTCCCAAATTGGAGGTAAGGCTAAATATAAGGGACTAATTGGACTTATAAATACTTTGCTGAAAATGTCAAGAAAACATGACAATTCAGGTAAAATACTTAAGTCATAATGTAATTTTTATGACTTTATTTATCAATTAAATAAATTTTTAGCTTAAGAAAATTAATAAAATATTAATAGTGGTGTTTTTCATTGACATATACAACCATGTAAAACAATACAAGGATGAGTAAACGGAAATTATAAAATATTAAGCAAATTATAATAGTGTAAATTACCAAAATATTTCTTATAAAGACTATAAATGATTTTTTTGAGTAAAAACACTTAAAAGTATAAATAAATACTTTGTATAGTTTGATTTAAATCACTGTTTGTGAATCTAGATATTTACGGATAGATTTTTCCGAAAAAATTAAATAATAATTAAATAAATCAATTTTTGGACAAAAAAATAACACTTAAACACCATAAGCAGTGACATCAAAAATAACTAAAAGATTTGATTTTGACACTGTATAAATATTGGTGCGGCAGTTATTTTTGTTCAATATCAAATGAGTAAAAAGTTGGATACTAGATATGAAATTATTGCTTGCGTTTCAGGTGAAAGCAAGAATTAAACTTGTTGACTTTCTTTAATTTTTTGCAACCAACAAGCATAGACCCCAGAGATACATAAGCTGTATTTTTTCGGCTTAGTTATTTTAGTGCGTCGAAATCATAAATACTGAGTATTTCACGATTGCAAATATAGTAATCTCATTTGACTTGTGAGATTGGCGTTTATATGCCTTTATGGCGGCTTTTTGTAGAGAAGGTCGTTATTAGTCATTTGTCATTTGTAAGGTGAATGACAAATTATTAATACAAATATTCACTATTGTACTTGCAATTCAAATAATTTTTCTACAAATAATTACTAATAGTATATATGTTATTAGCGATTAATTATTAGTAGGCATCAGTATTTATGCATGTAGTAAAAAATAATTGTTCATGGGGTCAATTTTTCAGTTTTCGCTATTAGTTTGACTTGTGGAGTATTTATGAAACAGCAATTTATTTTACCTGAGTTGTACTGCCCATTTCCATCTCAAATCAATAAGTATGCCGATGTTTTAGAAGAGTATGCTCTTGAATGGGTGCTGCGCTTCAATCTATTAGTGAATAAATCAACTTATCAAAATTTTTGCAAGTCACAATTTTTTATGTTAGTCGCAAATGCCTATCCTTACTGCCAACTCGAAGAACTGAAAATAGCAAATGATTTGTTGAGTTGGATAATTATTTGGGACGACCAATGCGATTTGTCAGATTTAAGAAAACAACCTGAACTACTAAATAATTTTCACAATAGATTTATTGAAATATTGAACGGAGCGGAACTAAACAGCAAGGATATACCTCTTAGTCATGCTTTAATTGACTTACGACAAAGGATTCTGCAAATAGCCAGCAAAAAATGGTTTAATTACTTTGTTCACACTGTAAAGGATTATTTTCACGGATGTTTCCAAGAAGCAACCATACGAACACAGGAAATCATACCTGATATTAGCAGTTATATTATTATACGTAGGTCAACGGTAGCGGTGGCTCCTTTTCTCCTATTGAGTGAACTTTACAATCAGTTGGTAATTTTCGATATTTTACAACACGATGAAATAGCGAAAAAACTAAAAATTATGACAATTGATGTTATTGCCTGGTGTAACGATATTTTCTCGGTCTCAAGAGAAGTCGCAAGTGGTGAAGTTCAAAATTTAGCATTAGTACTGCATTATCAACAGCAAATTCCTTTGGAACAAGCAATTAATATTGCTGCCGAAATGCACAACCAAGAGATAAAAAAGATAATGGATTTAGAAGAATTATCTATTAACTCTTCTGGAGAAGAGATTAAGGCTGAAATGACAAAATATATATCAGGATTGCATACTTGGATACGTGCCAACATTAATTGGCATTCTAAATCTGCCCGCTATCATGATCTAGAAAGGCTTGAGCTAGTTAAATGTTAATGTATCTAGAACACCGATTCACTAATCCCAAAAACCCGGTTTCTGTTACGCTAAGATGAAAAATTGGTGGGCTATTGTAGAAGAAACCGGGTTTTTTCGTTACAATTTTGAATACTGAATCGGTGTTCTAGGCTGACTATCTCACTTTTCACTGCTGCATAGGAATCTCAATCACAAACTCAGTTCCTTCTCCTAGCACAGAATCACAGATTAAATTACCCTTGTGTTTGTCCACAATAATTTGATAACTAATTGATAACCCCAACCCTGTACCATTTCCTACTGCTTTAGTGGTAAAAAATGGGTCAAAAATTTTCTGCCGCACCTCAGCATCGATGCCAAGACCGTTATCAGCAATACGAATCCTCACATAATGCTCGTCCACTATTTCAGTGCGAATATAAATTTGGGGAGTAGGGAATAGGGAGTAGGGAGTAGGGGGTTGGCTGCTCCCTATTCCCCATTCCCTATTCCCTACTCCCTCTTCCAGTGCATCGATCGCATTACTTAGGATATTCATAAACACCTGATTTAACTGACCAGGATAACAAAGAACTTCGGGTATTTGCCCGTATTCTTTAATAACTTCAATTTCAGGACGGTCATGCTTTGCTTTGAGTTTATGTTGCAAAATCATCAAGGTATTGTCTATACCTTCATGAATATCTACAGGCTTCATTTCGGATTCATCCAGGCGGGAGAAGTTGCGTAACCCCAAAACAATACTGCGGATGCGCGACGTTCCCATTTTCATTGAATCCAAAAGCTTTGGTAGGTCTTCTCTCAGAAAATTAAAGTCAATCTCTTCGGCTTTTTCCACAACAATAGGGGAGGGACTGGGATATTCTTGTTGATAAACAGTAATCAAATCCAACAAGTCTTGCACATACTCACTAGCATGAGCAATATTGCCGTGAATAAAGTTAACAGGATTATTTATTTCATGAGCAATTCCCGCCACCATTTGCCCCAAGCTGGACATTTTTTCACTTTGAATTAATTGGGTTTGAGTGCTTTGCAAATCCAGTATGGCTTGTTTCAAACGTTGGTTTTTTTCGTTGAGTTCCTGCGTTCTCTCCTCAACTTTATCCTCTAACGTATGGTTATATTCCTCCAAAGTTTCTTTTGCTTCTGCCAATTTATTGTAGAGGATAGCATTTTGTAGAGAAATTGCCGCTTGGGTAGTTATCAGTTTCAGCAGTTCTACGCGATCGCGTGTAAATGCTCCTGTCGTCAAAGTATTTTCTAAGTAAAGAATACCGAGGAATTTACCTTGATTGGCAATTGGGATACACAAAATACTCTTAGGACGATGACGAAGAATATAGCGATCGCCTAAAAGTGACTCTTGAGCTTTAGCATCATCAATCCCAAAGATTTCTCCAGTCCGTTTGACGTAGTTAATCAAACTAATGGGAACATCGTAGCTGTACTCAAGCTTAATTGATGGAAATTCTGTGTAAATGGGTGCAAAAGTGGAATTGGAACTAACAGCGGTGACTATTAAATCTAAATCATTACCTGCGCTCAAAATTAGAGCAGATTTAGAGGCTCCCGCGTTCTCCATTACAACTTCCATTAAAGTAGAAAGTAACTGTTCTAGCTCAATTTCTCCAGAGAGTGCTTGCGAGGCTTTAATCACAGCTGCTAAATCCAAAGACTCAAAAATGCTGGTGCAAGAGCCAATAACAGTTTGATTGCTCAGGGTAGTTAGGGTTGTACTATGGCTACCAGTGCTTTTCTCATTAGGGTAGAGGCTAAGTTCTTCTTGCTGGAAAATATGGGCAAGAAATTGAGGATAGCGTTGTGCTAAATCATCAACTTTAGCTTTTGCTCCCCAGCGAACATAACAATAATAGGCATCAATCAGGTAAATTTGGGCAATTTTATGTTTGCCCAATTCTAGATAGAACCTAGCGGCAAGTTCGTTAGCAAGAGCTTCTTCATTAATGTACTCGTGTTCTTTGGCAAGAGCAATAGCGCGATCATAGTTATCCATTGCTTCTAGATATTTACCAAGTACTCGATACCGCTCCGCCTCTACTAAATAATATTTGTGCAGATAATTCATTGGAGCATGATGCGCCCAATGCTGCATCTTTTCTTGATGTACTTGTACTTTATCGAGAATGAGCTTTTGCTCAGACTCTGCCGCATTAGGATACACCGCTAACCACGTTAGAGAATCGTAAAAATGGAAAAGAGGAGTAACTAGCTGTCCTATTCCACCATCTAAATACTTTTTTGCCTGAGTAGCATTTTCTACTGCTTGAGGTAATTTATGAAATAGGTAACACAGATGTAGTTTGCTACAATATAAATATAGAAGACCAACTCCATCTTTGGTTTCAAAATGAAGCGGTAGCATTTTATCCTCGTCGTATGCTTCCCCGATTAAACTACAAGGATTGTCCGTCTCTCCTAACAAATTCAAGATTGTCTGTCGATAGATGGCATTCCAATTAGATACTTTTTCTTGCTTGATTTGAATAATGGCATTGCTGTAGGTTGCAATCTCCTGTTGCAGTGTTTTCAGTTCTCGGCCTATGAAATATGCTGAGTAGCAATAACTATAAAGAGAATATGCCGCAAATTCTAAATCACCTGTTTCCATCCCAGCAGAGTAAGCGTCCAGCAAAGGTTTTAATACTTCCTTTATATGCTCCTTCCAATGCTTAATAAAGGAAGTGAATGTAAATTGCACCTTAGCTGTAACTTCTTTAGTCTGGAAACCATTCAATAGACTTAAAGCCAGTTTGCCAAATTGATAGCCAGACTCAACGTCTTCCACTAACCCGCAAAGCATGAACCCATAAATAACATAAGCAAAAGCTGACAAGGGAGCATTGCCATATTGGAGTGATAAATTTATTTGTTTAAACGCAATCAGCGGAAACAGAATAGGAACAGCTTGATAGGCGCGAGTAATTGCACTAGACAACAGACGTATCATTGCCAATGGCTTGGCTTCCGTCATCTTTGGTAGTTCAATTAAGTCCTCGATGCGTCTCCCAGCCAAATTTGTTGTTATTTCCGCCATCGCTAGCTGCACATCAGACTGACTGGGATTATTAGGAAACTCCACTCTCAACTGCTTTAGAACCGTTAGCGCAGTCGTGACAGCTTCCATTGCTTTATTTTGCGCTCCATAAGCTTTAATTTTGACTTCATAAACTTTCATTTTGTCCAGCAGTGTTTTTGCTTCAGCCAACACCACCTGAAAAAATTGCTCTGTCTGCTCAAAATTACCAGCTAGGTATGCTGCCTCTGCTGCTGTTTCATATAAAGATAGAGTTAGCTCATATTTGCTTTCCCAGCTATTATCTGCCAAAATTTCTATACCAGTCGTTAAATATTGAATCGCAACTGTATAAGCTGTTGATGCCAAAGCTCTACGTCCAGCAATTAAATTCATCACAGCCACTTCATCGCGTTCAGGCTGTTCGGTGATTAGTTCTGCTGCTAAATTGAACTGATTGACTAGAGCAAAAATATTTTCTTCCCTTTCTTCAAGTGGGATTTGCTTCAACAGCATTCGCCCGATTCTAAGGTGAATTGACTGTTTTTTAACTTCAGGAATTAAAGAATACGCAGCTTGTTGTACTCGGTCATGAACAAATTTGTATTTGGGTAATTGATTATTAGTAATTAGTAATTTGCTGAATTTTTGTTCGTTATCTCTCAAAAATGACCCATTACCATTTTCTGAAAAATAAATATCAACATCAGCTTGAGGTAAAATCAGACCATCATGTAAAGCTGACCACAAGTCTGATGCCGTATCTACTACATTTTTTTCATTGACAATAGCAAGTGTCTTTAAATCAAATTGATTGCCAATACAGGCTGCTAATTTGAGAATTCTCTTAGTAGGTTCGGGCAATTTCTGTATTTGTTGTGCCATAAATTCCACAACATCATCTGTCAAAGATAATGTCATGATTTCCGGAAGATTATACTGCCAGTGACCAAGGTCAAAGTAAAATTTAATTAGTCCATCGACATACAAAGACTTCAGAAATTGATTACTAAAGAAGGGATTTCCTTTGGTTTTGGCATACACCATCTGTGTTAAAGGAACAGCGATCGCTTCATCACAATGCAGAGTATCAGCAATCAAAATGTTTAAATCACTTTGATTCAATGCTTTTAAGCTGATATTATTAATAGTTGCTCCATTTTTAGAAATTTCATCTAATGTCAAACACAGTGGATGCGTCCTAGAGACTTCATTATCCCGATAAGCACCAATCAACAAAATACCACCTTGATTTTTGCTTGTCTCCTCTTCACACCTCCTTAAATTTCCTTTCTCTAGAACAGATGTAGTCGGATATAGAAAATAAGACTGACTCATTAATATTTGGATGAGTTTCAAAGAAGCTGCATCTGCCCATTGCAAGTCATCGAGAAAAATAACCAAAGGATGCTCTTTACTGCTAAAAACTTGGATAAATCTCTGAAACAATAAATTGAAACGATTTTCAGCAGCATTACCAGAAAGTTCCGCAACCTGCGGTTGCTTACCAATAATCTTTTCTAGTAGAGGAATTATATTCGTAATAACTTGAGCTTGCTCGCCTAATGCTGACAGAATTCTGGCTTTCCATTGTTGAATTTGCGTCTCAGATTCTGAAAGAATTTGCCTGATTAAGTCCCCAAAGGCTTCTACCCATGCTGAAAAAGGAATATCTCGTTGTAACTGGTCGAATTTACCTTTAATGAAGTAGCTGCGCTGACGCGCGATCGGTTTGTGGACTTCGTTGACAATGGCGGTTTTACCCACACCAGGATCGCCAGTAACTAATATCATTTTCGTTGTTCCACCTGTTACGCGCTCAAAAGCAGCGAGTAGGTTTTCTACTTCTCGTTGGCGACCATATAGTTTTTCGGGAATTAGAAAACGCTCTGAGATATCTTGAGTTGCCAACTCGAAAAAGTCTATCTTTCCAGTTTCTTGCCACTTTTCTTGGCAAGTCTCAAGGTCATGCTTTAACCCCAAAGCACTCTGATAGCGGTCTTCGGCATTTTTTGCCATCAACTTGCTAATAATGTCAGATAAAATTGGCGGAATTTCAATGTGAATATCACTTGCTTTTGGCGGTTCTTTGGCAATATGACAGTACACCAATTCCATCTGGTCGGTGGTAGTAAAAGGTAAATGTCCCGTGAGAAATTCAAAAAAGGTGACACCGAGAGAATAAAAATCTGTGCGGTAGTCAATACCTCGATTCATCCGTCCTGTTTGTTCTGGGGAAATGTAAGCCAGCGTACCTTCTAATAAGTCAGGATTAGTGAGACATTGAATTTCTCTAGGTAAGAGAGAAGCGATACTAAAGTCAATGATTTTTACTTCTCTTGTGGTCGGGTTAATTAGAATATTGGCAGGTTTAATATCTTTATGAATAACACGCTGACCATGCAGTTCATCCAGAGCAGAGGCAATTTGAATGGCAATGTGAAAAAATTCCTGAACAGATACGCCATCATTAGTCTGTAAAATAGTTGCATAATCTTTGAGAGAAATGCCGCCAAAGTCTTCCATTACCAAGGCGTAGCCATTACGGTAAGTTTCTAAGCTATAGCTTTTGACAATACCGGGAAAGTCAAAATTTTGGGTGATGGTGTACTGATTGCGGAACTGGGCGATTTCACTGAAGCTAGGATATTCATTCCGCATCAGTTTAATGATTACGGGTTTTTGGTCTTGTTCTCTGAAGCCCCGATAAACCAGAGTTTTACTGCTTGAGTAGATTTGCTTAGTAATGTTATACCCGGCTAGAGAAATACTAGTATCTAATAATACTTTCATCTCAACTTACTCGCGTAGTATGTATTTTATATTTAGTATTCCCACAAAGTTGTTTTCAATATCACTATGTTCATAGTTCATGGTTATTAACCATTAACCCAATGGCACGAAGATAAGCCCGGAAATAAATTTTCTGATATCTTGTACCATTCTTAACAAGCCTGAAATTTAGCCCGGAAATAAATTTCGGGCTTAAAGCTGAAGGAGCGCTAAAAGCTAACTAGGACAAACGTTTTAACCCTTTGAAACGGGTTTGTCCCAGACGTGCCATAGCACGTCTCTACACAGGGAGAAAATTTTCAGGCTTTTTGCAATTGGTGAGCCAGCGCGGTGAGTCCAGCACTCTCCGGAGGGTCTCCCGACCCAGGTGACTGGTGAGACCTCTTAAAGTTCGCGTAGCGTGTCCTCTTAGGACAAACGGCGGGTTTCCCGCGCCCACTTATACCATTTCACAAAAACTCTGATACAAATACAGATGGTGGACCAGACGCGAAATTTGAGGCAGCGCGTTGCGGTGAGACCAGCGCTCTCCGGCGGGTTTCCCGCCGTAGGCGACTGGCGAACCCGAAGGGGGGTTCCCCCCGTTGTAGCGACTGCCGTCGCGTCTCTACAAGATTTATATGTATCGTGATTAACGTGAAATGGTATTAACTGGTGAGACCAGCGCTATGCAGGAGGGTTTCCCGACCCAGGCGACTGGCTCTCCCGTTGGGTTCTCCCATTGGGCTCTCCCGTTGGGTGCAAGATTTTAGTTAAAACTGCTTAAACAGCCTAACCAGTAAGCTTTAGCTTACTTTAGCTTTAAGCAAGAAATTTATTTCTTGACTATTAACAAGCGTGCCATTAACCATTAACCATGAACTTCGGCAAGCTACTTAATTTTCTGTTTAATAAAGGTTACAACCTGAGCTAACTGCTTCTTTAAGCCATCAATTTCTGCCTGCATCTTGACAATTTTATCATTTAATGCCTGAATTTCAGTGGCGGAAGTTGTGCTAGCATCAGCGATCGCTGTCACACTATTAGCATTTGTTACTGCACCGTTACTGGTGGCAGGTTCTGCAACTGCAACTGGTTCTGGACGCGGCTGTTTAGCCTTTGTCATTGCTGCCTTGATCGCGCTAATTAATTGCTTCTGGTCAAAAGGCTTACCAAGAAATTCAAAAGTTTCAAAGGGTTCTGAAATTTTCTCCGTTACCTCTTCTTTACGACCAGACATAATTACCAAAGGAGTCTTCCTTAGTTCTGGTTGAGATTGAATCTGCTGGAAAACTTCCCAACCACTCATTTTCGGCAACAAGAAATCTAGCATAATCAAGCTGAATTTTTCCTGAAGGATTAAATTCAGTCCTTCCATACCGTCTTTTGCTTCCAATACCTGGAAATTACCCGGAGGCAACATTTCTCGTACTTTTACCCTGACAACTGTAGTGTCATCGATAACTAGAATTTTATTATTTACCACGACTGCTTGCTCTAACAGAAACTTTAGGTTTTGATGGCGTTTTCGCCGATTACAGCGCTTGAGTTCTCCCACTATATCCAATATTTATCTTGATTGGGGGATAGTATTTTCTGGGAGAAGTCACTAGTCATTTAGGTATTTTAATTAACCAAAGCTTCTATTTTTTCTAATTTGTGTAATGGTGAAAAAAATTATAGTCTGATATGACCTCTTGAACTTTTTGGATGTGATGATACGTCTATGACCTCCTCCAAAACAAACCAACTCAAATCGGAAATTACGGCTATGCCAGATTGGTTACGCCGCCCTATTGGCAAAGCTAGCGAAATCTCAACCGTACAACGTATTATCAAGCAGCGCCAAATTCACACGATTTGCGAAGAGGGACGTTGCCCCAACCGAGGCGAATGCTATGCCCAAAAAACCGCGACTTTCTTACTAATGGGACCAACTTGTACCAGGTCTTGTGCCTTTTGTCAAGTAGATAAAGGTCACGCGCCCATGCCTTTAGATGCCGAGGAACCGCAAAAAGTAGCTGAAGCGGTGCAGCTTTTACAACTGCGTTATGTTGTGCTGACTTCTGTAGCCCGTGATGACTTAGCGGATCAGGGTGCGGGTTGGTTTGTCAAGACGATGGAGACTATTCGCCAGTTGAACCCGGAAACTCAAATCGAGGTGCTGACACCAGATTTTTATGGAGAGTACCAACGTATAGCAACAATTGTGCAAGCAAAGCCAGCTTGTTACAACCACAATGTTGAGACAGTGCGACGGTTAACCGGGCCAGTGCGCCGAGGAGCAAAATACGATCGCTCACTACGGGTACTAGAAATTGTCAAAGAAATTGATCCAACCATTCCCACTAAATCTGGTTTGATGCTGGGACATGGGGAAACCGTCGAGGAAGTAATCGAAACAATGGCGGATCTGCGAAAAATTGGGTGCGATCGCTTAACCATTGGTCAATATATGCGTCCCTCTTTAGAACATCTACCAGTACAAAAATATTGGAGTCCAGAAGAATTCGACAAATTGGGTGCGATCGCTCAAGAAATGGGATTTAGCCATGTCCGTTCTGGCCCCTTGGTGCGCAGTTCCTATCACGCTGGGGACTAAAGGCTAGGGGCGCTTGGGTTAGGGGCTAGGGGCGCTTGGGTTAGGGGTTAGGGGCTAGAGGCTAGGGGTTAGGGGCATTGGGCATTGGGCCGAAGGGAAAAATCCAATGACTAATGACTAATGACTAATGACCAATGACTAATGACCAATGACTAATGACTAATGACTTCTTAGGTAAGTTTACCCAAAATATCAAAAATATTTTTAACGATACTGGCTAATGGGGACGTCTGTTTGGTATTTCTGGAGAAGTCCTGAAGTTAGGAGATAGTCTGATGGCTACAACAACAGAAGATAAACCCATAGCTAAATCAAAAACTGCTAAAGCTCCCTACCCATTTCGTACAGGTTGGGCGCTGCTGCTTTTAGCTATCAACTTCCTCGTAGCTGCGTATTATTTCCACATTATCGAATAAGTGGAAATGTCAAAAAGAAAAAAGTAAAAGGTAAATGGTAAATGGTTCATGGTTAATGGTTCATAGTTCTCGCGCTATTAACCATTAACCATTAACCATTAACTATTAACCATGAACTTCCTTTTACCTTTTCTCTAGTGTTGCTCAGATCGTGCCTCGGAATAAACCTTTGGGACGAATGAGCAACACTAGAATCATGATTAACAGGGCTACACCTTGTTTGTACTGTGAACCTAACAAAGGGGTGCTGACTTCTTGGACAATGCCAATGATAAAAGCTGCTGCGATCGCGCCGTAAGGATTACCAATTCCACCGAGAATTACTGAGGCAAATAATGGTAAAATCAAAAACCAACCCATATTCGGTCTTACTGCTGTAATTAATCCGTACATACTGCCACCCAAGGATGTGAGCGTAGCAGTAATCACCCAAGTCCAAAGAACTACTTGGTCAACATTAATACCAGAAACCCGAGCTAAGTCCAAATCGTCGGCAACGGCTCGCATTGCTTTGCCAACTTTGGTATTTTGCAGCAGGTAATGTAGTGCCAAAATTGCCACTACTGCCAAGCCAAGAACCAAAATTTGATTTTGCGGTATCCTTAAGCCGAAAATATCTAAAGCTGGGGTAACAGGCAGATTGTAATTTCTGTTACTACCACCCCAGATTAAAATAATGCCATTACGAAGGAATAAGGCAAGACCGATGGAGATAATAATGAAGGTGGTAGAAGTAGCGCGAATAGAGCGCATCCTTGACCATAACAGCTTTTCCGACAACAGCATCGCTGCTATAGTCCCCACAATTGCCACTACCATCGACAGCCAAATATTTAACCCAAAGGAATTTACCAGTAGTGTCAAATAGGCTCCCAAAGTGAGAAAGTCGCCGTGAGCAAAGTTAGATAATCGTAAAATTCCATAAGTGAGAGTCAGCCCGACTGCTCCTAGAGCAATAATGCTCCCCACTGCAATGCCGTTGACGATTAGTTGAGCGAGTTGTGCGTCCATAATCCTAAGTCTTAAGCAATTTCAGTATGTGTTTTCATACAATAAATCTTGTCATCACCTTTGACACTACAAGTTTTAGTTTATAAATATAAAAAGAGTAGTGCGCTAATATACATAGAATATTCCTCTTTATTTGTGCGAAAATACACTTTTTCGGCGGTCGAGTTGACCATGCAGCAGTATTCAAGCTTACCAGAACCAAACTCACAAGTAGATGCAACACCAACACTTTTGACGACAATTCAGGAACTTCAGGCTGAATTGTGGCTGGAACGCAGCTTGAATAGGTTGCAAAACCGTCTGAGTGATTGCTTAGTTTCTGTTTTTACAAATAACCAACCACCAGCAGCAATAGAAGCGGAAATTTTCCAAACTGTGGTGAATGAGTTGAACAGTGCTTTGAATACTAGTAAAGTAGCGATCGCGCTGGTGCAACCACAAACAAAAGTTTGCAAAGTTTGTTATGTTTCTTGTTCTCCGTCTCGAAGTTCACCACCTGTACTGTTAGAAGCCACGGTGAAGAAAGCGAAAAAACTACGTTTGAAATTAAAAGAGGAAATAGAAATTAAAGATTTGCAGTTTTTGGAGAAACAAGAACCACCATACGTCTGGCGCTTAGCAGCTGATACTGGCGAAGATATAGGCTGGTTATTAATCGCCGCCACATCCGTTCAGGCTGGTTATGAGGTTTCCAAAGACGCCTGCGCCTCACTAACATCAGAATTCGTGTCAAGTGCTGCGAAAAAGTGTGTCGCAACACTGTCACAACTAAAGCGAATACAAACTTTACAGCAACAGTGTCAACACTTAGAAAACTTTAATCAGGAACTAGAACGTACTAATCATCTCAAAAATCAGTTTTTGGCAAACACCAGTCACGAAATCCGTACACCCCTAAGTTCGATTATTGGTTTTACTCACCTGTTGTTAGCCCAAGGCTATGAACCAACTAGAGAACGTCACCAAGAGTATTTAAACATTATTCAGTCCAGTGGCAAGCACTTGTTAGCTTTGATTAACGATATTTTGGATCTTTCCAAAATAGAAGCTAACCAACTAGAAATTCAGTTGGAAACAGTAGATGTACCAACACTGTGCCGCAATGTTTTAACACTGGTCAAAGAAAAAGCAGCAAATAAGGGTTTAAAACTGGTTCTCGAACTAGACCCTAATGTTAATACCCTCATAGCAGATCCGTTGCGACTTAAACAAATGCTACTGAATTTGCTATTCAACGCCTTAAAGTTTACAACCACAGGAAGCATTGGCTTACAGGTCAAACCCAACGGTTTATTCATGCATTTTACAGTTTGGGATACTGGCACTGGCATTTCTCAAGAACACCAAACTCAACTTTTTCAACCCTATTTCCAAATTGCCAATTCTGTGGTAAGTCGTGACGAAGGCACTGGTTTAGGATTAGCGGTGACAAGAAAACTCGCAGAACTTCAAGGCGGTTGGGTAGAAGTAGAATCTGAATTAGATCGCGGTTCCCGTTTTACGATCGCACTTCCCTTAAGACAAGAAGAGGGGGAGAGTGAGGAAATGGAGGAAGTTTGCGAGTCAATATCATCTCCCTACGACCGACGCAACCGGTTGCGTCTCTACACTCCCCACTCCCCAGATATTCTGCTGGTAGAAGATGATTTACAAAACGCCCTGTTGATGCAAACTTATCTTGGGAAATTGGGATATCGGGTAAATTGGGTAAAAAATGCTGCCGAAATGTGGCAAATATTAACGAAGCTAAAACCAGCAGTGATTTTATTGGATATTCACCTACCGGATGTAAATGGTTTAACGTTGGTGCAACAATTGCGAGAAAATCCCCAGTATAGAATGATTCCAATTATTGCTCAAACAGCAATGGCAATGAAAGGCGATCGCGAAACCTGTCTGACGGCGGGAGTAAATGATTATATTTCTAAACCCATTGATTTGCCACTTCTAGCAACTTTGGTATCAAAATACAGTAAGACTTAGGGGAGTGGGGAGGAGCCACTGCGTTGCGGAGCCAGTGCGGTGCGGGGGTTCCCCCCGCCCTTGCAACTGGCGTTGGGGTTTCCCCCGTTGTAGCAAGTGGCGTTGGGGAGTGGGGAGTGGGGAGTGTAGAGACGCAACCGGTTGCGTCGGTCGTAGGGAGTAGGGGAAGATAGGAAGACAACCACTAACCACTAACCATTAACCATTAACCATTAACCATTAACCATTAACCATTAACCATTAAC
>JBHYDF010000175.1:0-18039 GCA_051861145.1 Nostocaceae cyanobacterium
ATGCCCCTTGCCCATCGCCCGATGCCCCTTGCCCATCGCCCGATGCCCCTTGCCCATCGCCCGATGCCCCTTGCCCGATGCCCGATGCCCCTTGCCCATTGCCCGTTGCCCCTTGCCCTGTGTCCTCTTCCTGCTGCCAAAGGTCTAGACTGTGTTGAAAATAATCTATAGCATCTTCAATTTCATCGTTAGCATAGCGATCGCGCCCCAACACAAATTCAAGACTAGCTTCTAATTCTGGTTCTAATTTAACGTCATATAAACGAAGTAAATCTTGACGGGCTGAGTCAATTTCATGTCGTTGTTGGGATTTAGGATCTAAACCAAAAACAGCATTGGATAAAAACTCTTCCGGATCTGCTTCTAAAACTTTGGTAAACAAAGATTCCGTTTGCTGTTTAATTAAATCAATTAAATCTTCTTGCGCCAATTCAAATTTGATAGTAGTTGCAGCCCAGCTTTTAAAATCAGGCGCTAACCTAGACAGCAATGTTGCGACTTCATCTTTAAGCCACAACACTAAAGGAAAGGGAAAACTACTAGCATAAAAATCCCGTGCTTGGTTAATGCCAGTGAGTAAATCTTCGAGGGCGCTAACTGTCTCTAGACCAAAAACCATCACAGCAGATGGCAAACAATCTGTAACAACAGCAGGATTATCTAAATATAGTTCTGAAACTATAGTCGCGTGTAGAGCAGTAGTAGATGAGGAAAGAAAAATTTCTCGTAGATATATCTCCTTAGTAAGAGAATGTAGCTCCTTCTGCATTTGCTCGCATAATTGCTCATAATTGCACCGCACTAAAATCAGAGCAAATTGACCTTTGGAAAGCGCGATCGCTCGGATCAACCTTTGCAGAGAAAGTTGATTTTCGGTAATTTTCTCTGCTGTTAATTGCCACTCTGTCATAACTTCCAACAGGGTCATCAATAATTAGTAAGTTGAATTCTCGTTAATGAATTCTTTTTTGAATCTCACGCAAAGCCAAGCCAGCGCTGTTCGCGTTCGCGAAGCGTGCGCCTAAGCGCATAGCGTGTCCTCTTAGGACAAACGGAGGGTTTCCCTCCGCAGGCGACTGGCGCGCAAAGCCGCAAAGAAAAACTTGGCGTCTTGGCGTCTTTGCGTGAGATTTTCATAATCTTTAATCAGCAATGCTCATTAGGAATTAGTTTGTTGCCAAGCAAGGATTTTTTCTGTTTCTGCTAATGCTGGGCTGATGCCAAACCAGCGTCCTATAGTATCACGGTATTCAAAGACAAACATACTTCGTAGTAATATCTGATAATCAGACTCGCCTTTGACGCTTTGTTGGTGAACTACTTCAAATAGCAATTCCCAAACATTTTCATCAATTGCCAACAGCAGATCGTCGCGATAGTCCTTAATTACTGCGTCTAAACAACTCCGCGAAAAAGGTGGATCTTGTCGTTGCAAGCAACTGTAAAGCAGTCCCAGCAAATTACGGATATGACCGCCACTGATGCGACACAGACGAGACAAAGTTTCTGGAGTATCGAATATTTCTGTAATTAATCCTGGTCTGGTATTCCAGGGAATTTCAGGAAAAGCTCTTGCTAGTACTAGTTGACGCAATAGAGACATTCCTGCTTCGTAGTCGCTGCCATCTCTTTGACGTACTAGTACCATTGGCAATACTTTGGGGGCAATACCACCGCCAAGACGATTTTTGAGTGTCTCGTACTCGTTGGAAAAAATTAATGCTAGGGGAATTGTGTAAACTAGGTGGCATTTGAGGCGGCGTAACTGTTCACCTCGGTCAATGAAGAGATATTCAGGGAGCGATCGCCCGGATGCTAAAGGACGCATATCGACTCGATCCAGGTTATCAACTATCACCACCAATCCTTTTTGACCACGCTGCTTTAACTGTTCAACGGCCCTGTCTAGTAGTTCTTCGTTGATTGCTTGCAAAATACTATTAGTACGCGGTTCCAGGTATTGCCGCAGTTGATTCCGTAACTGGGGGCTATCTTTAGTTTTGGCACTAAGTTTGGCAATACCCAAGGATAATTCTGCTTCTGCTGATAATTCAATTGGGGTTTGCAAAAAATCCCCAATTTCCCTGAACAGATTGGCAAAATAAGTTGGTTTAGTTTTGATGTTAATGCCTTCTAAACTGGCGCTGACTTGACGGGCTATACTCAGCAAAATATCGCTGACATCGATATCCGCCATGTCTAAATCTTGACTGGATTCAAAATAAACTACATGAAATCCCGCCAGTTCTAGTTCTGCCTTGAGGCGTTGCAATTCTGTAGACTTACCGCAACCAATATGACCAGTAAATAACTGGCAGGTTGGGTCATCCGGAGAAATACGTATAATTGTGCGCTGCAATTCTTCGACAATTTTGCAACCACGCACATCAGAAAAATCTATGTAATATTTTCGATCCGATGCGTCACCCATAACCAGCGTTTTGCTGGGGTTACAGGCTTGATAAAAGCGTTGTAAATTCAATGTTGTTTTCATGTAGATGCAGCTTTTATTTGTATGTTGATATACAAATAATCTCTACCCAAATTTTGAGGTATGCGAGCAAGCCTCAAGTTGTTGCAGAGGACACTATCAGGAGGTATGTATTACCGCCGTAGGTGATTGTCCTTAGCATGGTAGAGACTGTAATTGTCCCTGACTAATGAGCATGTATTTGTCCTTTTTACACCTGCTTTTAGGCTTTTGACAATCTCTAGGCTTTTTTGAACTAGGAAAAATTGCTGTAATAGTTGTTTATCAAGCACAAAATAGGAGTATAATATCTTTCGCAAAACTCCTCTATTCTGTCTCTGAAAACGCTACACAGCATATCAAAATTAAATTGTCAATAGTTATACTGTAGCTTTTTTGTTTCATAATGGCTGTCGCCGTCAAACATAAAGGCTACATTCGATTAAGAATAAACACCACAAACTTGAATGGTGAAGAATTACTAGCAACACAATTTTTGTGTAGTTGCTGTAAAGTGTTACTACCATATCGAACTCTTGAGGAGAAGGTTTTTACGTCGGGTGCAGCTTTTACAGAAACTACAGCAATCACAGGAGCGCAACAAAGACAAGGACAATAAAAGTGTGGAAGGGGTTTGAATGGCTGGCATAGTATCATCAATTTCCCGCGCAGCTTTAGCAGGGCGTCGTAAGAAATTACGTCAAAAGCGGCAGATGAAAATTATTCAGACTATTTGGCGAACCCTTGCCGTTACTGGTTTGGCAAGTGGTTTGCTATGGATGGTAATTCAACCGATTTGGGTTCTGAAAAATCCTAAAGATATTGTGATTTCAGGGAATCAATTACTGTCGGATGAGGCGATTCAGTCATTGTTGGTGCTGTCTTATCCAAAATCTTTGTGGCGGATTGAACCGTCTCGGATCAGCAATTCTTTGCAGCAACAACCGAGTATTGCTCAAGCAGCTGTTAGTCGTCGTCTGTTTCCTCCCGGATTAATAATCCAAGTTAAAGAAAGAGTACCTGTAGCAGTAGCTCAAAAGCGACGGGAACAAGCAAATAGTGACAATGGCAATAAAAAAGTATCTGTGGGGTTAATAGATGCTAGTGGTGTATTGATCCCTTTAGAAAAATTTACTTCACTCAATTCCACTGTGGAATTACCTCGTCTGAAAGTAATTGGCTCACCAGAGCAATATCGTCCTTACTGGACTCAACTTTATCAGGCTGTAAGTCAAAGTTCAGTGAAAGTAATGGAAATTGATTGCCAAGATCCAACAAATTTAATTTTGAAAACAGAACTAGGTCTGGTGCATCTTGGTGTTCCCAGTTCTCAGTTACTCGAACAAATAAAGGTACTTGCGCAAATGCGTCATTTACCATCACAATTGAATCCCAGTCAAATAGAGTACATCGATCTAAAAAATCTAGAATATCCAATAGTACAAATGAACCAAAAAAAGCGGGAGATTAACTCCAAAAACCCCGAAAAAAATATTTAGGGTGTTAAATGTAAAAAAGCCTCCTAGTCTATAAAGAAGTTTTATGCTGATAAATATATTTATTACTTTTAGTTCTCCAACAGTCCATACCGAAATCGGCGTTAACTTCTAATTAAAATGGGAAAAATAATCGTAAAACCTTTCCTTTGGAAGTAAAGCTCCTGTTGTTCTTACCCTAACATCTAAATTATGGGGTGCAAGATGTTAGACAATCAGATGATGGCGTCCTCTCTGGAAAGCGCCTTTTGTCCAACTAATCTTCGATTAAAAGCAGCGCCCAATTTATTGAGTGCGTGAGTGTTTCATTAGCTGTTAATTCACGCAAGGAGGATACTGCTTTTGACCTCCTGTGGACAGTTATAATGATTCGCCAACAAAACTTAGATAAGCTTGGACGCTACGGACATTTTGCTTTTTTCAGGGAAAAACCTGTGAAGTTTGGATTACTATAAGTCCAAGCTGCAAAATACGCTTTCCTCAACGGGATAAAAGCCAGTGGCGACAACAGGATACTACTCCCACGCTACTTGCTATAACGGGTGGAAAAGCAACGCAGTGGCTCCTCAACGGAGCAAACCCAAAACAACCGAGGGGCGTGCAGCGATTGAGTAGGATAGAATCTTGCCCACAATATGCACCAGAAGCAACCGGCAATCTATCGCTTTTTGAGGGTAGTTTCTTGCTTTTTTGAGGGTTAATCAACAGTATAAGTTTTCTTCAACTGAGGTAAGCAAACAGTACATTTATCAGGGTGTTCCAAGAGCTAACAAGCCAATTCTTCAGTTATTTCAAGCTAAAGGATAGGTAAGCAGAAGACAAATTTTGTGTCTTAAGTTGCAATCATCCCCAATGGTGAATCCAGTTGAACATATCATCAAGACAAACAAGACGCGCCACGGTGCGTCTTTACAAGTAATACAATTAGCTTGGTATTTTGCGCACAGAAATACTTTTTTAAAAAAATGTGTGTATAATAATTAACCTAGTATTATACAGGACAAGAAATTTAGAGGCAAGAAAAAAGTGCTTTTATCCGTGGATTGATTATTCGTTATTGTACAAATTATACAAATTAAAATTAGTGGATATAGTGAGTAGACAAAACAAAATCAACACCTATGCCTGTAAAATTGATGACCAATATACATCACTAGCACCAACAGGGAGAGGTCATTGGGGATACCAAAGGTATACTGAACAACATCGGCAAAAGAGCAGTGAAGATATAAATATCTGGGGGAAGTTATACAGGTCAATTTTAGGTAAATATATGTATACGTCTCTAGAATTAGCTCTACAAACGGGTGCCTTGATGGCTTATCCCATATCCAACCTTCGTGCTTCTCATCCCCAAAGGATTAGGAGTAGTGAAAACAAAAAAATAGTGCCATAGTTTATGGCAGCCTCAAACTATAGTTGACTCTTAGGCCTATAACACCTTAAAAAGTCGTTTATCTACCTTTGTGAATCCAATGACACTTGATAATAACCAAGGGCTTACTTATAAAAACTCCCAGTCTCCCGGTCAGTCTGCTTTCTCACTGGCAGTTAACTCATCCAATCCCTTTAATCATTCGGGGTTGAGCTTTGGTCAAAACAATGACAGCAAGAAGATTCCTAACGACGATCCCCGCATAGGTGACATTGTTCCTGGTCGAGTTGCCAACATCAAAGTGATTGGTGTGGGTGGCGGCGGTAGCAATGCTGTTAACCGCATGATTGCGTCCGATGTGGTTGGGGTAGAGTTTTGGTCTATTAATACCGATGCCCAAGCTTTAACTCTGGCGGCTGCTCCGTCTCGGCTGCAAATTGGACAAAAGTTAACGCGAGGGTTGGGAGCTGGGGGTAATCCTGCCATTGGTCAAAAAGCTGCTGAGGAATCACGAGACGAGATTGCTACGGCTTTAGACGGTGCTGACTTGGTGTTTATCACCGCTGGTATGGGGGGTGGAACTGGTACAGGTGCAGCTCCAATTGTGGCGGAAGTAGCAAAAGAAATGGGCGCTCTCACTGTGGGTGTGGTGACACGTCCATTTGTCTTTGAAGGACGCCGCCGGATTAGTCAGTCAGAACAAGGCATTGAAGGGCTTAAAAGTCGGGTAGATACGCTAATTATCATCCCTAACAACAAGCTTTTAGAAGTGATCCCCGAACAAACGCCGATGCAAGAAGCTTTTCGCTATGCAGATGATGTCCTGCGGCAAGGGGTACAAGGTATTTCTGATATCATTACGATCCCCGGTTTGATTAACGTTGACTTTGCCGATGTCCGAGCAGTGATGGCAGATGCAGGATCGGCATTGATGGGGATCGGCATTAGTTCTGGAAAATCCAGAGCAAGAGAAGCGGCGATCGCTGCGATTTCTTCGCCATTACTTGAATGTTCTATTGAAGGAGCCAGAGGCGTAGTTTTTAACATAACTGGTGGCAGTGACCTCACCCTACATGAAGTAAATGCCGCTGCGGAAACAATCTATGAAGTGGTCGATCCGAATGCCAATATTATTTTCGGAGCAGTGATTGATGACAGGCTGCAAGGTGAAGTGAGACTTACCGTGATTGCCACCGGATTTACAGGTGAAACGCAAGCCCCACAACAGCCTAGCGTCGGTCAAGGACGGGTAATACAAACCCCTCCACAACAACAAAGACGACCAATGCCACAACAGCCACCAGCTAATAATCAGCCAACACAAATGCCGGAACCGCCGAAGGAAAAACCAGGATTGGATATTCCTGAATTTTTACAACGGCGACGGACACCACCACGCAACTAATACCATTTTGGATTTTAGATTTTAGATTTTAGATTGTAAAAACGTTGCTGGAGGGCTATTTTTGCAACCTATCTGTCATGAATATTTTTCCATATGGTATGAGTTATTAGCTATTAACTTGTTGGTTGCTGGTTGGTCAACTCTAATTCCACTGTTTCACCAGGGGCAGGGGTAAGCAATTCGGTTGCCATTCCCGATGTTGCCAATTGCTGGCGAAACTCGTCTACGCTACCCACAGTCCGAATTAACTTGGGCAAAATTCCATTCGCTTGGATATTTCCCTGTGCGGTTGGTACAAAAAAGCGGGGGCGGAGAGTTTTCACAAGGGTAAGTGCCTCCTTTGGTCCCATAATCACTTGTCCTAGTAGGGGGAAAACTTGCCCAACTACGGGAGCGATCGCTAAATCAACTCTGTCAATTCGCTGTTCTATACCCGTCTGTAGTCGAAATAGGTGCGGTTCATAATAAACGGTTGTATCGTTTTGCTGGTCTTTTAGGACATAGCCATTTTCTACCTGACCGGGCTGAATTTCAGCGCCGGGTACTGCTGTAATTTCTAATTTGTTGGCAATTGTATACATTTGCCAGGGAGCAAGGGAAGTTACACAGGTGTAGCCTAAGTCTCTAACTATGGATGCTGCTGTTGGTGAAGCTACTACCGGGATATTACGGTCTAGCTGTGCCAAGGTGGGTTTATGGCAATGGTCGTCTAAACCTTGAGATAGCAAAATCAAATCCACTTTTGGTAAAGTGGCTGGGGTAAATACAGGGGGAGTGCTGTGATACGCAGTAAATAACCAAGGCTGACCATAGAAGACCAGGGGATCAACCAACCAAGGGTCAATCAGGATAGTTTGGTCGGCTATTTGTAAAAGCCAGCTATTTAGGTCTATGCGGGTGAGTTTCATATTTTTTTTAACGAACCGCAAAGGACGCAAAGAAAGAAAGAAGAAAAGGTAAATTAGTTTTTATTTTGTAGAGTCTGTTCGACCCATTGAATGATTTGATGGCCCAGACGAGTGCTGTGAAGTCTGTCGATTTCGCGAATTCCGGTGGGACTGGTGACGTTGACTTCGGTAAGGTAGCCACCGATAACGTCGATACCGACGAAAATTAAGCCGTCTTTACGTAAAGTTGCGGCTAATTGTGAGCAAATTTCATACTCTCGTGGAGTAATTTCGGTTTTGGCAACTGTGCCACCGGCTGCCATGTTATTGCGAAATTCGCCGCTTGCAGAAAGTCGATTGACAGCACCAATGGGTTTGCCATCAAGTATAATAATGCGCTTGTCTCCTTCTTTGGCTTCTGGTATGAAAGCTTGTACCATGACTGGTATTCGCCCTTGGAAGGTGCTGAGTTCGACGATGGAATTAAAATTGCGATCGCTCGCTTCCAAAATTAAAATTCCTTCGCCTGCTTTATTACCTAGTGGTTTGAGAACCGCCGTTCCTTTTGTTTCCACAAATTTACGGATCACCTGCTTATCGGGGGTGACGATGGTTTCGGGAATTACTTTGGTAAATTGGAGAGCATACATTTTTTCGTTTGCCGCCCGGATACCACTGGGACTGTTAATTACCAAGGTTTTGCTTTGGTCTATGTAGTCCAGAATGTAGGTAGCATAAAGGTAGGGGACTGTGACTGGTGGATCTGTCCGCATAAATACGGCGTCCATAGTTTCTAGAGAACTGAAAGTGCGATCGCTCAACTTGTACCAAGGGTTTGTCGCTACCCAACGTCCCTCTACCAGTTCTATTGGCACGAGTTCTACGCATTCTAAGACTGCCCAAGCTTTGCCTTTTACCACACTCAACAGGCTTGCTTGAGTCACCCAAACTTCATGCCCCATGATGTGCGCTGCTTCCATTAGCGCAACGCTAGTATCATGACATGGGTCGAGAGTTTGGATAGGATCGATAATAAAAGCCAGTTTCACGCTTTTTGCCTTTCAAGAGTTATGAGTTATAAGTTATGAGTTATGAGTTAGGAGTTATGAGTTAGGAGTTATGAGTTAGGAGTTATGAGTTTTTATTCTTAACTCCTTACTCCTAACTCCTAAATTTTTAGTAGCTCATCTAGCTTGCCTTGGGCGTCTAAAGCGTAAATGTTATCACAACCACCAACGTGAACATCGTTGATGAAGATTTGCGGCACAGAGCGTCGTCCATTTGCTCTTTCAGCCATATTATCCCGTGCTGCCTCGTCTCCATCAATAGTGTATTCAGTAAATTCTACTCCCTTTTTGCTCAGTAAGTTTTTGGCACGGATGCAAAACGGGCAAGTCCTCCAAGTGTAAATTTCTACTTTGGCAGCCATAACGTCCTCATTTCGATGTAATAATTCTTAATTTTAGAATGTTATTCATGGCTGTGGGCGTTTTATGCCATTATTGTTAATCCAGAACGGGTGGTAAGCAGGCTTATATACATAAATATCACTATTAATACTAAAATGTAATAATAAATACTAAATACACTGTTTTAATAGTTATTTTTTTATACTAATACAATAAATAATTCTAAGGGCATTGGCTAGGAAGTTAGCCATTAAAACCTAATAGCAGACTCATATAAACGCCTAGCCCTTAGTAGCTATATTGACTTACATCCAGTTGCGTAATAAACCGATAATATTCGAGTTGAAATACTAGTAACCTCAGCAATAGCACTGATAATTTTTAACACCTTCAATCAATAAATTAAGTATTTACCAGTAAATAAAGTGGCTTAGAAGTGCTAAACGCTTCTAAGCCTAAGTTTCAGTTTAAGAAACATTCACACTAATTAGACTTCCGACGGCGGGCAATGACCATTCCACCCACAACTAGACCAAGACCTATCGTAGTACCGGGTTCTGGGACTTTAGTTTTTGGGGGGTCATTGGGCTTTGCGTAACTAGCCACGAATAATGAGGCGTGAGACAGCGCTTTACCTTGTTTGCCACTTCCATCTAAAGCAACGCCGATGGTATTGAAGAACCCTTCTAAACCTGTTTTAGAGAAATCAATGTCTTTAAAGAGATAGGCGCTGTAGTTGGTACTGGTCTTGAGGCTAATCACGAATGTACTAGGGCCATTGCTGAGTGCTTTATCTAAACTCCATCCGCCAGTGCTAAAGTCATTCTGTGCTTCAAAGCCAAAAAGATTGTTCTCGTTCGAGTCCGATTTTCCAGCTAATGACCAAGTGACGTTAGAACCAACATCAAACAGACCTTGATTCAACTTAGTAAGTAAGGGGCCTCCCGCCCCTGTGTCATTACCGTCAAACGGACCCTTACAAGCTGTAGCACCAGTAGTTCCAATTAGAACATCAGTAAGATTACAGCTTAACTGAGTTGAACTGCCAAGGGGAGTGCTGCCAGGATTGCTAATTGGGGTATCAGTAGAAGGTTTTTTGTTATCAGTATTGCCACCACCGGGATTGCTAGTTGTGGTATCGGTAGAAGGTTTTTTGTTATCAGAATTGCCACCACCATTTTTTGCTAAAGCTGAGGGAGCAAAGCTAAAAACATATAGCCCAACTAGAGATATAGTGGATAATCCAAATGCTAATTTTGAAAAACGCTTAGACATCCTTATTTTTCCTTTTTTTATTCATCAAATATTCCACGGTCTATTTACACCCTGTGTTTTTTTCGTGTTTACTATTATCTTTATTACTTTTGGTTTTGGCTTCAGTTATTACCGCTTTTTGTTCATATCTTTATTTTTTTCGTCGTTTTGGCTTTATTTTTATAAACTAGTATTTTTACGTAAAAGATATTGTTTGGCTTTCTTTTTTATCTAAATCAATATCAATAAATCAATATTTGCACTATCTTTAATTACAAAAAAATCATCAAATATTTATTTATGATTGGTAGATATAAATTTAATTTAAATCTTCCCTAGTTATACTGAATAATAGAAGTAATAATAATACAAAAAAAGTCCGCTTTTGCGGACTTTTTAGAAGGAAGTATTTAAAGTGGATTAGATATTAATCCTGAATTTCGATTTTTGAAATACACGTAGGTGGGGCTATGCCCTACATATCTAGGTTTTGTAGGGCATAGCCCCACCTACATTACTTAGAGATTTTTCAAGATTGATTCAGGATTCCTATAGAAGGGTTTGAGTTTTTATTGTTGAAAAGACCTAGGTATTTACCGAGAAGCAGTAGCATATTGAACCAGTTGACCGAGACGCTGGCGTAGAGTTTCTAATCCCAAGCGCTTGTTTGCGGAAAGAAACACTGCTAAGGGAAACTCTTCCTGTGCCTGTGCCAAGGTTTCGCTATCCACTTGGTCAATTTTGTTAAAAGCAACCAACGCGGGGCCAGGAGTCACTGGCATTTGCGCCAAGATTTCCCTGACTGAGCGAATATGGCTCAACCAAGCCGGATGGGACAAATCTACCAAATGCAGTAGGGCATCGGCTTCCGTAACTTCCTCTAAGGTGGCGCGGAAGGCATCCATTAAAGATGCTGGCAATTCGTGGATAAACCCTACTGTATCTGTAACTAGAATTTCCTGGGGTTCTCCATTAAGGGCATGGGGAACTACTAACCGGCGTGTGGTCGGGTCTAGGGTGGCAAATAGCTGGTCGGCTGTGTAAACCTCAGCATTGGTTAAGGCATTTAGCAAGGTAGACTTGCCTGCGTTGGTATAACCAACAATAGCCAGCGAAGGAATTTCCCGATGTTGTCGCCGCTGTCGCAAGCGTTCTCGATGGGCCTGTAGCTGGTTGACTTCTTGTTGCAGTCTGGAAATACGGCGTTGAATGGCACGTCGTTCAGTTTCCAGTTTGGTTTCACCAGGACCTCTCGTACCGATACCACCACCAAGTCGGGACATTGCCTGACCTCTACCAGTCAATCGCGGCAACATATATTCTAATTGTGCAAGCTCTACTTGCAACTTACCTGCACGAGACTGGGCGCGTTGGGCAAATATGTCTAATATAACTTCAGTACGGTCAACTACTCGGACTCCTATTTGAGTCTCTAAGTTGCGGGTTTGAGAGGGTGAAAGGTCGCGGTCAAAGACGACGATATTTGCTCCCAAGGTTTGGGCGGTGAGGGCTATTTCTTGCACCTTACCTTCGCCGACTACTGTTTGTGGATGAATGCGCGATCGCTTTTGCCAAAGTGTCTGCAATACATCTCCGCCTGCGGTATCTACTAACCTCGCCAATTCCGCTAAGGTGTCTTGGAATTGTTGGGCTGATAAATCGTCGGTCATGACACCGACAATTACTACGCGATCGTGGTCAGTATCTACCTCTTGGGCGACAAATTCCCGCCGGAATTCTGCTTCCAGTTCTTCCACTAAATCAATGAAGTCCTGTTTGTCTAGCACATCCAGGCTCATTGGTGGCGACACATGCCAACTTGGGAATGGGATGTTGTTCCCCTGAGTCTTGAATGAGGAAGGACTGGTAATCAAGGCGCGGGTCTGTTGGGATGTGAGGTGCGCCAAGTAAGCTTCTTTGACGTACCCTGTCGCCCCACCACCCCGCCGTTGAAATCCGCTGCCGGTAATATTTAGTACAACTAGAGCATCAAGGCGTTGTAGTGCCATAGATGTCAGTGCCGCTTCATTGGGCGGTTCTGGCTTCAAATGGGTGGCGATACAACGGATACCGCTAAGTCGTTCCGCACCGTAACGAGGCAATTCCAAAGGTGGAATTTGCGTCTGACGCGGAGTGCCTACCCCTACGCGGATGACTTGTCCGCGACGGTTGAGGTAAGCACATATGGGCTGATTAATTTCAGTGCTAATAGCTGCCAGACGCTGGGCAAACTCGGGCGTTGTGATGCGATCGCCCGGAATGCGTTGGTGATACAGCCGCTGTAGTTGCTTTAGCTGGCTGGATTTTAAACCTTGAAGATTACCGAAGATAGTCTCGATAGGCGTTTATGACCAGTTAAATGGTCCCCCGAATCCTACTTTTTCTATTTTACAATACCGTTTTTGTGTCAAAACTCTTACTTAGGGGGGATGCATTAATTTTTAACAATGGATTTTGGAGGGCGATCGCGTTCGCTTCACAGTTGCGTCCTAAATTTTCCAGCGCAATGCCCCGGTTGTACCAAGCTTCGTGGTAGTCTTACCGTTTTTGTGTCAAAACTCTTACTTAAGAGGGATGCATTAATTTTTAACGAGGGATTTTGGAGGGCGATCACTTTTCATTTAAGTTTCTTTTGTTCGTGTTAGTTTAGAGGGCGATCGCTAAATCACTGTCTAGCTATTAATTTCCATTTCACTATCTTCCTGCCAATCTAAATCATCAGTTTCTGATTCTTGTGAATTGTCTGAGTAATTGAACATTAAGACAAACTTTTGTTTCGGTAGAATCAAAGTTGGTAGATAGAGAGGTTGATTATCCCAATTCCGTTTTTTCTCGCCTTTCTCATACATAACAACTAGGCTTGGAAAACCTGGATATTTCTTTCTGGGTGTGCTTATCCATTCGCTTTGGGCAAAACCAGAACCTTGCCAAGGTCGATCTGTTTTGTTAGACAAATCAAGTCCTTCATTTTTTTGCCCTCTACGAACATTAAGTATTCCCTTTTGGATGCCTTCTGCCTTCATAGCCCTAAGTGCCTCTTTAACTCGTTTATCTTCCCAAGAGTAATTAGGGCAATAACCGCTTGGCAGATGTTCCAAAATTTGTATCAATAATTCTATATCTACCTGATAGTATTCATTATCTCCTTTGTATTCGGCAAGAAGATTGTTCAAAATTTCTGTATGTTGTTTGACATCTGAGGTTTTCCACAGCGGATCGCGAGGGAAAATTGATGAGCCAGGTGTGAAAGCATCAATTGCTGCTGGATTCAATACAACAGTAACGTGAACACTTGTGATTAATTATTGCCGTACAAAGGTCAAAAAAATAACATATCAATGATGCCACTGCCTCACTATTTTTTGCAATTCCCCCGACAAGCAACCATCAAACTGCGGATAAACTGGCAACCTCGGCACTAACTCCCACCCCGCAGGCTGTAAAATTTCTCTCAATGTCTCTTCTTGAAGATGAGGATAATCGGGATTTACTTCATCTTTTGGACTGATTCCGCCTAAATCTCTCGCACCAGCTTCTAAACAAGCGAGTAACCATTCGTCATCTCTAAGCAAATTCGGCGGAATTTGAATAGTAATATCCGATGGTAAAATTTGACGTGCTTTGAAGATTACTTCTGGTAGTTTATTAGGGTCAAAAGGTTCTGCATCAAAACTTTGCTGACTTCCAGGACTGTGAGGTTGCAGGATGACTTCTTGAATGTGATTGTAACGTTGATGGAAATTGGCGATCGCTCCCAATGTCTCCCACCAATCATCCTCTGTTTCTCCAATTCCTAACAGTAACCCCGTTGTAAACGGAATCTGCAATTCTCCCGCCCATTGTAATTGTTGCAGCCTGACTTCTGGTAATTTACTCGGTGCGTGTTTATGTACAGTTTTCAGTAATTCCGGGGTTAACTGTTCCAACATCAATCCCATGGAAACGTTCACATTCTTTAATTTTTGCATTTCCTCAAAACTCAGTGGCCCTGCGTTGGTATGCGGTAGAAATCCAAGTGAAAGTGCTAATTCACACAAATCATAAATCCGTTGAAACCACGCCTGACGCTGTGACGAATGGGGATGCACTTCACCACTGAGTATCAAAATTTCACAGACATTTTGGTTTTGAAGTTGTTTCAAAATCCTTTCTGCTAATGTTAAAGTCATCCAGCGACTTTGACCCGGATCAGTGCGAAAGTTACAGTAGGTGCAGCGGTTAAAGCATTCGTAAGTGGGAACGATTGTATAAGCAGGACTGTAGGTAACGATTCGGGAATTATTAGTTGGCATAAAACTTCTCTTCAAGCCCCCTTTTTAAGGCATAATAACTTCTCTCAAAGTCCCCCTTTTTAAAGGGAGCCACTGCGTTGGACGGGTTAAGAGGCTTGAAGCAAGTGGTGAGGCAGTTGCGGTGGACGGGTTTCCCGGCATAAGCAAACTGCCGAACCCGAAGGGCGTGGATAATGGGGGATCTCAAGGATTGGAATGTATAAATAGTAGTTTGAAAACATACCCTAACCCGTTTAAACTGATATCTTGCACCAATTGCAATAAGCCGTGAAATAAATTTCCGGATGTGTAGAGACGCGAAATTTCGCGTCTGGGACAAACCCATGAAAATGGGTTAAAACTCTTGCCGAGTCGGTTTTTAACCGACTTTAGCTATAAGCGGTGAAATTTATTTCCGGGCTAATTTTAGGCTTGTTGAGATTGGTGCAAGATGTCAATTTAAACGGGTTTAAGCTTTTAGCCCGAAATTTATTTCAGGGCTGGCTGCAAAATGTGAATAGTTATATCTTGCACCTCTAAGGAGAAACCACGAATAGTTTGATAAAAAGTAATAAATTTGACATTATCTCCAATTCTGCTTCAGTCCTCTAAAAGAGGACTTATGCTATGAGACTGGGACTTATAGTCCCAGGCGGATATAAGCGAAGTTGAAAAATTCTTAAATACTTAGTTATTTTTATAATGTGCTATTTGGCTGAGTGCAAAATGTGAATACATATCACAAATGCTCTATCAAAACAGTACCCGTTCGGGTACTATACATCTGCACAACATTTATCCAGAATATAAATTAAGCTAGATATAAACAATTTCAACCTCTCTAATTAATCTGCAATTAACAGCAGGCAATGAAGTTTTAAAGTAATGTTGAATGTCAGCAACTTTCCTCATGTCAAGTGTAGTATAGGAAGATGATTCTCGGATTTTAAATTAAATTTGGCAACTTTTCTTGAGCAGGACTGATAGAAGCTAGGCACTTTCTAACTTAAATAATTCTTTCTAAGAAAAGAAGGGAGGGGAAAAGAAGCAATATAGCAATCCAATCTGGATTGTAAAATTTTTTTGGAGACGAACCACAAAGTACGCAAAGTACACAAACAAAGATACTAAGAGAGATTCTCACTAATCCTGCACAGATTGCTATATTTTCTATTCCCTACTCTCTATTCCCTACTCCCTATCTCCCTATCTCCCCCTATTGTAAACACATCATCCCTTGTTGCTTTGCGTAGATATTTTTCAAATGTTTTTTAACTGTGTTGATGGTAATATACAGCTTGTCTGCAATCTGTTGGTAAGAAAGATTCGCTCGACGCAGTAACCAAACTTCTGCTTCACGGTCAGTTAAACCGTATTTTTTCGCATCGGCGATCGCCATACTTTGGCTAGTTTGATTTCTGTCTTCCAAGGTCACTAACAAAAACATCTGATTACTTGCATCTAGCTGTAACCATCTCGCCCTGATACGTAATTGAACTGTATTATCAGTATCAATTTCTGATTCAATAACTATTTTTTGTTCTGGAAATAATTCACGGCTTTCAATCAAAGATTCACAAACGCGCCAAATTTCCTCTGGAACTGCACGCTTTTGCTTTGCACCCTGTCTTAATTGACGGCAAATACGCAGAGCATATTCATTAGTATGAACTAATTCGCCTTGAGCCGTCACTATTAAAATACCGTCAACAAAGCTTTCAATTACAGCTTGCAATAAATAAACTTCTGGGGCTGGCTGTAATTGTTCTATTTGAGAATCTTCTGTTTGAGATTTATGTCTTTTGGTAGATGCGGTGTTATGATTTAGTTCTTCAGAGTTTGGGCACATAATCAATCTCCTTTGAGACTAAGCAAAAAAGACTAAAATGAACACCGCAAGAATGAATCCGGTGCTTAGCCGCATTGTTAATTCGGAGATTCTGTAGACGCAATGAGCAAGTTGTAAACTCGTCAAGAGTGGTGAAATCAAATTTTTTTGGTGGAAGTTCGGGGAATTAAGCTGAAGCAGGGTGAAGTTTTTCTTAAGCTTAGGAATAACAGCCTACTAACTGCTAAATAATTGAGTTAACGGTGACTACTTAGCTTTGCCTAGCGGTGGTAGTCACTTGCTTAGTTTTTTGTAGTTGTTGAACGCTGCAAAAGCTTGGAAAAGTCTGCTAAATAGTCCTGCTATATGAATCCAGCAAGCATTGATCAGTTGTTCCCTGTGGAGCGACAGCGTAAATATGTTACTCAGTTGAAGGGGCGGGTTGGCTTAACACGTCGTAGAGCTGAGTATTTTGTGAAATTATGGGCATATTTACTGCTGAAACAGCAGCAAGAACAGGGGAAGCGCTTACAGTTACCTTTAACTGAACTAGCTTTACCAGAAGGCTTTGTTCCTTGTACCCATCGAGAAGCGCATGAACTTTTTTACGCTCAACAAGACCGGGGGAGCGATCGCGCTGCGGGTATGATGATTGATAAACTCGTCGCTTTGGGATTAATTGAAAAAGAATTCGACGGTACCACTACTTGTATTCGTATTAAAGATTTATTGCCAATTTTTTACAAATCTACCAGCATTGAAGAAGCAATAGAGTGTATACCAGACGCTTTCAATCCTCGCACTGACGCCATTCCAGTTGCAAATTTCTTAGCTGAAAATTACAACTGGATGAATAAAAAAACTACTACTGTACCCCAGAGAATAGCCAGAATACTACGTAGTTGGTCAGCACAATACCCAACTTGTATGCAGGTTCTACGTTGCAGCCATACCGAAAATCCGGTTGGTTTTTACGTCCTTTATCCTACAGCTAGGGAATCGGAGCAGAATTTTTTTCTACCGCCTTCAAGAAGTCTTCACCTGAGTGCTGCTACGGAAACCGATCCAATTAAAATGGCAACGCCAGGAGATAAAGATTGTACTTCTATTTTTGTACGTAGCTGCCAACTTGATAATCGCCATCAGCAGCATGGTCTTTTGTGTCAATTATTAAAGGCTGCACAAAAAACTTTAACAAGGATGCAAGCTGATTTTCCCAATCTTTGTGATTTGTACACCCTAGCCATCCATCCATCCTCTGAAAACTTAGCATCAGCAGTGGGTTTCCGGAAAACTAGCCAAGATCCACAACTATCTCTTTATTGGATGTATATGCCGTTAGATAAATACTTGGCTCTTGATATAGAGCAAATCGTATCTGCGCTGAAACTTAACTAAAAAGCAGTCCCCAAAAGCTTTTTAGGGAAAATACTCTCCCTCTTTACTCTTAGGTAGCCACACAAATAAGTACTACCATTAGTAGATATTTCTTAAAACCACTTTACAAACTGCAATATGTACCTATAAGATATGTAAACAAGGTAGAAAAACTACCTTGACATCATAAACATACATCTCGCACTCATAAGAACAATGACTACAACCTTACAAAGACGCACAAGCGCCAATGTATGGGAGCAGTTC
>JBHYDF010000176.1:0-17910 GCA_051861145.1 Nostocaceae cyanobacterium
GCCGATTAACTCGTTCAATAATCTACTTGACAACCAGTATTTTCCACTCCATAGCATCGCTCAACAAAAATTTTTTTAAAACTACTAATTACCAAGTAGTCTAACTGGGTAAAAGAGTCAACCCGCTTAACCAGAGATTCCAAAATACGGCTGTAGGTATGGTACAAGACTGCCTTGGGATTATTAGGCTGACGAATAAAAAGCAGTCGGTTACTAGATAATCGCGCCTGGGCTAATCTCATCATCAAATGGGTTTTACCAGAACCAGGTTCCCCAATTACTATTACCCCTTTACTTTGACGGTTAAAATCTAGTTTGATATCAGTGCTATAAACTAGCGATCGCCCAATTTTTACCTTTAATTGCTTGTCAACTTCGTCACATGTAGCATATTAGTACCAAAAAGAGTTGCGAGGTCAATGAAGGAATCAAAATATACTTTTTGACGTTCCCATCGGACAGCTAAACGACGATACTTACGTTGATACCAGGCAAAACAGCGAACATGATTGGAACCTTGGGACTGATACCTTAATCGGTCTCCCCCTATTTTTCTTGGTTTTCCAGACTCGTTTTGGTATTTGGGGTCTAATTCCACGATGAGCGTAAAGCAGCACGTTTATCCTTTGAATCGTAACCTTTGTCAGTCGCTAAAACCTTCAGTCTTTTACGTGGTCTTCCAGGCTTTAGAGTTTTTAGTTTTACCTTATCTAACAATGGTAATATTTGTTCCCTCTCGTTTCCGTTGGCTGGAGTAGTACAGTTAGCCAATGGCATTCCATTCCCCTCAGTAAGTGTATGAATTAAAACCCCCTTACCCTTACCACCATAAGCAATATCCTCACCTCCTCCCATCGAGCGGGGGAAAAAGAGCCATCAATGGCTCCGAAATCCCAATTTATCAAGCCTTTTTCGTCTGCGATCGCTCCCTTGCAGGGATGGACGCCGCGCTTATCTATGCGATCGCCTCGATAAAGCTAACGAGCGTCTCGACAGAATCGCAACAAAATTCCAGGACAAAGACTAAACCAAGTAGTGCTTGAGTAGTGCGATACGCAAAGAGCGTCCTTGCAGTCTTGCAAGGACGCTCTTGTGCATCATCACTTCAATCAGGCGATCGCACACAAGACAGGAGCGTACGCGCGAGTATTGGCACTCAGGAGCCGACCTTCTTCAGTTGCCCAGCCATAAAACAGCAGTGGGAGATTGCTTGTGTGGAATTCGTGGCTAATGCTACTTACTACTTGCATATTTCATCACTCGCTCCCACTCCCAACGCCATGCAGTTTCCACCAACTTTGAATGAGTCTAATTAGAGGTTTTTTGTTGTTATGGAGTGCGATCGCCATGACAGCCATGCGATCACACGAGTTAGTGAAGAGGAAACCAGAAAAGAATTGCTAGAGAATGCGATTGCTTACAATCTCTCGTTAAACGAAATCAAGCGCAAGATTAAATAAATTTCGCAGCAATTTTTACCAGAAACCCCATCAATAAAAGACCAGGTTGATAGTACTTTTCGCAAGTTGAAACAATCCAAGGTGTTAGATGACCCAAAGAAAAAAGCAAAGGTAGAGAAGCTGTTGGCTCAGTTAGAAGCATTAATGACTAACAACGAAGTGAAATAATGTGGTGCTATTGCTCCTAAAATCACCTTACTATTTGAAATTTCGGAATTTTTAGGATATTAACAGGTTATGAGTGATGGTGTGCGGCGAAGCATCCCATCGCTCAACCATTTCACCTCTCAAACCCATTGAGTCTCGAAAGCATCTTGACCAGTCCCATAAATTAAGTCTCCGTATGAGTGCCAATGGGCAACCTCTTGTCAGGAAAGTAGGGGCTGTTGCCCTGCTAAACCGAGAATCCTTGCTTTTTGCCCCGCGAGTGTTACTAACTCCACAGTTAATTGCCCCTACTCCTTATCCCACTGTATACGCCAGCAAAGGGAGTGAAAGCGTCACAAATCCCAATCGAGTGTAAAAGTCTCTCCACCATTATCTTCATGCGTGAGATTGGGACTTAACTGGAGTATTATCTGATAAAGCAATAGCACGGTGATTTGAGTGAATTCGGGTTGGAGCTGTGGCGCGTTGGCAGTGGTTGCTGCATTGGGAATGCACCCTAATTGAGCGCGAAATAACAATCAATAATTAAGCTTCGCTTATCGCAGATGAAAGAGGCTTGATAAATTGGGATTTTGGAGCCATTGACGGCTCTTTTTCCCCCTGGAAAGGGAGGAGGTGAGGATATTGCTTATGGTGGTCAAGGGAAAGGAGTATTAATTCATACGCTTACTGAGGGTAATGGGATGCCCCTAGCGAACTGTACTACTCCAGCCAATGGAAACGAGAGGGAACAAGTATTACCACTGCTAGACAAGGTAAAACTTAAAACTTTGAAACGCGGAAGACCGCGTAAAAGACTAAAGGTTTTAGCGGCTGATAAAGGTTACGATTCCAAAGAAAAACGCGCTGCTTTACGTAAACGAGGAATTAGACCTCAAATACCAAAACGAACCTGGAAAACCAACAAAAAAAGGGGTAGACCAATTAAAATTTCAGTCCCAAGATTTCAGCAAGAACGTTGTTTTGCGCTGTGTTCAACGTAAATATCGTCGCCTAAGTGTACGCTGGGAACGGCAATCAGTATATTTTGATTCCCTGCTTGACCTTGCCACTATCCACATTTGGGTTCAAAGGATTTTATTAGTGGGATAGGTTCATCAAAAAATTGGTGTCACCAACTCTAGAGGACATAACCGACAGGCAGGCAGAGATATTGAACAACTCAAGGCTTTTGTCTATAACACAATCAACTCTTGATGTAAGCAATTCACCCTTTCAACGCCCACACTCATTCACGCATTGAAGAACCAATAATTTTGATTAATTATTAAAAGGGAACTTTTAACAGGAAACGTAAGGTAGGAGGATTTAAACCCCAACCCAAAGACGCAAACTTGCAACGTAATAGTTGATGGGGTTTTAGACCCCAAACGAAGGAACAGGAAACGGAGCCTGGATTTCTCACAAGTGAACGACTACATTATTATTAACTGCCCCCAGCAGGGGATTCCCCTAGCGGTATCCGTCAAGAGCAAAGGAGTTATGACCTATAAGTCTCAGCAGAAAAATGGCTAAGAATTGGGCGATCGTTGTTGGCATAAACAATTACGATAATCTCCAGGCGTTGAAGTATGCCAAGCGAGATGCTGAGGCTATGGCTGCTTGGTTTAGGGAGGAAGCCAAGTTTGATGAAGTCCTCCTTTTTACTGAAGATTCTCCGCCGATCAATACTAATCCGCCGATACCAACTCAACCTACCCACGGTCGTTTTCACGGATTTTTGAACAGACAGTTTCAAACTTCTTTGCTTAAGCCAGAAGATAACCTCTGGTTTTTCTTTGCCGGCCATGGTAAGCGGTATGCAGACCAAGACTATTTGATGTTTTTGGATAGTGACCCTACATCTGTTGATAAAACGGCTATCTCTGTTGACTATGTAACACAGCGATTGCGTCGCTGTGGAGCTGATAATGTGGTACTGCTGTTAGATGCTTGCCGAGATGAAGGCAGTCGAGGAGGATTAGGAATAGGTACAGAGGAACATCAGGGAGTCATCACCTTCTACTCCTGCACTGCGAACCAGCAATCTTGGGAAATTGATGAATTACAACACGGTTCATTTACCTATACGCTGTTAGAAGGATTGCGGCTACAGGGTGAGTCTAATTGTGCCACAGTCGAGCGTCTAGACCAACATTTGCGTTATCACGTCCCACAGCTAAATACTCGTTATCAAAAGCCCAAACAGAATCCTTATCTGAAAGCAGAACCGCCCTACAAAATGTACTTTATTTTGTTCAAGCAAGCTGCCAGACTCCAGGATGTAATGTCATTGAAGTATCAAGCATCTAAGGCTGAAAATAAGCGCGATTTTTCATTAGCAGAGCAACTATGGGTGAGAGTTTTGGCTGTAGGTTATGATTTGGAAGCAATTGAAGCTATTAAAAGGATTGCCCGGACTAGTCAAAACAGGAGAGGCAAACCTAAGTCACGTAAAACTGATGACCTGAAGAGCGAACGCAGTGTAGATTCTACGCCAGGTAGTGTTATTGGGATTCAACGAACTGAACTTACAAAAGAACTTTTTGAAACAATATTTTCTTCCCTCAAGAAACATTATGGGGAACAGAAATGGTGGATTCGAGATCATAAGTTTCAAATCTGTATTGAAGCAATACTAAGTCAAGGAACAGAGTGGAACAACGTTGGCTTAGCAATCAATAATCTAAAGGCTGAAAGTGCATTAACACCTAATGCAATATATGAGATGCCAGAGGAGCAACTTCGTGCATTAATTCGACCATGTAGGCATGCAAACGCAAAGGCATCCTATATCAAAAATTTCGTGGATTATTTGAAACAACATTATGAGCTAAATGTCGAACAGATGTTAGCAGAGGAGACAAATTTGCTTAGAAAGAGCCTCCTAAGTATCACGGGCATCGGTCCGTTTACTTGCGACAATATTCTTTTATACGCTGCTGATCAGTCAAAGATACCAATAAACGACAGAATGCGTAAAGTTTTTTTTGAGCATGATCTCATCAATAAAGCCGACTCATATGATTTTGTGCAGAGTCGTGTAGAAAGTATAGCGTCTTTAACTCTCGATGAGATTCGTGAATTTGACGCAATGATATTCCATGTTGCAAGAGATTATTGTCATTCCACGCCTAAATGTAAGGAATGCCCTTTACAACAGTTTTTAAATGAACAAGGACCTAGATCTCAGAGAATACGAGATGATTTAGATGATGATCTTAGTAGCGAACACGGTGTAGACTACACGCAACTGCGGGACTTACTGAAAGCAGGACAATGGCAAAATGCAGATAAGGAAACTCTTGCTGTTATGCTTAAGGCATCTGGCAAAGAAAAACAACACTGGCTTGATGTTGAATCCATCAACAACATTCCCTGTACGGACTTGCGTACAATTGACCAACTTTGGCTAAAGTACAGTAATGGGCATTTCGGCTTTAGTGTGCAAAAGCGTATTTGGGAAAGCGTTGGTGGTAAGCTGAACGCAGATTTAACAACTTGGATCGTTTGGGGCAAGCGAGTGGGATGGTATGTGGAGAACAATTGGCTCGCATACCATTCCCTGCAATTCAATCAAAATGCTCCCATCGGAGAACTCCCCAAACTCCCCGTGAGATATTATCCTAGAAACACTCAACAAAATATACAATTCCGAGGTGCTATATTCTCTCGCATCTCAACTTGTGAAGTGTAACGTGAGTTAGGCAACCGTTGGAGTTCCTGCGATCGCTATGAGTGGTAGTATCATCCCCACACGCCCCAATGAAGACAATCTCTACACGCACCTGTTTCGGGCGGTCTATCCAGCGATACGCATGACGGCGTTAAGCCAGAGGCTTATCGCTACCTGGTTTTACTGCCCTGTATCGGTTGACGCTACCGAATTCAAGGCACATTGTCAAGGACATTTTGCATTTATTGATGAAAAAAATCCGGAAATTAGACGCGAAGCGCGCCAGTTCTCGCCATTATTCTGATTTTAAAATCGGTGATGGTAACGGTAATATCGATGGCAGGCAGGGCATACGACTCAATTGGGATGATGTTTCTGTACTCGAAGTCTTTCAACACACGCTCAATCAAGAAAAACCGAGTGTTAAACAGCGAAGGAAGCGGGCTACTTTTTCTATCTGGCAGAGCGATACGGCTTCAGCCGTTACGCTTCGCGTATCGCTCCGATTTCACCGACATCCTTGCAAAATTTCCTGGTGACAACCAAGCTGATAAAGTCTCAGCTTGGATTCAATGGTCGAAGACTCAGCTTATGCAAGAAGAGACTCCACCAGAAGAACAACAGCCTGATAGTCAATCAACAACACACCAAGAACCTCAACTCACAACACAGCAGCAAAAAACTACTCCCTCAGTTGTAATAGACACGCTGATTGAGGAAAAGAAAAATGTAGAAACACAACCACAACTCACTCGAAAGATTGATGAATTAATCGATGTCATGCGTTCTTTTGTTGAACTTCAGATGAAAAGTGAGGTAAATGCCCCACAACCACACACACAAACACCACCCAAAGAAAATTCACCTCAAAAAACACCACTCCATAGCAAACTGAAAGAACAAACTGAACACACAAAAACTCTCATCAATAGAGTGATTGACACGATTATTGCCTACAACAATCAACCACAACTGACTCACAGACTCAAATGGGAAATCACTACGGGCATTCTCAAACATTTTTTTACAAATCAGTACGCCATCCAACAAATCCTTACAGCTAGGAATGACGAAATCACTGCTCATCATCAACTTCATAGCATCAGTCACGGGCACAACAATTACCATCGCCGTTTACGAACTATTGCTGATGTGATTACTGTACATAATGATGATACTGTTTCATTTGCTACACTCGAATAGCGTTCTCAAGAGAGGCTTGACGCGGAGCGTATCGCCCAGGGGGAAGCGCATCTAATAATACTTCCTGATTGAACAATCAAGCCAGATTTTCTACAACTTTTGCAATCGCTTGTGCATTTTGAGGATACAAGCGTGCTAAATAGCCGCATATATTATAAGCAGAGTCTAAGTAATACGCACAGGGAACTAGTAAACGCTTAAAGTTGTTTTTGTCACCTGTTTCAACAAGGAGTGAAGCGATTCCAGAGAGATGAATGTTACGATTACTAAGTATTTCCTCTACTGTTCTCATCGCTTCTTCACCCTTGCCTGCTAATGCCTGTATAGCAGCAACAGATGAGAGTGTTTCAACTCGTTTTTGTTCATCTTTGATTTTGTCTTTAGCTTTTAGAGCAGCATCAAGAGTTGTAACTTTTTCTCCTTTGCTAAACTGCCGCCAAGCTATTGCCCAAAACGCTCTCACTTCCTCGCTCCCATCTTCAATTTCATTTGCAATCTCAAGAGCAGTGGAAATTTCTCCTACTTTTGCTAATGCTGCTGCAACTGTAGATAAATCCCGATCGCGCTCCTGACTTTGTTTCGCTTGTGCTGTTTTACGGATATCACTAAAAGTAGCTTGTGCTGTTTCTTTGTCTCCTATTGCCCAAAACGCAACTGCAATAGTACTTAAAACATTCACATAATTCCACAAAAAAATAGGCTTATTTCCACAAGAATCATGAGCATCACTGAGAATTTTCTTCCATCTATCTTTTTGCTGTGGATCTAATACTATCTGTAATTCCGCTATAGTTTGTACTGCCTTAATACTTAAAGAATCGATTTTTATCAACTTTGCTGTTTCAAAAGCAGTATCAAATTCACCAGCAAGGGCTTGTATTTGTGCTATTAATTGAAAAATTTCTGAGCAGAGGTCGTCTCTTCCACTAATACGTTGAGTAATTTCCAAAGCAATTTTAGAAACATTTAGCGCCGATTTTGTCTTTCCAGAGTTTCCTAGCACTTCTGCAATTAGCGCTAAAACTCTTGCTTTTTCTACAGTGTTTTTAATACTTTTTACAATCTCTTGGAGAATGCGAGTAATGGCTATAGCTTCTTCTATTTCTTGATTTTTGAGTTGTATTTGTGCTATGCGGTACAAAGCTATTGCTTTAAGAGATTTAATCTCTGGTTTCGGCTCAAATTCAGATTTAAAAGCTGTCGCCAAATTATCTCTTGCTTCTCTAAATTGACCAGCTTCCGCCTGCATTTGTGCTATTTTTACCAGAGTTCTCACCCGCTTCCAAGAAGGTTCTATTTTTTCAGTAATCTTTAACGCTTCGTCAAAATTGTGATCCAAATTTGTTGCCTTGGCGTATGCTTCTGCGATTACTCCCAGAGCATCCATTTCTCTTTCTTTATCCTCAATTCTGCTTTTTGTTTTCAAAGCAATGTCAAATTTACCAGCTTCTGCCTGTGCTTTTACTATTCCTAATAGAGCATTTGTCTGCTCAAACTCATGTTCTATTTTTTGAGCAATTGCAAATGCATCATTAGTCAATGGACTTTCCTGAGCTTGCAGTACTGCAATTGTCTGGAGAGTTCTTGCTTTGATTGTTGAGTTTTCAATCTCACTGGCAGTTATAAGAGCAGAAAGAAGAAAATCTTTTACTTGAGCTTGCACCATAGCAATTGTCTCATAAGCCTTTGCTCTGAACATTGACTCATTTATATTACTTGCAGTAACAATTGCAGCAGAAAATTTTCTTGCCCTAGCTTGTGCTACTGCTACATTCATACAAGCATGAGAACGTTTCCATTGTTCACCAATTAGCTTAGCTGTTTCAAGAGCATCGACAAATTGACCTACTTCGGTTTGCGCCAGCGCTATCGCTTGTAGCGTATTTTCCTGTCTTTCTTTATCCTCAATACCAAATGCTATTTTTATGGCACGGGTAAATGTGGCTGCCGCCTCTTCTTTTTTACCTGTTTTGACAAGTACTTTAGCTATATCTTTGAGAAAATTTTCTCGTTCCGGTTGAGTATCAATTTTTTGCGTACTTTCCCTCGGCAATCTTTATCCAGCGCGTCACTTCCCAAGATTGATGCAACTGTCTGATTTGGCGATCGCGCATTCCGGTAATAGTTTTGATATCATCTTTTCCAAGCATCCCCTTCGCTTGAGCCAGCAGTGCAAAAAACTGCCATTTTTCATCTGGTAATTCCAGTTCATCTAAACGTTTGAGCTGCTGCTTTACATACTTATCGAAGCCTTTTGGCGTTTGCGCCAAAACCGAGCGCACATCCAAAGCTTGTTTTGCTGCTCCCCTCAATTCATCAACTAAATAACTTAGGTAAAGCGGAAAACCCTGAGTAATCTCATCAAGTTGAACCATAAAATGAGCATCATCAGCAAATAATGCCAATTCACCCTTACCCGTTCTTTTCAACCAGTCTGCGAGTGCGATTTTAGGTAAACGCTTAAGGTGTAACGAGCGCGATTTTTCTATCCAGTTTTGTAAATATTTTGGCTCTTCTGCTTCTGAAGCTCTCGCTGAGGCGATAACAAACACATTGTTAGGTAAAGCAGTGAGAAAGGGTAATGAGAAAGGAATTTCAACTTTGTTTAATTCATCTAAAGCATCTATGACAATTACCAGGGGTTTATCTTCCCTTGCACCACGTTCTCTTAATATGTTGTACAGCGCTGCTTGTAACTCATCCAGTTCCCTTGGCTGTTGTTCGTGGTAGAGTTCGTAATAATTATGTAGTTGCCGTAGTAAGTTCCGATAAGCGCTTTTAGCAGAGCGAGTTTTATCATCACGTTGAGAGAAGAAATGGTAAGCAATAAAATATTCGTTATCCCGTCGCGATGCTAGCCAATTAGCTAAAAGTGCTGTTTTACCAAAACCAGCCTCAGCCTTTACCAGCATTACACCACTTGAACTCTCCTGCAAAAAATTGTCTAAAACTTGAGTTTCTTCAGAACGCCCTACAAATAGCTGTGTGTATTCATTTATAATTTGTTCAACTTTGTCAATTACTTCCCATTCAGGCTGTATTTTTATTTCAGTAAAATTTTTTTCTAAAATCTTTTCAACTTCGCACGCTTGCTCTATTTGGAATTCACTAACTTTTTTAAGAATATTTTGAGAATCCCAAATATCTTTTTCGGTATCAAATTTAAACTTACCTTGAGTTATTTTCTTAATTTCTGTATCGGAATAAGTTGTTTGCCTCTCTGTCAAAATATAAATAATTAGTCGGTCATACTTTTCGTAGTACTTGTATTCAATAAACTTTCTCAATGTATGTTTGATTTTTTCGATACCAGGCGTAGATGTAATTTGAAAAGCAACTCTCGCCTTCTCATCACCTAAATCAATACCAGGAAAGTTGCTACCTTCACTAAAATTCAGGTTTTTTAGATTTTTATAACCGTAAATTTTAGCAAACAAAGGTATTACTAGATTTTCAGATACCTTATTGATATCTGTTTGCTGCATAGCTCTCGCATGTTTAATATCAGTCACAAAAAGTGACATCAAGTTTCTTATTCTCTGTAGAGTTTTTTCAAGATTCATGCTCTATCTTGGGTAAACCCTAAATCCGAATGGCACTAAGATAAGAGCAGACTTTAAGCTATCAAATGCTTACGAAGTTCCTGGCGAGACTGTTGCATCAAGGGATAAGCTTTAGGGCGACGCTTTCTGACTCTTGGCTCGCTCCGACCAGGGCGATAAGCGAAGCTTAACGCCTCCGGCGTATCGGCAACTGGCTTGTGAACAATAATTTTTAGTAGCGTCCGATAAATTTTGTTGCGTTTTGTTTCAGAAGCAGCTAGCAATTGCGGGACAAAATTATTAAAGTGATGACGTGTACCTTGCAAAGACAATCGTAATGGTGACACACCATAAGTAGTACCTGCTTCCCACATTAAGGTGCGTAACAGGTTGTAAGCTAATAAAAATATGTAAATTTCTTTACGTACCATTTGAGGAGTTTTACTCCGCAATATTTCCATTCCCAAGGTTGTTTTCAGATGTTTTAAATCTAATTCAACATCCCAACGCTCGTCATAGAGTCTGACCAATTCTAATGTAGGATAAGTTTCTGTATCCAATAAAGTCGTAATTAAGCTGACTTGTTGAGTCCGAAATCCAGGAATAAGAATGTAGTAATAAATTTCTCGGACAATTAAAGTTTCAGGTAGAGCAACAAATTCCTCTTCACTTAATCCATTTGGGCATTTTTTAGGTTTATGCCAAATTACAAGTTTGTCACCATCGCCAATAATTTTACCCCGACGCATTTCAGTTTTTCGGGACTGATGTTTACGGAATACTGCGTCGCAGTCAAGGTTTTGAATCAAAATCAAATCGGCATAAGCGCAAAAAGCTCTATCCCCTAAAAGTATATCTCCCTTCAGCAAAAATTTATATAATTTTCTAGCTAATTGAATGTCATGAGTGTTGAGAACGTCGATAACCAAAGCGACAGCAGCACCTGTGGCAAGGCTAAATAGTACACCAATTTTGGCAATTGGAAACCCACAACCAGACTTTTGGCTACTTGGTTGAGGATAGGCTTTTTGATTTTCACTCATTTCAGGCATTGATACACTTGAACCGTCTATTAGCTTCACATTCCGACCACACCACAAATTTTGAGACGTTACTTTAGATTGTAATTTTTGTCCAACAGAACTAAAAAGTTTCTCTAACAGTTTTTCTGGTAATCTAGACCTGGCTTGACAGTAGGCACTGGTATCCGTTGAAGGAATTTCTACACCTTCACTCGACAACCATGCAATTACTCGCGAAACTGTATTATGGCAACTTTTATCTACATCTAACACTTGAGATAGAAATGCCCACAAAGTTACAAATGGGTCAAAAAGCCGACGGCGATATTTAATTTTTAGCTCCTCAATAGCTTGTTGAATTACAGACTCTGGTAAAAGTTCTTGAAAAGGTAATCTATCAGCTTTGCGTAAATTTCTCCGCCCCGGATTTTTACACGATTCGGCACAGTAGTAGTAGTCATATCAGCTTCCAAGCATCAAATTCTTTTTTACAAGACTTGGAAGCTTTTTCTCCGTACAGAACTATTTTTTAGCGATCGCCTACATGACCATCATGTCAACCTGACGCCTGCTTGTCGAATAATGCTCTTAACCGCTTAACCAGTCCAAGCAGGTCATTCTTTCTAAACCCTTATTATTCCAGGATTTCATCTTATCTTAGTGCCATTCGATTAAAATCCATAGTGATGAAATTGTAACTTTTGTTACACTCGAATAGCGCTCTCAAGAGAGGCTTTACGCTCGAATAGCGATACTTAAGTCTTCCGTTACGCTTCGCGATCGCCCTCCGGGACGCTCCATTCTCTCACCGGCCTGCGTGAAGACACCCATTACTCAACCTCTGTTGAGACGCGTAATCGCGCATAATCGCGCCATCACCTATCTCGAAAAGTGGTTCAGCCACTTCTGGTAAACTCAGCTTTACCGAAAAGTTTTGGAAGTTGACGAAATCATAAGGGTTTGGGCCTGAAGTTTTTGGGACTTTCTATCATGACCAAAGAGCGATCGCTCTGTAGTCCACCCAGAACAAAAGTTCACACAAAGGCAGAATACTCATAAAATAAAAATTAATTTTCAGGAATATCTCGCTCACAAAAGTGAATAATTTACAAATAGCAGGATTCACAGGCGGTAGGATTCTGGCTGTAACTAATAGTGGATGAGGCTGAGGAATGAACCAGAGTAACAAGTCTGTGCAGATTTCCTACTGCAAAGGCGCGAATTTTGCTCGTTACAGTTTAACTTTGCTGCTTAGTGCCGTGTTGTTGTCTGATTCAGTTGGGGCAACGCCGAGACGTACTCTGTTACAGATAGCACAACAAGCACAAAGCAATCCCCAACAGGCAACTGGTGCGGCGGCGCAAAGAGTATTCCAGGAGGGAGTGCAATTATACAAGCAAGGAACCGCAAAATCTTTGCAAAAAGCGATTGAGAAGTGGGAAGAAGCGCTTAAGCTATTTCGCGCAGTGGATGATAAGGCAGGGGAAACTCTCACTCTTGTTGGTATAGGCAGAGTCTATAGCAATTTAGGAGAAAAGCAAAAAGCGCTCGAATTCTTCAACCAGGCTTTGCCCCTAATACGTGCTGTCGATGATAGGGCAAGGGAAGCTGCTACCCTTAATAATATCGGTGAAGTCTACGACAATTTGGGAGAAAAGCAAAAAGCGCTCGACTTCTTCAACCAGGCTTTGCCCCTGTTACGTGCTGTCAATAATAGGGCAAGGGAAGCTGCTACCCTCAATAATATCGGTGCAGTCTACAACGATTTAGGAGAAAAGCAAAAAGCGCTCGACTTCTACAACCAGGCTTTGCCCCTATCGCGTGCTGTCGAAGACAGAAGAGGGGAAGCTCTTACCCTCAGTAATATCGGCATAGTCTACAACGCTTTAGGAGAAAAGCAAAAAGCGCTCGATTTCTTCAACCAGGCTTTGCCCCTGTTACGTGCTGTCAAACATAGGGCAGGAGAAGCTCTTATGCTCAATAATATCGGTGGAGTCTACGACGCTTTAGGAGAAAAGCAAAAAGCGCTCGACTTCTACAATCAGGCTTTGCTCCTGTCCCGTGCTGCCGAGGATAAGACAGGGCAAGCTCGTACCCTCAATAATATCGGTGGAGTCTACTCAGATTTAGGAGAAAAGCAAAAAGCGCTCGACTTCTACAACCAGGCTTTGCATTTGAGACGTGCTGTTAAACATAGGACAGGGGAAGCTACTACCCTCAATAATATTGGTGTAGTCTACTCAGATTTAGGAGAAAAGCAAAAAGCGCTCTCGTTCTACAATCAGGCTTTGCCCCTAACACGTGCTGTCGGGGATAGAGCAGGGGAAGCTAATACCCTCTTTAATATTGCCTACCTGGAGCGTAATCGGGGCAATTTCAACGCAGCCATCACTCAAATCGAGGCTGCCATCAAAATTATTGAAGATTTACGCACCAAAGTTGTCAGCCCAGAACTACGTAGTTCCTACTTTGCCTCAGTACAGGGTTATTACAAATTCTACATCGACCTGCTGATGCAACTGCACAAACAAAACCCATCCAAAGGATACAACGCACTAGCACTCAACGCCAGCGAACGCTCTCGCGCCAGGGGTTTGATAGAACTTTTAACCGAAGCCAATGCCGATATCCGTAAAGGAGTTTCACCAAAACTCTTGGCAGAAGAAGAACGCTTGCAACAATTAATTGATGCCAGAGCGAAACTGCTAGAAGACCTAGCTGATACAGAACAAACCCAAGCCACAGCAGCTTTGCTCAAAAAAGAGCTTGAAAGCCTGCTCAATCAACAGCAAGAACTTCAAACCCAAATCCGTACTCGTAGCCCTCAATACGCCAACCTGAAATATCCTCAACCCCTGAAGTTGCCTCAAATTCAGCAACAACTTGATCAAGACACCCTGCTGTTGCAGTACTCCTTGGGCAAAGAACGCAGCTATGTGTGGGCAGTCACTCCCAATTCTATCGATAGCTACGAACTTCCTGGACGTGAACAGATAGAGGAAGTGGCAAACTATTTAAAAAAGAGTTTACACAACCCGACCTCCCTACCAGGGACTACTAAAGCTGCAACTTTCCTTAGTAAACTCATCCTCGCACCTGTGGCTGACAAGTTGGGGCAAAAACGTTTAGTGATTGTTGCAGATGGTGCGTTGCAATACATACCCTTTGCGGCTTTAACTCAACCAAAAGCAATCTTGAACTTGAATCGAACAACCCCACCTCTAACCCCACCCCCAACCCCTAAGAGCAAGCGAGGAGGGGTGCCGAAGGGGGGGTGGGGTAGGGATTACCAACCACTTCTAATCAACCATGAAATAGTCAATCTACCCTCTGTCACAGCCATTGCCACACATAGGCAAGACTTAAAAGGACGTAAAGTAGCACCCAAAACCCTTGCCATACTAGCAGACCCCGTATTCAGTACTGATGATGAGCGAGTGACTGGCAAACCCAAAAATAATATCGTTCCAGACCTTAACCTTCCGGGTCAACTAGAACAATCTGCCCTGCAACGGGCGGCGAAAAATCTTAACCGTAGAGATTGGGCTAGACTTGAAGGCACTCGCTTTGAGGCCGAAGCGATTTTGAAACTAGTCTCACCCTCAAATCGGCTACAAGTCTTTGATTTTGACGCCAACTACAACTGGGCAACCAACAAACAACTCACTCAATATCGCTTCGTGCATTTTGCTACCCACGGCTTTGCTGACAGCACCAACCCCGAATTATCAGGAATTATTCTCTCCTTGGTAGATAAAGCAGGCAAACCGATGCGGGGCTACCTGCGCCTAGGTGACATCTTCAACCTCAACATCACAGCAGAGTTAGTCGTGCTCAGTGCCTGTGAAACCGGACTGGGCAAGAATGTCAACGGAGAAGGATTAGTGGGCTTGACAAGAGGATTAATGTATGCTGGGACAAAACGAGCCGTGGTGTCTTTATGGAATGTTGACGACGAAGGGACATCAAAATTAATGACTCTATTCTACAAAGAAATGTTGCAGCAATCGTTATCCCCAGCTGCGGCGCTACGTGCTGCACAACTGAAAATGTGGCAGCAAGAGAATTGGCGAAACCCCAATTATTGGGCTGCTTTCACGCTGCAAGGAGAGTGGAGATGAACTGAGGAGTTCAAAACTTTGAGATCCCAGTAACTTGCGCTCCGCGATCGCCAACCAGTCGTTCGATTCCGATTAGCGGTAATTGCGAATTGTATTGTTAGAGAGGAATTTTTCCTGGCAATGAATCTTCTATGGTATCAGGGAGTGGCGGTGGGAGTGTGGGGTCATTCTCAGGTTGTATCACGGTCACATTTTCTTGCAAAGTGCGTGAATTCGTTATTTTCCAACCCAAGTCAGTGCGTTTCCAGGTGTCTTGAAATTGTATCACTATAGATAGAGGCTTATAATCTAAATCATTTGCGCCAGAACTGTTGCGGACTACAGCAACTACAGTGGCATATCCAGTACCAAGCACAGTCGCAGTTGAACCACTGACTTGAATTTGCTTAAAATCATAGCCCAAATCGACAAATTGATGTATATTTTGCCAATTTCGCTGCCAGTTCTGCCGCAATTGTTTTAGATTAGTTACTTTTCCCTCACTATTAATCGCGGTGTATTCAGGTGCATGAACAGAGTATGCTTGATTAAAATTCTTATTTTTTAAACCAGAAACTATAGTGCGATAGGCTTTAATAATCGCTTGCTGGTCAGTATTGGCTCTACTTTGCTTTGACACTTGAGCGTTTGCTCTACTCTCAACAATGTATGGTGGAGCTAAAGGCAGCATTAATCCAATAAACGCGATAGTCAGCAGTTTTGAGCGCATAAACACAAATTTTTCACTCCATTCACCTCTGTAACAACTTCTATAACACAAATCGATGTGACAATACTTTTGTTAAGCTCGACTCAATAGCGCGATCGCAACCGTGTTTCAAGAAGATTTTGAGAGTCGGCTAGATCAAATTCAGAGATTAGGTATAGACGTAGGCTTGTTTCGAGGCAATCGGGAATATTTCTGGGAGCAACTATTTCGATGAGTTTGGAAGTTTTTACAACAATGCAGCAACAGCATCTTAATCGATTATCCGAGCGATGTTCCCTTGGGAAAAACCTGTCCAAAATGCAAGCGCCTTGGTCACGAGGCGGTGTTTTACCGCGCTCAAAAACTGTTTTGAGCGCGGTAAAACCGCCTCGTGACCCCCCAAGGCAATTGCCTATCCTACGCGCATTATTTGATGAAGGCGCTTGCATTTTGGATAACTTTATGAAAGCCCATATTGGGGGAGCAATGCTCAAGTCAGTTGAAGCAGCCTGTAGCTCCCGTAATTGATATAGTCAATTCATCAAAACATTCTCGTATCCACCTATTGCTCTGATGAAGCTATGAAGGTACTCAAGAACACAATAGATGATCTAGTTATCCAACAGGAGAAGTTTGAACGCTCTCGACTGGTTCAACTCATCTTTGTGTTAACCTGCTTCTCTGGTTTGGCGGGAGTTGCTGTTATTTTATTTTTGCCTGCTATCTTTTTGTTCCTCTGCGATATCTCTTTTCCGGGTGTTACTTTAGCCTTCGATAAGATCAATCATGTAGTGGCTATCAGATATCGGATTTCATTTTTATACTTTTGGCGGAGGTTTCCCCTGGACAAACTTCAGTCAGTTCACACTGGAGAAGAAAGCCAAACTTTCTATGCTGGAGGTCTTAGAACTGCTCGCATTCCGACCCTGTACATCACCTATGTAACTCAGTGCAAAGAGAATAGAAAGTTGCTCCAGCAGAAAATAAGCTTTAGTTCAAGGGAAGATGCAGCTACCGTGTCAAATCTGGTTCACAGTTTTCTCGATCATCAGAAAGTATAGTCAATTGCTGGCGTGATTAAAGTTCATAGTGACGACACGTTTTCGCTTGATACTTGCCTTCACCTATATGACTATTAAGTTGTCATCTCCAAAGGATTTAAGTGCGGGCAACTAAATATTAGTTACTTTGGAGAAGCCAGCCATCCCAAGGGTTTCCCCAGTTTCGGCTGAACGAATCGCACGTCGAATTATGATTCAAATCACAGGAACCCCGTGGAAAAAACCTGCACGCTTGGACGCAAACATGCAGAGGCTTAAGCCGCCGAAGAGCGATTTTGGGTAGGGGTTCTCACTTGCCGAAGCGGGGTTAGAGCAGTCGCACTTCTGGAAAAAACTTTGTGATCAAGCTGATAGTACTAATGTTCGCGTTGAAAGGGCTGGCATCTTAAGTCATGCCTTTATCCCCAGTTTGTCATACTTGATCGACTAATCTCAGATAGTAGCAACTACTAGAAAAGAATCCGTATAGTGATTGTGATGCCAGGTGACAAACGTCTAAACAAGAGGGCAGGATTGATTGCGGAGGCTTTACAAGTAAAATATGGTCAGCCTCTATCACAACAAATAAGGCGCAAGTGACCGAAAACGCGGTTACGAATTTTTATCCAATCCAAAAACAACATTTTGCAAATTGACTCAACAAAATGGTGTGGAGTGTACAACTCGTGTGCAATTCAAACAGGTAAAGTTTGAATTGCTTGCTGGGACTGATTTTCATCGATTATTTAGCTTATGCAAGCGACAGCTCTCATGTCTACAATAAAAATTGTCTTTATCATCTCATGTGCCGTAATCTTCATCTGGGGATACGCGATCGCGTGGCAAAAGTTTAGAAGGGCTGGTGTATTTGGCTGGACAACACTAATATCATTGAACATGCTAATTCTTGCAGCCAGCAGCGATACTGGCAGGAAGTTTGAAGTTATGGCTCCTTTTATCCCATCTTCCGCACTTCAAGATGTATTATGAAATAATGCAAAAATAACTACC
>JBHYDF010000177.1:0-14539 GCA_051861145.1 Nostocaceae cyanobacterium
AATGGTTAATGGTTAATGGTTAATGGTTAATGGTTAATGGTTAATAGCCATCAACTATGAACTATGAACTATGAACCATGAACTATGAACTATGAACCATGAACCAACAACTACTAACTACTAACCACTAACTATCCTTTACAAAAAGTCTATGATCCCAGATAAGCTCAAACAAATAGACGAAAATATAATCGAGCTACTGCGCGATCGCTTGTCGCTTTTAGCAACATCAAAAGTTCCTTCCCCAGAAGAACAAGTTTCCGCTGTTACTTCTCTACTTGCCGAAGCTGCTATTCCAGAATCTATTTGGGCAAGTTTGGTGAATAGTTGTCATACTGCACTTACCACAACAGCTTCCTCATCTTTCGATAATATCAGACCCCGAAAAATTACCATCATTGGTGGACGTGGCAAAATGGGAAAATTTTTCCGGGAGCAGTTGCAAGAAGCTGGTCACAACGTTAGTATTTTAGAGCAAGAAGATTGGGAACGTGCAGATAAATTATTAGGTGAAGCAGAGTTAGTTTTAGTTAGCGTTCCCATTGAATGGACGGTTGATGTCATCAAGCGTGCAGCTAAATATCTTACTCCAAAAACAGCTATTGCTGACATCACGAGTATCAAAACTCAGCCAGTCCAAGCGATGCTTGCATATCATCCAGGCCCCGTTATGGGATTGCATCCCATGTTCGGTCCCAATATTAAAACATTTTCGGGACAAAAAGTGGTGATATGTCCTGGTAGAGATGACAAATCATTTCAATGGTTTTTAGACTTTATTAACAGCAAGAAAGGCGAAATAATCACCTGTACGCCAGAAGAACATGACCACATCATGGTAATTGTTCAGGCGACACAGCACTTTTCTAGATTTTGTCTTGGCGTTTTCTTGGCACAAGAAAAAATCGACATAGAACGTAGTTTATTAATGTCGAGTCCCAGCTACCGTCAAGAAATTGAGATTGTGAACCGTTTGTTTGCCCAAAGTCCACATTTGTGCGCGGATATTATGTTAGCTACAGAAGAAAGATGTCAAGAAATTGCTAAGTTAGCTAATACTTACAAACGCTTGGCGCAACTGGTAGCAAACAAAAATCGAGCAGCATTAATTCGTGAATTTGCAGCTACTCAACGCTTTTTTAATGATGAAAATTCTTCTTCTCAAAAAAGCGATGAATTGAACCATCAGGGTAACGAAATCCATGCAAATAGATATATTTCACGACACCGTTTGTCCGTGGTGTCGTATCGGGAAAAAACATCTTTTTGATGCACTTGCCCAATGGCAAGATGAAAAAGAGATTAATATCCGTTGGCATCCATTCCTTTTGGATCGTACCATTCCAAGCCTTGGGTACGAATTTCGCAGCTATATGCAACAGAGAAAAGGCATAACACCGCAAGCACTGCAACAATTATTTGACTATGCGCGAAGTGCTGGTGAAGTAGCTGGAGTTAAGCTAGATTTTAACAAAATTCGTTTGGCTGTCAATAGTACCCTTTCTCACCTACTAATTGACTTAGCACCAAAAAAAATCAAAAACGAAGTTGTCGAAGCGGTTTACAAAGCTTACTTTGAAGATGGTTTAAATATCGGGGATATCGATATTTTGGTGGCAATAGGTACAGCCGCAGGTATGGATTCTAGTGAATTATGCCAGAAATTGAGTGATGAAACAGCCCAAGAACGCATTATCACCGAATCTACATTAGCCCAGGTTCATAGCATCACCAGCGTACCATTTTTCATCATTAACAACAAAGTTAAAGTTGACGGTTCCCACTCAGTCAAAGTGTTCCTTCAAGCTTTAAATCGCGCCACACTTATAGAAAAATCAGCATAGATTATGGTAGTAGACATTAGGAAAAAAACTCAATTTAACGTGCAACCGATTCATCAAAGTGTTGCCGTAAGATTTAACTATGTTGTCCATTTCACTAATGGATTGTTCAAAGTAGATAATTCCTTATTAGCGCAAATAATTTCAGGCGGTGAGGAAACAAAGCCAAAGAAAATCCTTGCAGTAGTGGATGGCGGATTATTGCGCTGCCAACCTGGGTTACTCACTAAAGTGTCCGCGTATATTGATTCTTACGCAAAATCACTTAAATTAGTAGCTGAGCCGATGATAGTTCCAGGCGGAGAAGCAGCCAAAAATGACCCCAGATGGCTAGAGGAAATTCACAAGCTAATTAATACCGTCGGATTGTGCCGCCACTCCTATTTATTAGCTATTGGTGGTGGAGCTGTGTTAGATATGGCAGGATATGCGGCGGCTACAGCTCATCGAGGCGTTCGCCTTATCCGTATTCCTACGACAGTATTAGCACAAAATGATTCTGGGGTAGGAGTAAAAAATGGCATCAATGCCTTTAACAAAAAGAACTTTTTAGGAACCTTCGCCCCACCTTACGCGGTATTAAATGATTTTACCTTCTTAAGAACCTTGGACGATCGCGATTGGCGTGCAGGTATAGCCGAAGCAATCAAAGTTGCATTAATCAAAGATGCCAGCTTCTTTGAATTCATTCGCGCAAACACCGAAGCACTCGTCAATCGAGACATGGACACCATGCAACAACTAATCTATCGTTGCGCCCAGTTACATTTAGAACACATAGCCAAAAGTGGCGACGCCTTTGAAGTAGGTTCATCTCGTCCCCTAGATTTTGGTCATTGGGCAGCCCATAGACTAGAGTATCTGACAAACTATAGTCTCCGTCATGGTGAAGCAGTAGCGATCGGCATCGCTTTGGATAGCACCTACTCCTACTTGCGAGGAATGCTTTCTCGGCTAGAATGGCAACGCATACTCAAAACATTGACAGCATTAGGTTTTCAATTATACGTACCGGAACTGGCAGAACAACCCCATAGTCGAGAACATCGCCGCAGCCTATTCCGGGGGTTAATTGAATTCCGGGAACACTTAGGCGGAAGATTGACAATCACACTGTTGCAACGCATTGGCAAAGGAATTGAAGTTCACCAAGCAGATTTGCCTTTATATAGACAAGCAATAGGATTATTGCACGACTTCGTAGACAGCAGACAAACAAAGCAAAACCCTCATTCAGCAGTATCTTAATTTTGCTTTTTAGTCATTTGTCATTTGTCATTTGTCATTTGTCCAACAACTAATGACTAATGACTAATGACTAATGTAGGCCGTGTGCATTTGGGCGATAACTTATCGGTTTTACGGAAAGACTTCTCTCCAAATGCTATCTCCCTGACGGGAGACGCTGCTTGATGTGCCCCTAATGACTAATGACTAATGACTAATGACTAAAAAGCTATCGCTCAGTAACAGAAGATGAAAATTGGAACAAACAACTTTCACTTAACCTATTGCACCAACATTCACCCCGGTGAAGAATGGAGCAAAGTCTTTACCAACTTACAACAATACATTCCATCTCTAAAAGCCCAACTAGCACCAAAAAAACCCTTCGGTATCGGCTTGCGTTTAGCAGATGTAGCCACCCACGAACTACTACAACCAAACACCTTAGCGAAATTTAAATCCTGGTTAACCCAACAAGACTTATACGTATTTACCTTGAATGGCTTCCCCTACGGAGGATTCCATTGGCAAGTAGTCAAAGACCAGGTTTATGCACCAGATTGGTCTAAACTGGAACGGTTAAACTACACATTGCGGCTAGTAAAAATCCTCTGTGAACTTTTACCACCCGGAATGGAAGGTAGTATTTCCACCCTGCCATTATCCTATAAACCTTGGTTCAAGAGAAATCAACTTTTCCAAACATCTGTCATCCATACAGCCACCCTTCACATCGCCCAAGTAGTGGCAGAAATGGTACGCATATGTACCAAAACGGGAAAACTACTCCACTTGAATTTAGAACCAGAACCAGATGGATTAATTGAAAATGCTACCGAAGTAATTGATTATTTCCAGACGTATTTACTACCTATGGGTAGCGCTTATCTAGCAGCACATCTGGGAATTTCTGAAGAAGTAGCCGAGAATCACTTACTAGAGCATGTACGGGTTTGTTATGATACCTGCCATTTTGCTGTTGAGTATGAAAACCCAATCTCAGTTTTCAAACGATTTCAAACCGCAGGCATTAAAATTGGCAAAGTCCAAATCAGCGCTGCTTTACAAGCGAATTTGCCAAAAGGTATTGAACAGCGTCGCATCCTACAACATCGGTTACAGCCTTTTGCGGAATCTACGTATTTGCACCAGGTATTAGCGCGGGAAAGTAGTGGAAGACTGCGTAATTATTCGGATTTAGAAACCGCCTTACCATATCTAGAGGAAAGCACAGCCGATGAATGGCGGATTCACTTTCATGTTCCCATTTTTTTTCGCGATTACCAATTGTTGCAGTCTACCCAAGACAATATTGTTACCGTGCTGGAACTATTGCAAGAAAATCATGCTTGCAACCATCTGGAAATTGAAACCTACACTTGGGAAGTTTTGCCTAGTCAAATGAAGCTAGATTTATTGGCTTCAATTCAACGGGAATATGAATGGGTTTTCAGTCATTTCAAGCTAGCAATAGTTAATGGTTAATAGCCATGAACTATGAACTATGAACTATTAACCATGAACCATGAACCATGAACCAAGTATATGCAAAAAACAGTTATTCTCAACGTAGTTGGATTAACGCCTAACCTTATAGGTGAACATACACCATCGCTATCTAATTGGGTTGCAACTGGACAAGTCCTTCCGGTGGAACCAGTATTACCTGCTGTTACCTGTACAGTACAAGCAACCTATCTCACAGGTAAATTGCCGAATGAACATGGAATAGTTGCTAATGGCTGGTATTTTCGGGATGAGTGTGAAGTTAAATTTTGGCGACAGTCGAATAAATTAATTCAGGCTACAAAAGTTTGGGAAATGGCAAAAGCGTTAGATCCAAACATTACCTGTGCTAATTTGTTCTGGTGGTATAATATGTACTCCTCGGTCAACTATGCCATCACTCCCCGACCGATGTATCCTGCTGATGGTAGGAAAATTCCAGATATTTATACGCAGCCGCAAAAATGGCGATCGCAACTCCAAGCCGAGTTAGGACAATTTCCTCTCTTCAATTTTTGGGGCCCCAATACGTCTATTAGTTCTACTCAATGGATCGCTAATTCGGCTAAGTGGTTAGAAGAAAAATGCAACCCTACTCTCACATTCATCTATTTACCACATCTAGATTATTGCTTGCAAAAATACGGCCCTGATATCAACAAGATAGCCAAGGATTTACAAGAAATAGATGCGGTTTGCGGTGACTTGATTCAATACTACGAAAAGCGAGGCGCGCAAGTTATCGTTTTGTCAGAATATGGGATTACGTCCGTATCTCAACCTATTCATATTAATCGCATTTTGCGAGAAAAAGGCTTGATCAGCGTACGCAAAGAACTAGGAAGAGAATTACTTGATGCGGGTGCAAGTAAAGCGTTTGCAGTTGCGGATCATCAAATTGCTCATGTTTATGTCAATGACCCATTTTATATTCCTAAAGTACGTTCTATTTTGGAAGATATCAAGGGAATAGCCCATGTTTTAGATGATACAGAAAAATTTGCGAATCACCTGAATCATTCTAGATCAGGAGAATTGGTAGCGATCGCTCAATCAAATGCTTGGTTTACCTATTATTATTGGCTTGATGATAATCGCGCTCCTGATTTTGCTACAACTGTAGATATCCATCGTAAACCGGGTTACGACCCAGTAGAATTATTTATCGACCCGAAAATAAAATTTCCTAAACTAAAAGTTGGTTTAAAGCTGCTGAAAAAACAGTTAGGGTTTCGCTATTTAATGGATGTTATTCCCTTAGATGCTTCCTTAGTACGCGGTTCTCATGGTTGTCTACCACCTACCCCAGGTGAAGGGCCTTTATTTATTACCCGACAAACTCACTTACTTGACTCCGCATCGATAAAAGCAACTGATGTTTGTCAGTTAATTCTTAGACATTTGATGTCCAATAGTGTGTATTATTATGACTTTGCTTCTACGCAAAAACCACTAAGATGTTGATAAACAGTAATAAGTATTACTGCATTCCAAATTATAGTTCAGTCCTCTTTTAGAGGACTTATGCTATGAGACTGGGACTTATAGTCCCAGGCGGATTTTGGTTAGTACATTGATTAGAGCAACTTTCAACTAATATTTAAAAAAACTTAACCAACGAAAAAAGTGAAATATATATCAAAAAATTGTTCATATATCCACTGCTGACATTTAGTAGGCTTAATTCTAGAGGAGCTTTTTAGTTTCCCTCTGTGAAAAAATGGCAATAATATCCGCGTGGAAGTTGGATACGTCAAGTTTTGCTGCCGAAAATAGTATTAGCGTGGATTTACGAAGAAAACCTTATTTTTTAATCAGTGTGTAATCAGGTTTTTTTTAACCTGATAATAGTGGCTTTGATAGCAAGTAATACCTGTACATACACCCGCTAAGTGTGTTTTGCGTGATAATATTCTCCCTCAATCAGTTGTTAGAAAATTAACTCATGATAATCGATTCCCACTTTTATACGACTCTTGGTGGTATTGGCGTATTTCGTTCCAGTACGGAAGTTAAAATGGGTACTGCCTTGGAAGAGATTCTATTTTACCTAGATTCTCAGCGTGGATGCTTGCTGACAAGTAGTTACGAATACCCAGGGCGATACAAAAGATGGGCAATCGGATTTGTCAATCCTCCACTGGAGTTGGCGACGCGGGAGAAAGATTTCACGCTGACAGCTTTGAATAAGCGGGGTGAGGTGTTGTTACCAATGCTGTTTGAGTGTTTGTCAGCGCGATCGCATTTTCAGGAAGTAACGCAAAACAGTAACAATATCACTGGTAGTATTAAACAAAAAGAAGAATTTTTTGCCGAAGAAGAACGTAGTAAGCAACCTTCAGCTTTCACAGTTATTCGGGAAATACAGCGTATTTTCTTTAGTGAAGATGACGAACATTTAGGATTGTATGGTGCGTTTGGTTATGATTTGGTATTCCAGTTTGAGTCAATTTCCAAGCGTTTGCAACGTCCGGCAGATCAGAGAGACTTGGTACTGTATTTGCCTGATTCTCTCGTAGTTGTTGACTACTATCAGCAACGTGCCTTCCGTCTGGAGTATGATTTTGAAACAGCGGATGGCAGCACAGAGAATTTGCCTCGTACGGGAGAATCTATAGATTATAGAGGCGATCGCTATTTTCCCACGCAAGCTTCTGACCATGAAAGAGGCGAATATGCGCAGCAAGTAGGAGTAGCGCTTGATTATTTCCGCCGTGGAGATTTATTTGAAGTAGTTCCTTCGCAAAGCTTTTTCACAGCAACCGCACAAGCACCGAGTAAGTTATTTCAAACTTTAATGCAAATTAATCCCAGTCCCTATGGGTTTATTTTGAATTTAGGTGGAGAATACTTAATCGGTGCATCTCCAGAAATGTTCGTTCGAGTTGAAGGTAGGCGAATAGAAACCTGTCCGATTAGCGGTACAATTAGCCGAGGACAAGACGCCCTTGATGATGCCGATCAGATTCGTCAGTTACTCAATTCACGCAAGGATGAATCTGAGTTGACCATGTGTACAGATGTCGATCGCAATGACAAATCACGTATTTGCGAACCTGGATCTGTAAGAGTGATTGGTCGTCGGCAAATAGAATTATACAGTCATCTCATCCATACAGTAGACCATGTAGAGGGCTTGCTAAGACCAGAGTTTGATGCTTTGGATGCTTTTTTAACTCATACTTGGGCAGTTACCGTAACCGGCGCACCCAAACGATCAGCAATGCAATTTATCGAACAGTACGAACGTAGTGCGCGACGTTGGTATGGTGGAGCAGTTGGCTATTTAAGCTTTAATGGTAATTTAAATACAGGATTAATTCTGCGGACGATTCGCTTAAAAGATTCAATTGCAGAAGTGCGAGTAGGTGCTACTATTCTTTACGACTCAGTACCAGAAGCAGAAGAACAAGAAACAATAACCAAAGCCGCCGCTTTATTTGAAACAATCCATCGAGCGAAGGAAGAAGCGAAAACCGATCCATGCAATCATGTCAAAATGAACGCTTACGTCTGTGATGCTGAAGCAGGTAAGCGCATCTTATTAATTGATTACGAAGATTCATTTGTTCACACATTAGCCAATTACATTCGTCAAACTGGTGCGATAGTTACAACACTACGTCATGGCTTTGATGAATCGCTATTCGACAAAGAACCCCCAGACTTAGTAGTATTATCTCCCGGTCCTGGTAGACCAACTGATTTTCGCGTACCCCAAACAGTCGCCGCGCTTGTTCGTCGCCAAATTCCCATTTTCGGAGTTTGTCTAGGACTGCAAGGTATTGTTGAAGCTTTTGGAGGAGAATTAGGAATTCTCAACTATCCCCAACATGGTAAATCCTCGAGAGTATTTGTTACTGAACCTGATTCTGTTTTATTCCGGAGTCTACCGGAATCCTTTGCGGTAGGTAGATATCATTCATTATTTGCCTTACCGCAACGACTGCCAACAGAACTAAAAGTAACAGCCATTTCCGAAGACAATGTGATTATGGCAATTGAGCATCAAACCTTACCAGTAGCTGGTGTCCAGTTTCACCCAGAATCAATCATGACTCTGACAGGAGAAGTTGGTTTAGCAATCATCAAGAATGTGGTGCGTACATACACTCAAGCTAAAGAGTCAGTAGTTAGTAGTTAGTAGTTGATGGTTCATGGTTCATAGTTCATGGTTCATGGCTATTAACTATTAACCATTAACCATTAACCATTAACCATTAACTATTAACCATCCCCAAAACTTATGAATTTCCCAGTCCCTACCACCCAGCCAAGACTACGCCATATACTCGACGAAATTGTGTGGCATAAAAAGCAAGAAGTTGCGCAAATGCGGCAAGAGTTACCTTTGGCAGCTTTGCAACCGCAGATAAGTACTGCACCTCCAGTACGAGACTTCTTGCGTGCTTTGCAAGAGAATTTCCATCATCCGAGTTTAATTGCAGAAGTAAAGAAAGCATCGCCGAGTCGGGGAATTATTCGGGAAGACTTTGATGCAGTGGCGATCGCACAAGCATACGAACGAGGTGGCGCAGCTTGTATATCTGTCCTCACCGACGAGAAATTTTTTCAGGGCAGTTTTGATAACTTGCGCAATATCAGACAACACGTATTGCTACCCTTACTGTGCAAAGAGTTCATCATTGACCTTTACCAAATTTATCTTGCACGAACAGCAGGTGCAGATGCTGTATTGTTAATTGCCGCTATCCTCTCCGATGTACAAATAAAGGACTTTGTGCGAGTGATTCGCGATTTAAAGATGACAGCTTTAGTTGAAGTCCACACCTTAGCGGAACTGGATCGGGTGCTAAAACTGGATGACATCCGCTTAATTGGGATTAACAATCGCAATTTAGAGAATTTTACAGTAGATTTAGGAAACACTCAACAGCTACTGACACAAAGGCGATCGCAATTACGAAACTTTGGTATTACCGTCGTCAGTGAATCTGGGTTGTATACACCCGCAGATTTATCTCTTGTAGCTGAAGCTGGTACTCGCGCTGTTTTGGTAGGAGAGTCTTTAGTTAAACAACCCGATATAGAAAAGGCTGTACACAGTCTTCTCAAAGGTTAATGGTTAATAGTTAATGGTTAATAGCCATGAATTATGAACCATGAACGAACGACACGCTTGTTAAACGCTGAATTAAAATTCGCGCTTAAAGCTAAAGTTAGCTAGAAGCTAACTAAAACAGGAGTTTTAACCCGTTTTAACGGGTTTAAGCTTTCAGCAAGAAATTTATTTCTTGGCTAAAAGATTTCTTAACAAGTTAAAATTCGCGCTTAAAGCTAAAGTTAGCTAGAAGCTAACTAAAAAAGGAGTTTTAACCCGTTTTAACGGGTTTAAGCTTTCAGCAAGAAATTTATTTCTTGGCTAAAAGATTTCTTAAAAAGCGTGCCATTTAACCATTAACCATGAACCATGAACCATTAATAACCAACATTACTAAAATGACTTCTATTTCCCATCATTTCCAAACTTTACGCGCAAGCAATCAGTGCGCCCTCATACCCTTTATCACAGCTGGCGATCCGAATTTAGAAACCACAAAAGAAGCTTTACGTATTTTAGACCGTAATGGGGCAGATTTTATTGAATTGGGCGTTCCCTACTCCGATCCGCTAGCAGATGGGCCTGTAATTCAAGCTGCTGCAACTCGCGCTTTAGAAAAAGGAACAAAATTAGAACAGGTGTTAGAAATGCTTACATCTGTTAGTCCTAGCCTGCAAGCGCCTGTAATTTTATTTACTTACTACAATCCCATTCTTAATCGTGGCATTCGGTCTTTTTTACAGCAAATTGCTGTTGCAGGAGTGCGAGGATTAGTAATTCCGGATTTACCCTTAGAAGAAGCTGAACAATTAATACAATCAGCCAAGGAATTTGGGATAGAAGTGATTTTGCTGGTAGCGCCTACGAGTTCTAAAGATAGGATTAAGGCGATCGCACATCAATCTCAAGGTTTTATCTACTTAGTGAGTGTTACTGGTGTTACCGGAATGCGCACTAACTTAGAAGACAGAGTAAAGTATTTACTAAAGGAAATGCGAAGTATTACTGATAAACCTATCGGTGTTGGTTTTGGTATCTCCAATCCCGAACAGGCACATCAGGTAAAGGAATGGGGAGCAGATGCGGTAATAGTCGGTAGTGCCTTTGTCAAACGCTTAGCCACTCCCAGTCCCATTCAAAGATTGCAAGCTGTTGAACAACTTTGTCGAGAACTAAAAACAGCCTTAAAGCCAGTATCTCTGATTGCTAATAGTTAATAGCCATTAACCATGAACCATTAACCATGAACCATTAACCATGAACCATTAACCATTATCAAAAAAAGGATTTTAACCAGTGGTAAGTATTCCAGATATTAATAGTAAAATTGTATCTACTACTACACACCCTGACAGCTTAGGCAGATTTGGTCAGTTTGGTGGAAAGTACGTACCTGAAACCTTAATGCCTGCATTAAGTGAGCTAGAAACAGCTTTTCACCAATATTGCAACGATCCAAGCTTCCAAGCTGAACTGCAAAATTTACTAAAAGATTACGTCGGACGCCCTAGCCCCTTATATTTTGCCGAACGCCTCACATCACACTACGCTAGACCAGATGGAACGGGAGCGCAGATTTACTTAAAGCGTGAAGATTTAAATCATACAGGCGCTCACAAAATTAATAATGCTTTAGCTCAGGTGTTATTGGCAAAGCGCATGGGCAAACAGCGCATTATCGCTGAAACTGGAGCAGGTCAGCACGGAGTTGCAACGGCAACCGTTTGCGCTCGATTTGGTTTTCAGTGTGTGATTTACATGGGCATTCATGATATGGAACGCCAAGCCCTGAACGTGTTTCGGATGCAGTTGATGGGGGCAGAAGTACGGCCGGTAGAAGCAGGAACGGGAACCCTCAAAGATGCAACTTCCGAAGCAATTCGGGATTGGGTTACGAACGTGGAAACAACTCACTATATTTTGGGTTCCGTTGCTGGGCCCCATCCTTACCCAATGTTAGTGCGTGACTTTCATGCGGTCATTGGTAAGGAGACTCGCATTCAGTGCCAAGAGAAATGGGGAGGACTACCGGATATTCTCATGGCTTGTGTGGGTGGTGGTTCCAATGCAATTGGATTGTTTCATGAGTTTGTGCATGAATCTAGGGTGCGCTTGATTGGAGTTGAAGCAGCCGGTGAAGGTGTTGATTCAGACAAGCACGCAGCGACTCTGACACGTGGACGAATTGGAGTGTTGCATGGTGCTATGAGTTACATACTTCAAGATGACGATGGCCAGGTAATTGAAGCACATTCGATTAGTGCGGGATTGGATTATCCAGGTGTTGGTCCGGAACATAGTTATTTAAAAGACATCGGTCGCGCTGAATACTACAGCATCACGGATAAGCAAGCTTTAGAAGCATTGCAGCGCTTGTCACAACTAGAAGGAATTATTCCTGCTTTGGAAACAGCACATGCGATCGCTTATCTAGAAACCCTCTGTCCCCAACTAGATGGTAGTCCCCGAATAGTTATTAATTGTTCTGGCAGAGGAGACAAGGACGTGCAGACTGTAGCTAAAGTAATTAGTTAATGGTTCATGGTTAATGGTTCATAGTTCATAGTTCATCGCTATTAACTATTAACCATTAACTATTAACCATTAACTATTAACTACTAACAAGCAAATAGAAGGTAAAAATTGATGATTGTAGTAATTAAAAGTGGTACGCCCACAGATGAAATAACACGCATCAGTCAAGAACTAAGTGAAACTTGGGGAGTCACAGTAGAAAAAAGCGTCGGTAAGCATAAAGTTGTCTTGGGAATGATTGGTGATACTGCTGGACTCGATCCATTACAAATCCAGGAAATCAGCCCTTGGATTGAGCAAGTATTACGCGTTGAGCGACCTTTCAAGCGGGTAAGTAGAGAATTCCGTCATGGTGAAGCCAGTGAGATTATTGTACCTACACCTAATGGTAATATCTACTTTGGTGAGCAACATCCTGTGGTATTGGTAGCCGGGCCTTGCTCCGTTGAAAATGAACAGATGATTGTGGAGACGGCTAAGCGGGTTAAAGCATCTGGGGCGAAGTTTTTGCGTGGTGGAGCTTACAAACCTCGTACTTCACCCTATGCATTTCAAGGACATGGTGAGAGTGCCTTAGAATTGTTAGCCGCAGCGCGTGAAGCTACGGGTTTAGGTATCATTACAGAAATTATGGATGCTGCTGATCTAGGAGCAGTGGCGAGAGTAGCTGATGTGATCCAAGTGGGAGCAAGGAATATGCAAAACTTCTCCTTGCTGAAAAAGGTAGGCGCACAAGATAAGCCTGTACTGCTGAAGCGGGGTATGTCCGCTACGATTGACGAGTGGTTAATGGCAGCAGAATATATACTGGCAGCAGGAAATCCAAATGTGATACTTTGCGAGCGGGGGATTAGAACCTTTGATAGTAAATATGTTCGTAACACGCTAGATTTGTCAGTGATTCCGGTGTTGCGTACCCTTACCCATCTACCAATCATGATTGATCCAAGTCATGGTACGGGTAAATCTGAGTATGTTGGTTCTATGGCAATGGCAGCGATCGCAGCGGGTACAGATGCTTTAATGATTGAAGTTCATCCCAATCCAGTTAAAGCATTATCTGATGGGCCCCAATCCCTCACCCCTGAGAAATTTAACCGTTTGGTTCAGCAAATGTCAGTTATTGGCAAAGTAGTTGGACGCTGGTCTGAACCAGCATTAGTAGCTTCTGTTTAGCAATTTTAGCAATTTTAGTAGGGTGGGCACTGCCCACCAGACAGCCCAAAGCTTGTTTTTATATTAGGGGGATCTTCAATTAAATTGTGTAATATTAGAGACTTTCCAAACATCCTCTTAGAGTAATTACAAAGGACTAATAACAAATAAGGACCCGCAAGAGAAAAAGTCAGATGTAGCGGGGTTATTAATTGCCAAAGAATTTGAATTGGTAATCGCAAATTTATTCAAAATTTAAATTTAGAGCAATCTTGAGTATTTTTGAGTAATTTAAAACTTAGTTAAATAATACTTGTATTAAAATTTTCCTCTGGAGCATCAAAGCGAAAAAAAACATTATTTTTTAACTATATACTTGGTGATTAATTATATTTTTATCTCTAGATTTACACAATCTAAAAAAAATACAAATTCATCCAAACATTCTTCATAGAAATTTATTTTAAAATTACTTAAAATATTTGTGAAAAGTAGCGAAAATTACAGATTTATTGTTCTCAGATAAGTTATTGGTGATTTCTTTTTTGTATTGATTAAATCTGCAAATTTTCCAAAATTGATAGCTAATAACTTACTGAAGCAATGAGGCTCACTAAAAAATCATCAAGCAGGCTTATTTGTGTCTTTTTGACGTTTTCTTGTTAATCCATTTTTGTCTTTCAGATAGGAGAATTATCGGTCATGGCAGATTCTAATATCAACTCCATGAATAGTGAAGGCAATCCATCTGGTGATATGCAACCTGGTGGTGGCAACATGAATAACCAACAGGGTGGTAGCAACCAACAACCTACGGAAGAGTTATTGCGGCAAAGTCCCTTCGGTGTTTTGCTTGATCTACCAGGTGTAGACGGAGTAGAAGACATATTTGGCAATGTTGGTGGTATGGGGGGTGAAAATCCCTTTGGCGGTAGTGGTCAAAACACTGGCGGTAGTGGTCAAAACACTGGCGGTAGTGGTCAAAACCCTGGCGGTGGAAACCCCTTTGCTGGTGAAAACTTCTGGAACATATTTGCTGGTGGTGTCAATCCCTCTGAGTTATCCGGTGGTGGAAACCAAGGCGGCTTTGGAGGCGGAAACCAAGGCGGCTTTGGAGGCGGAAACCAAGGCGGCTTTGGAGGTGGAAACCAAGGCGGTTTTGGAGGTGGAAACCAAGGCGGTTTTGGAGGTGGAAACCAAGGCGGTTTTGGAG
>JBHYDF010000177.1:14639-17902 GCA_051861145.1 Nostocaceae cyanobacterium
GTGGAAACCAAGGCGGTTTTGGTGGTGGCAACTCGTCTGCTTCAGCTGACTCCAGTAATGGCAATGGAGACAGTGTAATACCGCAATCAACATCTGATACAGCTACTCAAAATTCTGCTAATAGCAACTTTGCAGAGTTTGGCAATCTGATATCTGGCGGTGACAGTCAACAGGTTTCATTTGACGAAGATTTCTTGACTAACTTCCAACAAAACATGACAAAAGCCACGGAAACAGTTAATGAATTGAACGAATGGATAGAAAATAATGGTGGCATTAAGTTTCCCCAAGCATTTTCCGATGCCATGTCAAATTTTGCCAACACTCAAATTGAAAACTTGAATAATTTGAGCAGCCAGTTTTCTAGTATTGGCAGTGGGGATTTAACTTCTCAATTCCCTGATATCATATCGAACATTTCATCAATGCAGAATACTTTCGAGCAATTTGGTAACTTGTTCGAGAATAGCCAATCTACAGATACCGCATCGTTAGCTTAGAGTTTTAGTTTAAATGTAAAAACTTGGGTTGCCCTATTAAAATGGTCAACCCAAAAACTTTGAGCTAATCAAAAATCAAATCAATACCACAAAAGAAAGTTTAGGACTTATGCCAAAATATTTTTTTTGACAAAAGAATCACCGTTGGAAATAACGAAAAGTTATCAATAAACCGGTTTATTTCATCTCTGTGCATAAGACTGAAATTCATTAAGCAGCCTTATTTTTTAAGTTTTTATCTTCTATAAACTAGGAGGATTATTGTCAATGGGTACTGATAACAACGAATTTTCTGGTCTGATTCGCACTTTAACGGGTAATGAAAATATCAGTGTTAACGTGTTAGATGGTAATCCGTGGCAATGGCAGATTAATAGTAGCGAGAGTTCCAGCAGGGATCAGATTTTTGGCAACGTCATAGTTGGTAATGGAGAATGGATAGTTAATAGTGATAGTGGTATCACACCCGACAGAATTTCATCGGAGGTAAAAGATTCTGTTGGACGTACGGTTGACTTCATTATTGATAAACTGCGGAGAAGATTACCTCTGGAAGAAGCTGATAAATCCAGCAGTGATGGTAATCCGTTTGCAGATGGTAAAAATCCATTTGGTGAAGGCGAGTTTGAGGAACCACCTGCTTACAAATACTTAAAGTCTGTTTACGGTGAAAACTTTCCTTTGCCTTCAGGAGAAGGTTCGGGGACAAGTGAAAACCTATCCACAGGAACTAATAACCCATTTGCTAATCTTGACAACCCTGGTGCTGGTGGTACTTCAGCGAATAATGATGGCGCGAACCCTCAGCAATCATCTGATATCTTGAATATCATCTTTGGTTCTGATGGCAACAAAAATAATAGCAATAGTTTACCCTTCTTAAACGGCGCTGGCAATGCATCTAACGATGGCAATACATCTTCGCTACCAACCTTGGAAGTTTTAGAGAACATCCAAGATGGAATCAAAAATTTTACTACAACCGTTAAGTCAGAAAGTGACAATTTATTTACTGGCGGTAATAAGACGCCTCTAAAAACACCTTCCGATTTGTTGACACTATTTAAGAATGATATGTTCAGCTTTAATAGTGGTCTCAACGCGATCGGTAAATTAGTTAGCGATCAAAATGCCAGCAATCCGTTTACCGACCTGTTTAAAGGTGATATCGAACACTCTCAAATACCCTTCGATGTTATAAATGTTGCTCTTGATGGTTTGTTACCATTCAATGGTTCTGACAACGTTTTTCAGACAAAAGAAGGCGAAATACCAATTGGTTATGGCAACCGAGACTTTGGTAGTAATAATGCAGTCATTGGTAATGCTAACTGGGACTACGGGAACTCCAACGCAACTATCGGTAATGGCAACTGGCATTGGGACGGCAGTACAGATAATGCAACCATTGGTAATGGTAATTGGCATTTAGACTTAACAGATAAAAACAAAACTATTGGTAACGGCAACTGGTATTGGAACTCCAGTGATGACAACACGACTCTTGGTAATGGTAATTGGCATTTTGGGGATAACAATACCACTATTGGTAATGGTAACTGGGATTTTGGTAACAACAATACAATAATTGGTAATGGTAACTGGGTTTTTACCAACAATAGCATTGTCGTTGGTAATGGTAACTGGTCTGTAGTGATTGACAAATCGAGCGATCGCGCCGACGAATTACTCAACCAGTTAGATACGTTGGTGTTGCAACTGGGAATCAAAGATGCTACTGATAGCTTGGTGAACACCTTGATGAGTGGTATGGGTGAAATTTTTATGCCTTTAACAAAGGATAATGTCAGTGAATCAGGAATGCAAACATATAACAATCTGTTCCTGTCTTAAGGCATTGAGACATAAAGTTTAAATTTGTCTGTGTAGGCAAGACAAAAAGTTAACCAAAATAAAAACAGCCTCCTTTGTGTAGTGAAAGAAGGAGGCTGTTTTTATTATTAACCCTGGCATTGAGTTATTTTGGGAGGAATGTAGATGCGATCATCCTCAAACCGAGTCAACCACTGGGAAGCGCTTTCCCATTTCGCAAGCGGATTACCTTCCAAGGGTTTTCGGAATTCTTTCATAAGGCGCACCTTCTTTTGACGAGGAGTTAGCATAGTTGGTTAGCAGTGAAGTTGTTATAGAGTATTGAGAAGTGAAGGAAGATTTTTGGGAACTATAAGATAAGAGTTTTCAGTAAAGTGGACATCCGTACTTATGACTGATTTAGAGAATATTCAAAAAATTCAGGAGAGAGTTAAAAGTGGCATTTTAAATAGCTCTTGGAACTTCGACTACTGGGAGGATGGAGACCAGAACAGTGGATACTATGAAATAGGTGGTAATCTACAAAGCAAAAATGGCCAATGGGAAGTAAAGATATACAGTTTTTTTGGGCATGATGCGTCTATTATTGTCAAAAAAAATGGAGAGACTGTTTATAAAGTTGATTCTTCTGATCACGAGGGGAATTTAAGAGAACGTTTAGAAGTAACTAAAACTATAGAATCTTGCTTTACTACTTGGATTAGAGCAAAAGAAGAATTGACTTCAAATTTACTGGATTCTATGCCTACCTAGCACGTCGGTTGAGTTGAGGAACGAAACACAACTAAAGGATCCACGTTAAGCTTAGCTCACGTTAAGCTTAATAACAAAACCCCCTCAAATTGCTACCGAGGAGGCTTTTGTTTAATATAAATCCTGGCATCGAGCTATTTTGGCAGTCGGCAACCCGACAACTATCGTCGCCGCAGC
>JBHYDF010000178.1:0-17722 GCA_051861145.1 Nostocaceae cyanobacterium
ACTAATGACTAATGACTAATGACTAATGACTAATGACTAATGACTAATGACTATCAGTAGGTTCATCCTTGTGAACACCGTTTTTGTCTCGTTTTAAACTTTCTTCTAATGCTTGAATTTGTTCTCGACGCGCTTCTAATTCCAGGGTACGACGCGCCAAATCTTGATTCTGTAATGTTAAATTTTGTCGCCACTGTTCGGCTCGTTCTGCTTCCTGGCGCAAAAAATCTGGAGTAATGCCAGTAGTAAGGTAGGCTTGTACTAGTTCTAGTACCCAGTTAGTGGCTTCTTCCAGTCTTTCTATATCACCTGTGGGGGAAAGCTCTACTAAAACGAGCAATTTCTCAGTCAGAGTTTTACCTTTTCCCAGAAGAATAAAAGCCTCTTCTGGAATTATAGCCCACATATTTTCAGCTTCCTGACGCGCCAACAACCGCAACTGAAGCTGATCTAAAAATTCGTTTTTATGGACTTGGGCTAGATATAACATGACATACAGCTAAAAGTGAGGAGTTAGGAGTTAGGAGTGAGGAGTGAGGAGTTAGGAGTGAGGAGTGAGGAGTTAAGAATTTTGAATGATAAAAAAGCCTCATAACTCATAATTTCAAACTCCTAATTCCTAACTCCTAACTCCTAACTCCTAACTCCTAACTTTCTTCAACAGCTATGCTAACTGACGTAGGCGATCGCGCAAGATTTCTGCTTGCTTTTGTGCTTCTGCTAAAGCATCCCGCGCTCCTTTTACCACATCTGCTGGCGCTTGCTCAACAAATTTAGCATTACTTAACCTAGCAGAGAGGGACTGGATTTCGGCTTCGATTTTGCTGAGGCGTTTTTGGATTTTGGCAGTGAACGCCTCTACATCAGCAACTCCAGCCAAGGGAAGTAGTACCTGTACCGTACCAACAACATCTGCGATCGCTTTTTCTGGTTCTGGTTGTGGCTGTTGAGGTTCTACCTTGGGCAAATTCTTGTCCACAGTTGGTTTAAAGAACTGTTGCCATAACTTTTGCCTAGCTTCAGCATTCAGTAAATAGCGGATAACAAACCACGCTGCATAACCAAAACCAACCATTTCAAAGAAATCGCCGATAAAGGGAATGTCATTGATGGTATCTCCCACCGCCAAACCAACTCGAAGCAAGTAAATTACTCCGATAATGATTGCTATCTGTGTCCAACTAATCCGAGATTGCTGAACATTAACCACCTCTTGTTTTTTACCACCAGCGATGCTTAAATTCTCAACCTTTGCCAAATCTTTAATATAAGATTGTCCAACGGTGAGAATTTGCCTTTCTTGTTCACTGTCGCTTTGCAAATTCACATTTACTTTCATCCCAGGCTTGACATCCGCTTCTGCTCGTAAATTGCGAATTGTGCGAATTGTACCAATCAACAATTCAAACTGTTCTTCCAAACCCGGATCAATGAAATTTATCTTCGCCTCTGGGTATCGTTTTAAGGTCAAACTGTCGCGAGAATCTGCCGGTTGTTGGGTGAGAGTATGCCAAATTTCCTCAGTAATATGAGGCATAAAAGGACTAAGTAACTTCAAAATCCCTTCTAGAACATACGCCAAAGTTTGCTGTGCTACACGCCGGGATGCAGGATCAGCGTCCTTTTGCAGGCGAGATTTGACTAGCTCAATATACCAGTCGCAAAAATCACCCCAAATAAAATCATATAAACCCTTCGCCGCTTCCCCTAATCCGTAGTTGTCCATGTAATTGTTAGTTTGCTGGACAACCTGATAGTAGCGAGAGAGAATCCAGCGATCGCTCAACTCTAAACCCCCCTCAATCCCCCCGCTAGCAGGGGGAAGTCCATAGCGACCCCCCTCAATCCCCCCGCTAGCAGAGGAAAGTCCATAGCGACCCCCCTCAGTCCCCCCGCTAGCAGAGGAAAGCCCTACCTCCCCCTCTCTGCTTAGCGGAGAGGGGGCCGGGGGGTGAGGTTCACCCAATTGTTGCGGCGTTTGTCCATCCAAATTCATCATTACAAACCGCGCCGCATTCCACAGCTTGTTCGCAAAATTACGGGACGCTTCCACCGACGGCGATTCATCCGTCTTGCGATTGTAGTCCAAACGGATATCTTGACCAGCGCCGACTACCTCTTTAATCAGGGTATACCGCAAAGCATCTGTGCCATATTTTTCCATCAACAACAACGGATCAACACCATTGTTTGCCGACTTGGACATTTTTTTACCATTCTCATCCAATACCAAGCCGTGTATATAAACATCCTGGAACGGCATTTGTCCCGTAAAATGCCCCGCCATCATCGTCATTCTGGCAACCCAGAAAAAGATGATGTCAAAACCGGTAACTAGAGTACTAGTAGGATAATAAGTCGCTAAATCCTGAGTTTGTTCCGGCCAGCCCAAAGTCGAAAACGGCCACAGCCCAGAAGAAAACCAAGTATCCAGCACATCTGTATCTCGTTCAACCTTGACATTTTCGCCAAACTGTGATTTCAACTTCTCTTGTGCTTCCGCGTCATTTCGTGCCACGACAAACGGCGTATTATCGGTAATTTCGCCCCCCGTTTCGCTTACCGCGTACCAAGCGGGAATTTGATGCCCCCACCATAATTGACGGGAGATACACCAATCTTTCAGTTTTACCAACCAATCGCGATAAACCTTAGTCCAGCGTTGGGGGACAAAATGAGGCGAATTTCTTTGGTCGAGGAACTCTAGACAACGGTCTGCCATTGGGCGAATTTTGACAAACCACTGAGTTGAAAGCAGAGGTTCAACGGGGACTTTACCGCGATCGCTATAGGGAACCGTATGCTTATAGTCCTCCACCTTCACCAGAAAACCATCAGCCTCAAGGCGTGCAACCACATTCTTTCTAGCAACGAAGCGGTCTTGTCCTTGGAACTCTCCAGCATTCTCATTCAAAGTGCCGTCTTTATTCATAATATTGATAAACGGCAAATTGTGACGCTGACCCATTTCAAAATCATTCAGGTCATGGGCTGGCGTTACCTTGACGCAACCAGTACCGAAGCTAGCGTCTACATACTCATCACCAATAATGGGGATTTCCCGATTCATAATTGGCAAATTCAGCATCTTGCCAATTAAATGTTTATAGCGATCGTCATTGGGATTCACCGCCACCGCCGTATCACCCAGCATAGTTTCTGGTCGAGTAGTCGCCACTTCCACGTAACCGGAACCATCAGTAAGCGGGTAGCGGAAGTGCCAGAGATTACCATTAACCTCTTTGGCTTCCACCTCCAAATCTGAAACCGCTGATTGTGACTCTGGACACCAGTTTACTAAGTACTTACCGCGATAAATCAGCCCTTCTTCGTAGAGACGGTTAAAAGCTTCCAAAACAGCTTTAGATAAACCTTCATCGAGGGTAAAGCGTTCCCGCGTCCAATCTACCGAGACGCCCAAGCGTCGTAGTTGACCGACAATAGTCCCCTTAGATTGTTCCTTCCACTGCCAAGCGCGTTCTAAAAACTTATCGCGTCCTAACTCATAGCGAGTTTTGCCTTCTGCCTTGAGTTGCTTTTCTAGAACTGTATGTACAGCGATGCTGGCGTGGTCAGTTCCGGGTAGGTAAAGGGCGTTACATCCCTTCATCCGGTGGTAGCGCACAAGGACATCAATCAGACTATTGTCAAAAGCGTGACCCATATGTAAACTGCCAGTGACGTTTGGCGGTGGAATAACGATGCAATAAGGTTTACCACCGTGGCTGGGATCAGCTTTGTAAATGTGGTTTTCTTCCCAAAATTTTTGCCACTTGGCTTCAGTGGAAAAGGGTTCGTATTGACTGGGGAGGTTAGTTATTGTTGCGGTCATGCTGGGAAAAATAAGCTTGGAAGGACTTTAATAAATTTTGCCACAACGCAAAGATTTTCTTAGCGGCTTTGCGTCTTTGCGTGAGATTTTCATACTAATGCCCAAACAACAAACTATTTTTGACGAGTTATATCAAACAACTGTTGAGCATTTTTCCCTAAAAAACTGTCAAATAATACTTGCTTACCTGGTTCTACTTCCACCATGTAACGCTGGGCAATTTCGTAATAAGCGTAAGTCCAGGGAATTTGAATTTCTGTGTCTGTAATATCATCTGATACTGTGACATATTCAGTAATTGCTTGCGTTGCTGTTTGCCGCAAACCACTGTTAGCATCCCCCTCTATTTCTGCTTTCATCGGTACACCCAGGTTAGCTAAACCACGGGCAGTAGTTTCAATATCTGGATATTGGGGAGTGTTTTGGCGGTTGACGTAACCTGTAAAATGGTTGACTGCGTAACCGTGCAGCAATACCCAAGCACCATACTGAGTAACTTTGTTAACTTCTTCTACTACAGAGCGGTGCGGAGGTTGCCAAGGGCAGGTAAAGATTTTTTGGAGTTCCTTGGCAAGGCGATCGCTATCATATTTAAACGTATTAAAAATTGCCGTATAAATCAGTAAATTTACGCCAGAAACAGTTTGCTTAATGAGTTGGACAGTCTTTTTTGGTAATTCATTTACTATCAACTCACTGATAAACAGTTTGGGTAAATCAAATTCCTCTTGTTGCGGATGGCGGTAATGACGAGCGTAAACATGGGTTTCTGGGAAAGTGTATTCTCCCGCAACTTCGTAGCCTAATGCTTCGGCAAGTTTTCCCAGGTAATTAATTCCTAAGTCTAGCTTACCATGTGAACTGTCTACGCTCATACGTAAAGACCGAAAAGCAATGTGGTCATTGGCAACAGTTCCACCCGCATTAGTTATCATTTGTGCGTAAGTGTGGGCGTAACTTACTTTAATGCTATAGTCTTGCCAAAGTAATTGCCAAAGGTGACGAGCAATTTCGGGGTTCATAAGGTTAGGGGAGTGGGGAGTGGGGAGTGGGGAGTAGGGGATGGTTAATAGTTAATAGTTAATGGTTAATAGTTAATAGTCAATTGCAATGAACCATGAACCATTAACCATTAACCATGAACCATCAACCATTAACAACCAACCACCAACAACCAACAACCAACTCATTCAATAGTACTTAATACCGCCGCTGTATCCCAATAAAAGGGAAGCAAGCGCGTTATTTTTCCTTCTGCAACCCAGAAAAATTCTGCTAAAGGCATCTCGATACTCTTTCCTGTGCGTCTGGACTTCGCACTTAAACGAGCTAAACCGATAACATAAGCGCCAGCATCAGCAATACTATCAACGGTGATAACTGGATCTTGCCACACAGCGTTGAATGCTGCACCAAATTCTTGCCAGCCTGCATGACCTTTGTAAATACCTGCATAGGGCAGAGAAGATGCTTCTTCTAGTACTATATTTTCAGCAGCAATTGCTAGCAATGTATCCATATCACCTCGTTGCAGTGCGTCATAATACGCCTGAACAACTTCTAAAGCTTCTGACGAAACCTGATTTACTTGTGTCATTAGCTACTCCTTGATTGCTCTTGGATAGAACTAGCAACTTTGTTATTGAAATTGTATCGTCATTTACATACATCTTGACCGCGAACTATTTGTCAAGTTACACTTTTACAGGCCAGTAGGTCGGAATTGTTTGATGTCTAAAGGCGAAGAAACAAAAGAAAGAATTCTCCAACAAGCAGCCGAACTGTTTAACCAACAGGGATATGCTGGCTCGTCTATTTCAGACATCATGCGTGTAACTGGTTTGCAGAAAGGAGGAATTTACAACCATTTCAAAAGCAAGGATGAACTAGCGCTACAGGCTTTTGACTATGCGATCGCTCAAATCAAACTACTTTACAGAAACGCCTGGCGAAGTAAACGTCATGCTATTGAGCGTTTGCAAGCAATCATTGGTGTGTTTCACAAACATATAGATAATTCACCAATTAAGGGAGGTTGTCCATTGTTGAACACCGCAATTGAGAGTGATGATGCACATCCAGCATTACGCGATCGCGCTCAACAAGCGATGAATTCTTGGCGCGAATTGATTTGTCTAATTATTGAAAAAGGAATTGAAAGAGGAGAAATTCGCCCAACTGTCGATGCTGATGAAGTTGCAAGCATTATTATTGCCATACTGGAAGGAGCCGTAATGATGAGCAAGTTATACGGAAATTCAATTCATATGGATAGAGCAATTAATCATTTAAATAATTATCTTGAAAGCCAATTACGAATGTAAAATATCCTAAATTGACTTCAAGATGATTTTTTTTGTTTATTAACAAACCGTTCGGTCTTAAATTTACAATTCTCAGGATAAATCATGACAACATCTTACAATCTGTGTAGACCATTGGAAGTAGAACTAGCAATACGTGTAGGGACATACGACATTGATTTTGTGGGAATTGTCAGCAATATTGTGTATATCAGGTGGTTAGAAGATTTACGCTTAAAGTGCTTAGATGAAAACTTTCCACTTGATAAACAAGTTGAGCAAGGATATGCTCCCATACTTGCAGGAACTGAAATTGAGTATAAACGTCCAATTAAGCTTTCTGACCAAGTAATAGGACGGCTATGGTTGAGTAATTTAGGGCGTTTTAAGTGGATTGTAGAAGCAGAGTTTTTATCTAACAATGAAATAGCAGCTACTGCTACGCAAAAGGGTGCTTTTGTTAATTTACAAAATACTCGCCCAATTCCTGTTCCAGAAGAATTTAAAAATAAATATTTACAGCATCAACAGGTTAATCAAAAAAATTAAATTTCATTAACTCAATCATGAATACTAGCATTGAAAGCCAAACAAAACCCTTTCGCCTGATTACTATTCCTATTAGCCATTATTGCGAAAAAGTCAGATGGGCGCTGGACAAATTGAAATTGACCTATGTGGAAGAAAAACATACGCCACCATTTCATCTATTAGCAACTGGTCGTGTTGGTGGAAAAACTACTCCTGTTTTGGTAACAGAAGCAGAAGTTTTGATTGATTCGACAGATATTTTAAGGTATCTGGATTCTATAGCACCCATTAACGCTAAGCTTTACCCCACAGACTCAAACCAACGCCGAGAAGTTGAAGAACTGGAAGATTTATTTAACTTGCAGCTTGGCCCTGCTACACGTCGCTGGGGTTATTTTCATATCATGAATGACTACAAAATTATGCAAAGCAGATGGTGTGAGGGTGTTCCTTTTTTTGAGCGGGCATTATTTCCAATAGTTTTTCCTGTTACTCGTTCATTTGCTAAGCGGAAACTAAATATAAACCCAGATTCTGCTACACAAGCTTACGAAACAATTCAAAGCATTTTTGGAAAAGTCAACGAATTATTAGCTGATGGACGCGCTTATTTAGTAGGAGATAATTTTTCCGCTGCTGACCTCACTTTTGCAGCGCTTGCTGCTCCTGCTATACAACCATCAGAACACCCGATGCGAAGTAGAAATTACAAAGATTTACCACGAAAAATGGTATCTGAAATTAATGCATTCAGAAAAACTCCTGCTGGTGATTTTGTAGTGCGTATTTACCGCGATAGAAACAATTAGTTTAGGTGTGAGAAAATGAATCAATTCGCTATTCAATTAACACTTCATGGAGCCATTGTTTTGCTTGTTGGTTTATTAACAGGTATCCCATATGGATACGCCATTACAAGAAAAGAAGATGAAAACAAAGTACGTGCATGGCGTGTTGCACATTCTGGTTTAGCAATGGGTGGAACTACAATGATTGCTATCTCTGCTGTTTTATCCAATTTAAAATTAGACCCCATATTTAACTACACTTTGGTTTGGTCAATGGTGGTTTCTGGATATGGATTTTGTATTGCTTTACCCTATGGTGCTTGGGTAGGTCATCGTGGTCTTTCAATTGCTGGGCCAAGTCAAAATAAAGTTGTCTATGTAGGTAATATTGTCGGTGCAATTGGTTCACTAATTGGAACTTTGATACTGATTTTTGCCTGTCTAAATACTCTTTTGTGGATATGAAAGAGAAATTTTTTTGTTGATTTACAGACCGTTTGGTTCTTTTATTGAATTGAGGAGGAATTTACAATGCTTAAGTTCTACTATAATCCGCGATCGCCAATGGCTCGACGTGTATGGATAGCTTTATTAGAAAAGGAAATTCCATTTGAACCAGTGTTACTGAGCTTGAATGGCGACCAATTGCAACCAGAGTATTTATCAATTAATCCTTTTCATCACGTTCCAGCAATTATAGATGGTGATTTTCGGGTAGTAGAATCCTTAGCAATTTTAGACTACCTAGAAGCCAAATACCCCACACCTGCACTTTTACCAACCGAACTACAAGCTTTAGCAACAGTGCGGATGGTACAAATGGTAACTACTAATGAGCTATTACCTCAAGTAATTACCCTACTCTTTGAAAGCAAAGACTCACCGAAATTTGTACAGACAAAAGAACATGTAGATAAAGTCTTCAAGTTTTTAACCGAATTATTGGGGAATAGTCCTTACTTTGGTAGCGAACAGTTAACTTTGGCAGATATCGTTGCTGGAACGGCTGTAGCTTATTTACTAAATTTAGGTATAAACTTCAGTAATTTTCCCGTGTTAGAAGAATGGTGGGAACGCTTGATGCAACGCGAAGCATGGCGCAAGACAGAACTGAGTACAGAAGAATATGAACAATTCAAACGAGTTTTTGTCAAACTGCGTCAGCGTAAAGAAAATCATGGAAATAAGTGATACCAATTTGAAAAATGGTTAATGGTTAATGGTTAATGGTTAATGGTTAATGGTTAATAGCTATGAACTATGAACCATTAACTATGAACCAAAATCCAAAATCTAAAATCCAAAATAGACATGATAAGCTCACGCAAAGGTGCAAAGCCGCAAAGAGATCCTTAGTACAACATTGCACAAATTTGTAACGAATCAAATTCACAAAAACTCTGCGTTCCTCCGCGCTTCCTCTGCGTCCCTCTGCGTTAAAAAACGCTACGATTTTACGCAAAGCTGTACTTAGCGTCTTTGCGGCTTTGCGTGAGATTAAAACAAGCATCACGAATCTTCTATGATTGATGATATACAGATACTCCCAGCAAATTATATTTACCAAAATCGAGAGTTAAAAATCTAACTATGGAAAAGCAACCGATAACTGTTATTGGAGGTGGACTCGCTGGGACAGAAGCAGCTTGGCAAATAGCTCAAGCGGGTGTACCGGTAATTTTGTATGAAATGCGTCCCAAGAGATATAGTCCCGCTCATCATACAGAACATTTGGCGGAATTGGTATGCAGTAATTCTTTTGGCGCAATGGCAAGCGATCGCGCTGCTGGTTTATTACATGAAGAATTGCGCCAACTCGGTTCTATTGTCATTGCCAAAGCTGATGAACACCAAGTCCCCGCAGGTGGTGCGCTAGCGGTTGACAGGGGACAATTTAGCCAAGACTTGACACAAACCCTTTCTAGCCATCCCTTAATTGAACTACGTCGAGAAGAAGTAAGTGCTATCCCGGAAGGAATTGTAGTTTTAGCAACTGGTCCCCTTACCAGTCCCGATTTAGCAGAAGATTTGCATCGCTTCACAGGGATGGAATATCTCAGCTTTTTCGATGCCGCTAGCCCTATTGTTGTGGGAGAATCAATTAATCACGATATCGCTTTTCTTGCCTCTCGCTACGACAAAGGCGAAGCTGCCTATCTCAACTGTCCGATGAATAAAGAGCAGTACTTACGCTTCTGGCAAGAACTTTGTACAGCCGAACAGACAGAATTGAAAGATTTTGAGCGGGAAACGGCGAAATTTTTTGAAGCTTGTTTACCTATTGAAGAACTGGCACGGCGTGGGGAAGATACAATGCGTTATGGTCCCCTCAAGCCGGTAGGATTGTCAGATAGTCGCACTGGTGAACGTCCTTACGCTGTAGTACAGTTGCGTCAGGAAGACAAAGCCGGTCAACTTTGGAACATGGTCGGATTCCAAACAAATCTGCGCTGGGGTGAGCAAAAGCGTGTATTCAAGATGATTCCTGGTTTGGAAAATGCTGAGTTTGTGCGACTAGGAGTGATGCACCGCAACACTTTTATCAATGCTCCTCAGTTAATGTTACCTAGCTTGCAATTTAAACAGCGTCCAACTTTGTTAGCTGCTGGACAGTTGATTGGTACTGAAGGCTACACAGCCGCTTCTGCGGGTGGTTGGTTGGCTGGAACCAATGCCGCACGCTTAGCTTTGGGTAAAGAAGCGTTATCCCTACCATCAACAACAATGATGGGAGCGCTGTTTGAATTTATTAGTAGCGCCTCACCCAAGCATTTCCAACCTATGCCACCAAATTTCGGTATTTTTCCGGAACTAGGACAGAAAATTAAAAACAAACAGGAGCGTTATGGACGTTATCGCGATCGCTCTTTAGCTGACTTAAAAGAATTCATAATTCACGCAGCCATGTGAAATAAAAACTATGGCAAAAATTGAGTTTTGGAATCGACTACAGATGAACACGGATAAAAAATCTGTGTCTATCTGTGTTCATCTGTGGTTTTTATTTCCGTTGTTCTTGAGTAGTTTCGTCCTTAGTAACAGCTAACCCATGTAAACCAATAGCAGCGATCGCACCGCCAATGAATCCCCAAGTACCATCGCTAAAAGCATTCATGCGATGAACTAAACTGCGATGAAAGGCTAAATCTAACTGTCTATTATCAGCTCTTCTATCCTTCGCTAGCCTTTCCACATACCTTTCAGCCCTTTCCATTTCCACGTAATCTTCGTTGAATGCGTAAACAGATGACACTACTATCATCAAGCCTGGAAAAACCAAAGCAATTAAAAGAATGGCTCGGCCTATACTCATAGAACCTCAGTTAGGCTATATAACTGAGTTTATACTGACATAGCTGGAATTTTGTGTTAGTGTCCGGCGAACAAATTAGTCATTAGTCAATAGTCATTAGTCATTAGTCAATAGTCAATAGTCAATAGTCATTGGATTTTTCCCGATGCCCGATGCCCGATGCCCAATGCCCAATGCCCAATGCCCGATGCCCGATGCCCAATGCCCAATGCCCGATGCCCCACTCCCTACTCCCTACTCCCCATTTTCAAATAGCGATTTCCAATGGTGATGCAAACGCTTTTTTGGGAAAACTACTCATGGTGTTTTGAGCGATCGCTTGCCTCAATTTAACAACATGAGAGCGTTATTTCTAGAAAATAAGAAAATTTTCCGCCGTTTATATCTTGCATTTTGTGGGATTTTATGCATATGCTTGGCATTATTGCCAGTATTGCCAGCAATGCCGACAGGCACATCTGATGGAATCAAAAATCTGCGACAGCAGCAGCAAAAAATAGACCAACAGCGTCAGAATGTCAAAAAGGAGCGTGATCGCCTCACCAACCTCCAACAAGCGGCACAACAAACGCTCAACGGTTTACAGCAAAATCTGCAAACCACTGATACGCAAATTCAAGACAGCGAGTTACGATTAAAGCTGGCAACGGAACGCTTGCAACAGCTAGAAGCAGATTTAGCAGCAGCAGAAATTTCCTACCAAGAACGACAAGCAGCAACAATAGCCAGACTACGCTATTTACAACGCTCTCCACTCAGCCAAGGATGGGCAGTTTTGCTACAAAGTCACAATCTCAGCGACTTTATTAGCCGTCGTCGTTCTTTGAAACTAGTATATCAGGCAGACCAACAAATTTTAGTCAAACTTACGACACAAGCAAACCAAATTAATAAACAAAAAACAGAAGTAGAGCAGCAAAAAAATGAAATAGCGCTGATTAAACAGCAATTAATGGCGCAAAAAGCAGATTTTCAAGCCCAAACAGACACACAAGAGGAATTAATTGGGCGTCTGAATAGCGATCGCTTGGCACTAGAAGCAGCACAAACCCAGTTAGAAAAAGATTCTCAAGCTATTGCAACTTTAATTCAACAAAAAATAGCTTTATCAGTCGCAAAAACCAATAGCCGTAATAGAATTATTCGTGGTACAGGAATGCTGGCATTTCCTAGCGATGCACCTACCAGCAGTCCTTTTGGTTGGCGAACACATCCAATTCTTGGTTATCGTCGCTTTCATGGCGGACTTGATTTTGCAGCCAACTACGGCAGTACAATTCGAGCAGCAGACTCAGGAAGTGTGATATTTGCTGGCTGGTATGGGGGTTATGGTAGAGCTGTTATTATTAACCACGGTGACGGCATTACTACTCTTTACGGACATTGCAGCGAATTGTATGTTACAGAAGGGCAAACAGTACAGCGAGGAAGTGCGATCGCGGCGGTTGGTTCCACAGGTTTATCTACAGGTCCCCACCTTCATTTTGAAGTGCGGAAAAACGGTACACCAGTAAACCCAATGAATTATCTTTAGTCACTTCAGGAACAAAAGTTAAACGCGGGATGTACAAATTACCTATCCTGTATCTCTGATACCCATGTAGCAAGCTTTTTACGCTTTGATCGCCGTCGAACTCACGTTATGTTAGTTAACGCTAGTCACGTTACTCTCTATGACTGCTGGCACTTTCTGACTAGGATGGGTACGCTTACCACCGGAAATATCACGTAATAATCCCATCAGTGCAGGTACGACTGTCGGTGTAAGGATGGTAGAAAATGCTAAACCTCCTGTCAGTACAATCCCTAAGCCCTGGTAGAGTTCAGAACCTTGTCCGGGTAGGACTGCCAAGGGTAACATCCCCAATACACTAGTACCTGCTGACATGAAAATGGCACGTAGGCGGTCATTGGTAGCGTTATATAAAGATGCATCGAAATCTTTGCCTTCTTCCTGAAGTTGTAAGGCGCGGTCAACAAGTAAAATTGCATTGTTAACAACAACACCCGTGAGAATCACGAATCCTAATGCCGTAATCATATCTAGGGGTACATTCATGCCTAGAATCCGATTAGCAAGCACCAAACTTAAAAGCGCACCGCTCATCCCCATGGGCACTGTAGCCATAATCACCACAGGGTAGAGGAATGATTTATAAAGCGCCACCAGCAGTAGGTAGGTAATTAACAGCGACAGCACGAAAGCTGTAGCCAGTTGAGACACATTCGTTGCTAACAAGTCAGCAGAACCAGCCAATTCCACACGATAGCCAGTTGGTAGACTGCGACGCAGAGGAACGAGAATTTGATTTTCGGTACGTTCGACCAGAGTTCCCAAAGGTGCATCTGGTGCTAGAGATGTGGTCAAGGTAATTGACCGCTCTAAGTCAACATGATTAATCACGTCGGCTCCCGTAGTTTCACGTACTTCGGCAACGTCGCTCAATTGTACTTGCCTGCCTTGGGCAAACAATGGTAGTTGACGCAGTTGTTCGGGTGTCTGCACAAAGGTATTTTTTAATTCTACGGAAACATCGAGTTCTTCCTTGCCATCGACAAACTCAGAAGCAACACGACCACCCAGCGCTGCTTCTACCATTGTCCCAGCTTCTGCTTCCGAAAGTCCAACTTCCGCCAGACGTTCCCGATTGGGAATCACTTGTAATTCACCTGCTCCCATGACAAAATTGGAACGGACATTGCGTACACCAGGCAAAGCACGGATTTTGTCGGTGATGTCCTTCTCCAGTTTGCTCAACTCATTCAAGTCTTCCCCAACGATATCAATCTCAAACTCCTTACCCGGATCGCGGAAGATGGAGAGACGGCTAGGAACCATGAATCGATATCCAGCAAAATCATTGCCCTTGGCACGCATCTTGTCCACCATGTCCGCAAGTCCTTGGGTGGTGGCAAATTCTGGCTTGAGAATCACCGAAACCCCGCGCATCGCCCCCGGACGTTCCACATACATAATCCGGTCAACTTCGGGCTGCGATCGCAAAAAGGCTTGGATTGGTTCTGACTGGCGAATTGCTTCGGGTATACTAGTTCCTGGTAAGGGTTCTGCCCGCCACTGTATCAGATTACGGTTCCCTTCTGGCAGATAGTCAGCAGGAGGTAGGAGGAAAAAGCTAATCACAAACAAGGTAACAGGTATCGAGAGTAACAATAATCTGCGCCCCAGTCGCTTACGACCCAGTGACCATTTCACAGTAGAAGCCAGGAAGTTTTCCAATTTTCCTTGGAAGTACCGGAACACGGTAGACGACCTAGCCACAGTACGTTCTAACCAATTACCACCCCGATACTCTCCACCAGTTAGCATTTGCGCCGCTTCCGATTGCTTCAGAAACAATCCAGACAGCATCGGTACGAGAGTTAATGCCGCAAATAGGGAAAATAGCGAGGATGCAGAAAGAGCGATCGCCATGTCTGTATACAACTGTCCTGCTTCCCCTGTCACCATAATCAAGGGTATAAATACGACGACGTTGGTTAGTGTCGAACCCAGCATTGCGCCCCAGACTTCCTGAGTCCCTTCAATGGCAGCACTTCTGGCATTTTTCCCCTGCTGCATATGGGTGAAGACATTTTCCACAACCACGATGGCATTATCTACCACCATCCCCACTGCAAACGCCAACCCTGCCAAACTGATAATGTTCAAGGTTCTCCCTAAAGCCGCCATGACGATAAATACCATAATTAGCGTTGTCGGAATCGTTAACGCCACAACCGCCACAGTCCGCATGGAACCGAGGAACAGAATCAAGACCATCGTTGCCAAAAGTGCCCCAGTGACTAAATTTCCTTCCACAAAGGACACCGATTGGTTGATGTATTCACTCTCGTCATAGTTGTAAATAAAGCGAATCCCCTGATTTTGCCGATCAAATTCCGCTTGCAATTCGGCGATCGCTTCACGAACACCCTTCGCCACCGCCGGTACATTCGCCCCAACTTGACGAATCACACCCACAGCCACCGCAGGCGTACCATTAAACATCAAAGCACTATCTTGGGGTTTGCGTCCCATTGCCACGGATGCCACATCTCGCAGATATACCGTACCAGCCGCATCCCTCCTCAGAACAAACCCTTCGATTTGCTTAATATCTTGCGAACGACTCACCGTCCGTACCCGATATTCTCGCCTCCCTAAAACCAACGGACCCCCACGAATATCGCGGTTATTTTCCCGCAAAACTCGTACGACATCGCCAATGGTCAGGTTCCGGTCAGAAAGCGCTTTCGGGTCAACCCGCACTTCTACTTCTCGTTCTTGTCCACCGACAATTAGAAATTGTCCCGTCCCTTCCACCCGCCGCAAACGCGGAACCACAACTTCGTCAGCCAAATCTCGATATCGGTTGGGGTCAGCTTGGAAACCTTCTTTGGTGGCAAAGGGAATCCACATCATTGGTGAACTGTTACCGCCTACCAGTTCCACATCTGACTCTTGGGCTTCATCAGGTAGACTGGGCACTTGCTGCAAGCGGTTGATCACATCTACCACGCGGTCTTCCAAATCTGTACCGTCGGCAAACTCCAAGGTGATAACGCTGCGTCCGGAACGGGAATTACTGGTGATTTCATTCACACCCAGCACTTCTTCCATCTGTTCTTCAATCGGACGGGTAATCAAATCTTCCACTTCCGAGGGTCCCGCACCAGGATAGGGAGTAGTGATAGTGATTTCCGGTCTATCTCCCCCTGGTTGCAACTCTAAAGGTAATCTGAACAGACAGAAAACACCATAAAGAGCCAGCAAACAGAATAGCACAAAAGTTCCGTGCCGCCACCGGACAGCTGTTTGAATAAAATTCATGGGATTTTGGGTTGTTAGTGGTTAGTGGGAGCGTTGTTAGTTGTTAGTTGTTAGTGGGAGCGTTGGAGCGTGGGAGCGTGGGAGCGTGGGAGCGTTGTTACGGGAGTATCCCAATATTGACAAAATACTTGTTAAAGAATCTTCTCAGTCCTCTATAAGAGGACTTTAACTTTCAGACAGGGACAAAAAGTCCCTGGCTGGCTGGCTGGCTGACTTGCTATTCATGCAAAATTGGGATCTTCCGTTGTTACTTTCCACGCTTTAACTAACAGCTTGGCGTTCTTGACTTCTTAACGGTTCGTTATCCACCCGAACGGGACTGATTGTTTAACATCTTCACATCAACGCCATCTGATAAACCATCACCACCGCGAAAAACTATTTGCTGACCCGCGCGTAATTCTCGATTGTAAATTGCTACATTTTCACCCATGTCACTGACTATTTCCACTGGCACCTGTCTAGCTTTGCCATCAGCAACTGTAAACACCAACCACTGATTTTGCCTTTGTGTCAGGGCATCACGGGAGACAACAAAGCTGGGTTGATTGGAAGGCATAATCAGATTACCTGCGATCGCCATCCCTGGTTGTAATCCTTGCGGTGGGTTATTCAGTTGCACTCGCACTCGTCGGCGTCTCGATGCCGGATCCGCAGATGGAACGATGGCTGTAATGTTTGCGCGTCCTTTCCATTGGGGCAATGCCCGCGCCGTCAGTTCTATCTGCATACCTGGGTTAACTCTACCACTGAGTTCTTCTGGCAGTTCTAGGAAAATATCTAGTGTATTTCCTGATACTAATGTGACAATTTGACCAGAATTCTCTACGAGGTCTCCACGGCTGATATGGCGAGTTTGTACCACTCCAGATTCTGGGGAAATAATTCGGGTGCGCTGCTGTGCTAGTTGTGCCTGATTCAAGGATGCTTCTGCTGCTGCGACGTTGGCTTTTTGGGCTGCGATTTCTTCTTTAATCGGGCCTGCTTTGGCTTCTGCTAAAACTGCTGATGCTTCCAACATTTGTTGCTTTGCATCATCTACAGCGCTTCTTACTTCTACGAGTGTCCTTTGTGAGAGTGCGCCTTGTTGCACTAACTCTGTGGTACGTCGGAGGTTATCCTGTGCTTCTTGGGAACGCGCTTTGGCTGCATTGACAGCGGCTTGCCTTTGGGCTATAATCTCCGGACGAGTTCCCACCTCTAAACGGGCAAGATTGCTACGTTGCTGTGCTAACTGTGCCCGTGCCTGTGAAATTGCCAACTGTTGGTCAGAATCGTCTAAAATCGCGATCGCCATTCCCGCTCGTACGCGATCGCCAACTCTGACTAAAATATCTTTAACTGTACCCCTTGTCTGAGCGCGAATCGTTGATTGCTGACTTGCTTCCACCTGTCCCAGTAATGCCACATTTCTATTTGCATTCCCCCTCAACAGAGCAACGGTTTCCACGGGACGGGGTGGTTGTGCAATCGGCTGTTGTTGAGCTAAGGCTGGTTGCTGTGTTCCATTTGGAACAAGCATACGCCACAGAACAATACCATTAAATATCAGGGATAAACCTAGTACTAACCATAACCAAGGCTTTTGATTTTTCGGCTCTAATTTCCTCACATCATCGGTTTGGGGCTGCTGTTCCAGTACATCAGAGTTTGAGACTTGAGCTTCAGGAGTATTCATGGCCAGTCAAACGATTTTGGATAAGAGGATTTTGAGAATAGTGCGATGCGGTGAACTGATGTAGTAATGTTTCTATTTTTTAAATTTAGTAGATAAATGTGACAAAAAAATGTCAAAAGCCAGTTACGATCAGTGCAGATGGATTAAATCTACAAAATTTAGGGGCTTGCGCCGGGAGCATCCCAAATGTTTCAAGTTCCAAGATTCAGCCCTGAAATAAATTTCGGGATAGGCGCGCGCATTCATCTAGAAGATGACTGAACTAAATTTTTAACCCGTTTTTAACGGGTTTGAGCTGTAGGTTCCGGAAATTTATTTCACGGCTTTTTGCAAAATAGGGATGCACCCCTTGCGCCCTCTAATTACCGATCAATCAAACAAAGATAGATTTGTAAGAGGATGTCTGAAAAGTTTTTAATTAGTCATATTTATTACCCAAAATCATT
>JBHYDF010000179.1:0-17677 GCA_051861145.1 Nostocaceae cyanobacterium
CTACAACGCGGGAAACCCGCAAGGGCGCAGTGGCTCCCCTTAAAAAGGGGGGCAAAAAGCCTTTCAAAGTCCCCCAAGAAGCGCGGGGGATTTAGGGGGATCTAAGATTAATTGGTTTAAAACCATACTTCTCAGACATCCTCTTATCGCCCTCTTTCCGCAATCCTACCCCAACAACTAAAACCACCACTTTCTCAAGCTCTACTTTATAAATAATTCTGTAGCGTTGACCTACAGCCCGCACACTACGATATCCCTTTAGCTTATCAACTAAAGGTTTCCCCTGCTTTTCTGGGTCGGTTTTCAGTTTATCTATGCGATCGCTTAAAGCTTGCTGTTGACGCTTATCCTTGATATCAGCCAACATCTCTACAGCTAGTGGTGTCAATTCAATTGCATACTCTGTGTTTGAAGATTGCGGTGTATCAGAGTCCAAGCTTAGCTTTCGCTTCCTCCCAACTGATGCTTTCTCCCTGTTCCGCTTCGGCTATGCTTTCGTGTAAACGTTTGGCAAACTCTTTGTCACAGAGAATAGACAAGGTTTCTAACAAAGATTCATACTGCTCAAAGCTAAGTGCTGCCATTACTGGTTTGCCATGCTTGGTGATAATTACTGCTTCATCTTTCAACTCATCAGGCAAATCTAATAAATTTTGCCTAGCTTCCGTAATGGTTAGGTACTTTGCCATATAGAATTATATAGTCAGTTAAATGTACATTTAAATGTACATTTTTATTATACACAATTGTGATTAAGATAAAAAGCTAATGCGTATCTCAGCTTTTCACTTCACGAACGTGCATCTAGCTTGAGTTTGGAGGAAAAAGTCATGAAAGCAATCTTAATGACAGCACCAGGCAATCCCGAAGTTCTACAAATACAGGAAGTACCAAAACCATCTTCCCTTGGAAACACAGAACTTCTCGTACGCTTAAAAGCAGCCGGCGTCAACCCTATCGACACAAAACTTCGCAAACGCGGCACTTTCTACCCTGATAAAATGCCTGCTATTTTAGGATGCGATGGTGCAGGTATTGTTGAGGCGGTAGGTGCTGGTGTGCAACGGTTTCGCGTCGGTGATGAAGTATATTTTTGCAATGGCGGTTTAGGCGCACATCAAGGTAATTATGCTGAATACACTACCGTAGATGAGCGATTTGCTGCCAAGAAACCTGCATCTGTATCTTTTGCAGAAGCAGCCGCAGCACCTTTAGTCTTAATCACTGCTTGGGAAGCTTTATACGAACGCGGACGACTCGGGCCAGGCGATCGCGTATTAATTCATGCGGGTGCTGGTGGTGTCGGACATGTAGCTATCCAACTAGCCAAACTCAAAGGTGCTGATGTCTGCACTACCGTCAGTTCCCAAGAAAAAGCTAATTTCGTCAAACAACTAGGCGCTGACTACCCTATTTTCTACAAACAAACAGATTTTACCCAAGCCGCATTAAATTGGACAGACAGCGAAGGTGTAGACTTAGCTTTTGATACCGTTGGCGGAGAGACTTTTCACAAAACCTTTCCAGCAGTGCGAGTCTACGGCGATATTGTCACGATTTTAGAACCAGACGCCAATACTATTTGGAAAGCCGCTAGATTACGTAATCTCCGCATCGGCTTAGAATTAATGCTAACACCAATGTTGCAAGGAATGGTCGAAGCACAACAACACCAAGCAGAAATTTTAGAAGAATGCGCAAAAGCCATTGATGCAGGTAAGTTGAAAATTCACGTCAGTCATAAATTTCCCTTAGAAGCAGCAATTAAAGCTCACCAATTACTTGAAAAGGGGTCTACGATGGGTAAAATTGTTCTGCTAATAGGCGATGAATAATACAGAGTAGGTTTGGATAAATTGTTTTTGAAACGCAGAGGGACGCAGTAGGGGCAAAGCATTTGTGTAGAAATATGATAACTTTGGCTATAAATATTGGCACAAATGCTTTGCCCTTACACGCAAAGGAATGCAAAGAAAACACTCTGCGTACCTTTGCGCTTTCCTCCGCTACCTGGTGCGTTAAATTAATTACTCTGTGTACTCTGTTTCTCCTCTTCCTTCCTCTCCCTGCACAGGCACAAACAGAACGTACACCTTTAACTTTAGAATTGTTGCAAGAGCGACTCCATACACCCATAATCCGTGAAGGCAATCTCACAGTAGATTTACGGCAAATGGTGATAGATTTACGACCAGAAAATGCCGCCTTTCGCGATAGTTTCTACCAACTGCTACGGAAAGAACTCCAAAAAACTGGCTCGAAACCCTTGGGTTTAGACTTGAGCAATTCTCTTATTCAAGGAGATTTTATCGGTAGCGATTTGGGTTTAAGAACCCCTCTTTATGCACAAGCGATCGCTCCTATTTTCACCCCTAGCGAACAAGAACAATTAGAAGGCCTGCGCATAGTTTGCTTGCAGTCACTATCTGAAGCTTTACCTACTTCCAAAGACTGTCGATCGCTTTTAGCAACTCCATCAACAGTATCTGCTGATATCAGTGTTTTCCGTGGTACTTTAGTCCTGGAACAAACTCATTTTACTGGTAGTGTACAGTTTGCCAATACATTTTTTCTTCAATCTGTCAATGCTCAAAGTGTAATTTTTAACCAAGAAACTAATTGGACGGAAACGCGGTTTAGCCGTGCGGTTAGCTTTACGAATGCCACTTTTAAACGCGAAAGTCAGTGGCAAAATAGTATTTTCTTTGACAAAGCTAATTTTAAACAAACGCAATTTCAGGAAAGCACTTATTTCCAAGACAGTATCTTTGAAGATACTGCCAATTTCAACCAAGCTATTTTTAAACAGTTAGCGAAATTTAGTCGTGTTCAGTGGGAAGGAAATGCTGATTTTTCTCAGGTACGCTTTATTAATTCTGCACAGTTTACCAAAGCTAATTTTAATCAGTTTTTATTTCTGACAGAAGCTTCCTTTGAGCAAGCTGTTACTTTTCGAGAAGCGCAATTTAACCAACCTGTGAATTTACGGGGTGCTAGCATTCTCAATCAAGCAGATTTTAGCGATGTTGGTTTTACAAATATTGCTTATTTAAATGTATCTGGTCTCAATTTTAATTCCAACCAAGCGAAAATTTTAGGTAATCCTGGTCAAATCGGTAAAAAATTGGTAGTATCTGCATTGCGAGGAAATCAAAACGTTTTACGAAATTTAGGACAAAATTTTCGGCAGTTGCAGCAAATTGCTGATGCTAACCAAGTAGAGTACACTAAACAGCGACTGCGATTGATTGAGTTAAGCCGTCGTTTGGTTGGTACAAATATTAATAGTGCTTCTCAAGAAAGTTTGATAAAAATTGGTTTTTCTCCAACTCAAGCCGAAGCGATCGCGCATCGCCGACTCATACAACCGTTTCGCAATACCAACGAGTTACTAACTTTAGCAGACATTGATTTAGAAACGTACACTCAACTATGTTCGCGGGTAGTGGTTGGTGAACCGCTTTTGTTGGGTGAATGGTTGTTGCAAGCTTGGAATTGGTTGGTGTTGAGTTTACTATTGCTGCTTTCTGGGTATGGTACAGATTTTTGTTTGGTGTTTGGCGTTGGGTTAATTGCGATCGCCTATTTTGGTTTCCTCTTTTGGTTAGTTGATCGTTTACGCCGTCTGTATCCTGTAGCTATTATTCCCACACTCTACGAAACTACATGGATGTTGACTAGTTTTAGCCTTTTTGTCATGTTTGGTTTACTCGCCATTTTTCGCGCAGCCGAACAACCTTGGCTAACATTGGCGTGTCTGGTGATTATTATTGTTCCTGTACCAATAACTTTAATATTGCGACTTTATCAAAAAGGCCGTTATCACGATTTGATGGACGCTTCTTATTTTACAGAAGATGGTAGTATGCGGCAATTGAGATTGCTAATTGGACGTTTACCAGTGATACCGAGGTTTCAAATGTTTCGCGATCGCTACATGTCATTATTATGGAATCGCCGCTGGAACTGGCTTAACTATTACGATTTCAGCCTCAACAATCTCTTGAGATTAGGCTTTAATGACATTCGCCTGCGAGACGAACACCTTCCCGGTATCATCTCCACACTGGCATGGTATCAGTGGAGTTTAGGTATACTTTACATTACCCTACTTTTGTGGACTCTCTCTCGTACAATTCCAGGACTGAACTTGTTAATTTATTTGAAGTAGGGGAGGGGTTAGTCGATAGTGGTTAGTCGATAGTGGAAAATTCAACCAACTACTAACTACTAACTACTAACTCCTAACTCCTAACTCCTAACTCCTAACTCCTAACTCCTAAAACTCCTCACCGCTTCTTTACTTGTACTTTCTTGAGAATAGTATCCTTCCTCAAAGTAGTAGTGGTTGCGGTGTTTATTTTTGGGAATGTCTCCATTCACAACCTGTCCCAAAACATTCTGACCAGATTTTTCTAAAAGTTCACAAGCAGCAGCAGCATTAACAGTATCAACTAATCCTAGTCTCACAACTAACAAAACTCCATCAGCCATTTGACCAAGAGTAGCTGCATCCGCCGCAGCATTTAATGAAGGAGCGTCTATAATTACAAAGTCGTAATCAGCAGCAAAAGTTTCCATCAAATTAGCCATGCGTCTCGAGTCAAGCAGAGAGGCTGGACTGGGAGGTACTACTCCAGCGGTGAGGACATCTAAATTATCCATGACTTTTGCGATCGCACTTTTGGCTTCAGCTTGACCGACAATTACATTACTCAAACCTTGAGTATTAGGTAGTTCCCAAATTTTATGCTGAACTGGACGGTGCAAATCCCCATCTACCAGTAAAACATTACACTCCATCTGCGCCATTGCTGTAGCTAAATTGGCTGCTACTGTAGATTTACCTTCTTTGGGTACGGAACTGGTAACAACGATAACTTTTAACTCTTTATCGGCGCTCATGAATTTCAAATTCGCCCGCAGCATCCGGTAAGATTCACTAATAGGCGATCGCGGAAAATCTCGAATCACCAGCCTTTGGCTATAGGATTCCAGTTCATCTTTGCTGCGAATAAATGTTTTAGACTTGGTTGTAGAAGGAATTACCCCTAATAAAGTCAATCCCAGGTATTCTTTAGCTTCATCAACAGTCTTAATTGTTTTATCTCTGGCTTCTAAAAGAAAGATGATAACCAAAGTAGCCAAAGTAGCTAGTAAGCCAGCACTGACTATCATCATCGGAGAAGAAATAGGCTCGTCAGGAACTTGAGCTTCGGCTACTTTGCTAGCGTTACCTAGGTTCTGATTTTCGGCTATTCGGCTTTCTTGCAGTCTTTGTAACAACAAAGAATAGGTAGATTGAGCTGCTTGGACTTTACGTTCTAATTGACGTTGTTGTTGCTCCAATTTTGGTAAAACGTTAAGTCTTTGTCTGTAATCAGCTTCTAAATTAGATAAAGTGGCGACTTCACTGCTTAAACCCAAACGGTTGGATTCTAATCTAATTAAATCTTCAGCAAGTTGTTGTTGCAGCGTCCCCATCTGCAAATTTCGATTAAGTTGTGGTTGATTTGTTCCTACAACCTCTTTTACTCGCGTTTGTAGTATTTCTTTTAAGGATTCTAACCTATTTTCTAAAAAAATAATTTCCGGATGGCTATCCTGCAAAATATTACGTCTGGTTGCAAGTTGCGATTCTAATTGCTGGGTTTCTCTCAGAATATCTTGTACTCCAGCAGACTGGCTTAGAGAAGCCATAGTTATTGCCTCTTGGGAATTCATACCCAATTGCCTGCGGATTTCTTGAGATTGGCTGTTGATGTCGGCAATTCGAGATTTAGATTCGCTAATTCGCCTTTGTAAATCTGAAATTACTTCCAGTGACTTTTCTGATTCTTCTTGCAGAGAAACTACTTTATTCTTTTCTTTAAACTTTGCTAGTTCTGCTTCTGATTGCCTAACAACTAATTCTGCTTTTGGCACTTGTTTTTCAATAAATTTGCGAGCAGCCGCCGCTTCTTTTCTGCGAGAAGATACGTTGCGTTCTAAATAAACATTCATCAAAGTATTAACAACTCGCGCGGCTGTTCTTGGGTTCGTATCCTTGTAAGAAACAAGTAGAATGTCTGTTTGTTCGATTCCCTCTACAGTAAGTTTTTCCAGAAAATCCTTGATTTTTAGAGGTTTACCATTGTCATCTTGCAGGCTGAGTAAATTTATAGTCTCTTGTATGATTGGGGTAGAACGTATAACTTCTGCCTCTGTATTCAAAGGACTACTTTGTTCCTGAGCAACTGATTCTAGCTTGCTTATTTCTGGTGCCACTCCGACTAGTGAAGAAACTGTATTTGTTTTTTGAAACAGCAGCTTTCCTTCTGCTAGATAATCAGGTTTTCTTAATAATAAAGGCACGACAGCAAGCAAAAGAATTGGGAAAAATATGCCTAGAGCAAATGCTCCACGACGTCTTAAAACCTGTAAAGATGTATCCAAAGAAAGGCTAGGATGTGTTGATGATTCCATAATTCTATTGATATATTATTTAGTTAATCTTAAAAAATGATTATTTTTGATTGAATTGCCTAACTGCTTATTCACAAGGTTTTAGCAATACAAAATCTCAAATCTAAAATTCAATTTAGGGTATAGTTTTTGCATTTTGCACTCTTACACCATAAATATAGTTTACAAAGGTCGCGATGAAATATAAGACTTTCCCTACTCCCTACTCCCTACTCCCCACTCCCTATTTTTAAAATTCCATTAATAACTTGCTGTAAATCTTCGTCAGTTAGATTAGATCCAGAAGGTAAGCAAAGACCGTGTGCAAATAAATCTTCTGCAACTGCACCGCCAAAACATTCACACTCAGCAAACACAGGTTGGAGGTGTAAGGGTTTCCACACGGGACGAGATTCAATTTGCTTGGCAGCAAGTGCTAAGCGGACTTGTTCTCGGTCTGCACCAAAAGCTTCAGGTTCTATTGTTAGGCAGGTCAGCCAGCGAGTAGCGCGTCCAAAATCAGCTTCCGGCATGAATTCTATTCCTGGGAGTTTTCCCAATGCAGAGGCGTAAATCTCAAAATTGCGTCTTCTAGCTGCGACTCGCTCATTCAAAACACGCAACTGACCGCGACCGATACCAGCTAAGACATTACTGAGGCGGTAATTGTAGCCAATTTCCGAATGTTGGTAATGGGGAGCGCGATCGCGTGCTTGTGTTGCCAAAAAACGAGCTTTTGCCACCAACTCTGCTTCCTCGGAAACCAACATTCCGCCGCCAGAGGTGGTGATGATTTTATTGCCGTTGAAGGAGTAAATACCAATTTTGCCAAAAGTTCCGGGGGAACGTCCTTTGTAGGTAGCGCCTAAAGCTTCAGCGGCATCTTCAATTAAGGGAACGCCATATTGATTGCAAGCTTCTAAAATTGGCTCTATATCTGCACTTTGACCGTACAAATGCACCAATATAACTGCTTTGGGTAATTTGCCAAGGCGATCGCGCTGTTCTAGTGCTTCCCGCAACAAGTCAGGGTTCATGTTCCAAGAAGTGCGATCGCTATCGATGAAAACCGGTGTTGCTCCTAAGTACGTAATTGGATTTGCCGTAGCAATAAACGTCAGTGTCGAGCAAAAGACCTCATCTCCAGATTCAACACCAAGCAGCCGCAGTGCCAGATGCAATGCAGCCGTACCAGAACTTACTGCCGCAGCGTGACCAGCGCCAACAAGCTGACAAAATTCCTGTTCAAAAACATCTACATGGGGTCCAACTGGAGCAATCCAGTTAGTATCAAAAGCTTCCTTAACAAATGCTAGTTCCTCATCCCCCATATGTGGAGTCGAGAGCAAAATCGGTTTAGACATGATAATTTTCAGTAATTCTGATTATCTGAGAAGACCGCAATAATTCAGAGGTTTCCATTATAAAATCCTCATAACATTCCTAAACTTTGTTTTTATCAAGTTCGGCACTTGCCTTGTAATTTAACATTTGTTTATTGAAGTTATTTAACAAATGTTTTTTCTCTTTTAAAGGTAAAACTTTTCTCTAAATTTGATATAAAATCAACCGGAATAAACTATTTGGATCAGATAAGAAATATTTAAAATTTGTATCAGATAAACTATATTGCAAAGAGCCGTTTAAAGCATCTTTGATAAACCTTAAAAATTTAGCATAATACTTCTCTGGATAGGAAATAGGGTCAAAATTAATGTCATTTGATAATAAACATAGAAGATAGGGAAAATTTACACCAATAGAAAGAGAACCCATCAGAGATTGCCAAAATCTCGGATTGATTTCGAGAACATAAATTTGTCCAGTATTAGAATTATATCTCAGGTCTATATTAGCGATACCACTCCATTTGAGTGCATTCATGGTTTTTGTGACTATATCAATAACAGCAGAGTCATGGACAAACTTCAATTTGTCAATTTTGGGAGCAAATCCTCCTGTTACTCCTAATTGCTGCTGTATTGTATAAGCAAGGATTTGTCCGTCTCGACAGAGAACACTACAACCCATATCGTAGCCATGTATATAGTTCTGAACAATATAGGCATCGCTAGGATAGTTAAGGATAAACTGGAAAATTTCTTTCGTTGAACTATCAAATTTCTGTATGTTTTTTCCACCACTTCCATTAATTGGTTTGAGTAATACAGGATAATTCAATTGACTAATCTGCTCAACTCCTTTCACAATAACAGTTTCAGGCGTTGGTATATTATGCTTCTTGAGAAAGAGGTATAACTTCCACTTATCAAAAGCCGTATGCAAAACCTCATCACTGGGTAATGCTACTACTCTACAAAATTTTGACAACTTGTCTCTATATTTTGAAACAAACTTAAAGCCTTCTTCCGAAGCAGGACAAATAATATCTATTCCTCTATTTTGTATGATCCGAATTACCTCATCTAAATACTCTATTGAACTCATCTGAGTTCCCGAAAAAAATAAATTATCAATATATGCCGAATGCTTGTAAAAGAAAAGCCAACCAGTATCAATTGACACTTGGTCTGAGGGAACGATCACATTGATCTGAAATTCACTGCTAGCTTCTTTCAAACATCGTATGACATAGTAAGCAAGAGGGTTTTTGCATTGGTCGGGAATCAAAACAGATGGTTGTTTAATTTTCATTTGCTATGATTTTCGTAGATTTATAAAGATTCAAAACTAAAACACTTGTTAAGCCGTAACCTTCAAACAATTCCTCCCTTCCTGCCACAAGATTTCTTTATTTTTGGAAATTAGCTATATGTTGTTTACCAAAGAGTAATATTTCTCTGAGATCAGATTCGTTAACAGGAAGACTTTTGGTAACTTTTTTTTGGAATAAATAATTTAAATTTTCTCCAGACGGAAGGAAAGAAAAGATATTTTGTAAACCAGCTTTTAATTGCCATTTCATAATGTATGCTCCCAAAAAAATTAGTAAGCATTCAGTTGGCAGAAAAAAGAATAAGCTAAAGATTACGCTATCATTGCTATTTAACGCGAACGATAAGCAGGAAAGAAGTTTGACTGCAACAATTCTGAGGCTGTTACCCCTAGAACTTTCGCTCTTAAGTTGACTAAGTGATGATATTTTTCCTCATCTGTTATCAAACGTAATGTGAAAAACTTGTGACTTAATTGAGAGAAACCAGATTTGAAAGTATACAAACTATCTTCAGTGGAGCCACCCACTCCGCCACCCAAATGTAAAAATTCATTCCCACGTTCTTGTGCCCAGTATCGTGCAAAGTCTGTTTCTAAACTACCCGGTGACAGGTGAACAAACTTATCTCTTGTTCCACCCAGTGTACTTTGGACAATTCCACAACATTCTGTATACAAACCAACAGAAGCTACCTGATTTTCGTATTCAACAATGCATAAATGAAGATTCATTCCGAACAAATCATTCATCTGAGTGAAATATTCAGAATTAAAGGTGTAGTATCCTGTCGTTGCATTCACCCGTCTCATCGTTTCTTGATAGATTGAAACGAATTCATCCAAATAATCTGGAAATGGAACCATTTTTCCAATCATTCCCAGACGCTTGCACTTATTAATTGTGCTGCGATGTCCTTTTCTAGTGTGAGTCCACAAGTTAGGAAGCCTTAAATCAACTGAGACAGTTTCTCCATTTTCTGTAAAAGTTCCCGCTTGAAAGACTTCGGTGAAACTTTCATTGAGAATTGGATGTAAACGAAAGAAAGCAGAGCATATTCCGCGATCGCGAAATTCCTGCTTCATTTTATCTAGAGCAGCATCAGCAAATCCTGGCGTGTTAATAGCTGCTTCATTCAGCAAGATTCCCGGATAGCCATAGGGAGAAATAACATCAAAAATGTCTGCTGATTTTACCTCTTCAGAGAGTATGTCATCACATTTTCTCAGCAAATAAGGCACAAAAAATTTTTTTTCACCTTCAGTGATTAAAATAGCTTCAGGGATAGTATCAGTTCTTTTAGACTCCAAGTAGACATACTCAGGCCAATGGTAAAAATCATGGCGTATTTCTTGCAGTGTTTGCAACCACAAATCGTTTTCTAATTCAATTACTTGTGCTTGTAGATTCATATTATTTTCCCAATCTAATTATTTGCTACCTATCTTCTTCTGACCAAACAACAGGAAATATTGCCGGATCGCTGTAATCTGGATCGCCGTTGGGCAGTTGGCGACACATACAATCAAGAAAGTGATGAATGCGTTTACCTTGAGGATTCCAAAATGCTTGATAGCGGTTGTCATCATCTTGGAGATGCACAGCGATCGCTAGGCGGAATGCATCGCTATAGTTGGGATAGCTGCCATGAATTGTCCAACAGTGATGAAAACTTATCTGCCCTTTTTTTAGGGTCATGGGAACTTCAATAATCTCCCGTCCTGTTTGAGCAAATTTTTGTTGTACCTCTTTCAGGTTTTGCTGGTTGAAGCAGCGCAGATGTTCGTTACCAAACCATTTGTGACTACCATCAATAACAACCAATGGCGCTCTAGATTCGTCGCAGTCATGGAAAGGAATCCAAGCAGCCAGCAGCTTATCTGAAGTACTGGTAGAGCAGTAAGCATGATCCGTATGCCAACCTACTACCCCTTCGCCATCCTGACCGTGCGGAGCCTTATAAACTAACTGGTCTTCAAACACCCGAATGCGTTTGCTCCTAGTTAGCCTAGCAGCAATTGCTCCAATAATTGGCTGAAGTGCAAACTGTCGGAGGAAATTATTTTGCAAAGAAACAAATTCGTTATTGCGAATAGTGTCTCCATCTCCTGGCTTCCAATTGCTATAACCAGTACTGTAGGGAAGAGTTGCGTCTCGTTCCCCACGATAGAACTTTTCACTAGCTAAAATGGCTGCATCAATCATCTCGTCGGGAATGACTTTTTTAGAGATATACCAACCATGTTCTTCGTAAAAAGCGACATCTTCTTCGGTTGGTAAAAGTGCTAGCTGCTCTTGGTTCAGGCGTGGGGTGCAAATGTCTACCATCTTAATTTCTTTCTGTTTTGTTGGTAATTGAAAATCGTTGATTTTTGGTTATTACTCCTTTCCCGCTTGAAGAATACCTATGGTTAGGGGATGGTTTTTTAAACGAACCACAAAGAACACAAAGAACGCAAATAAAGAATAATGGTAGTCTTTTGCTGGGAAGGGAGTAGTTATTAGTTGAATGTTCTACTATGCACTAAGAGGATGTTTTAAAAGTCCTCTTGTCGGTAGCAAAAAGTTTTAGATCCCCCTAAATCCCCCTTTTTAAGGGGGACTTTGATTCCAGTTCCCCCCTTTTTAAGGGGGGCTAGGGGGGATCAATAAGTGCCGAAAATCACAGCCAACCACTTTTCAAACATCCTCTAAGCATTAAGGTTTAAAATTTCTATTTATTCATGTGTAATTCTGCTTGCTGTTGTTCAAGTTTTCCTTTGAATTCTTCTGATGTGGCATAGCCCTCTTGGCTAATTCCTTCTTGTTTCAATACTTTAAAAACTGTCAAGAAAAGAATTTTTAAGTCCAGCCACAAACTCCAATTGTCAACATACCAAATATCTAGTTTAAATTTTTCTTCCCATCTTAAGGAATTGCGACCTTTTACCTGAGTCAAACCTGTGATACCTGGTTTAACATTGTGGCGGCGTGCTTGTTCGGGACTGTAGCGCTCAAGATATTGTACTAGTAAAGGACGAGGGCCTACAAAACTCATGTCACCTTTAAGAACATTCCACAATTGGGGAAGTTCGTCCAAACTGCTTTCACGGAGGAATTCACCGAAAGGAGTGAGGCGTTTTTCATCAGGAAGAAGATTACCTGTGCGATCGCGTTCATCCGTCATGGTGCGAAATTTATAGAAATTGAAAATATGAGCGTCTTTACCTGGACGGGGTTGGGTGAAAAGAACCGGACCACCCATACGGAAATAAAGCGCGATCGCTACTATCAGCATCACCGGAGATAAAATCAACAGCATGATTGCTGCTACGAATCTATCTAAAACAGATTTGATGAATCTGCTAATTTTTTGGAAAAAATCATCTTGGATATCTTTGATAATCATGGCTTTATTCTTCAGTTTCAGAAAAAATATGAAAAATTAAGATATTTTTTGCCGGAGAGTTTACATTCAATTTACAAACAATTAGGCTCAAAATATCCTCGATAGTAGTAACTGGCAAATCGTCTGCTTTTCCCCTTTTAAAGCTTGAGTTTCACTGGTGTTATTGGGTACTTTGAAGATATGTACGCCGAGGGGTTGAAAGTCGGTATTCAAGACTCCATTGGAAACAGGAACCGTTCTGTTTTCAAATAGAACAGTTGCTTCAGTCGTATTGGGAAGACCAGTAAGCCTAGCGGAAACAGGCTGATTTGCTGAGTTGACCGCAAAAATGTAAGTATGTTTATTCCAGTTTATGGTCAGGAGATCAATAGAAGGATAGCTCAGAGGCTGTTCCATACCATAGGACATAAACTCCTCTGTTCTTGCTGGTCCGGAGACAATTTCAAAGTTGACATTGTTCGGCCTCTTGCCATACAGGATAGCTGAGCCGAGTTTTTCTAGTCCTGTGATTTGTGCAGCAGCTTTGTTATAAGTTTGCCAAACGCTTTCTAGATTAGGATGGTCGCGCTTATGGAAGTAAGAAAAAACGAGGATACCCCTAGCTCCAGATACGATAGACTGCCAAAAGTCGTGATACGCTCCTTGGGGTGTGATTACCTCATCCCCTGGCTCGTGAAAGAGTTCCAAAACCGCCACAGGAGTTTTTTCTCCGTTCAGATAATCAGGGCCGATCTTGGCTTGCGCACGTTCGATTCCCTTCAGTGTGGATTCCATGCGCCACCGCACCCATGAGTGGGGCATATCCATATATTTGGTATAAACACTGGCAGGAATGATATCTAAGTGGGGTATATATTGCTGGACATTTTCAGCAGCGTAGTGACCGGGAATATACATATAATTCGGTCGCTTTTGTGAATCGTACTTGCGTGTCCACTTCGCATAGTTGGTGACTATCGCCATTTCCCCATCTCTCCAGTGGCGCTGTTCTTCAGGAAATTCCCACCATGCCACTTGAGTGTTATTAGCAACACTAGCGATCGCGTTTGCCACTTGATTCTCTGGCAGCGGTTCTATTTCACCAGCTAACTTGGCGAGACTGAGCATTTTACCCTCTGCTACAGTATTCAGGAAAGAAGGGTTGAAATGATAAGTCTGTGCCATGTTCCATCCAGATTGCCGCACTCTCTGCATCTCTTCTGCTTCGTGTATAGAGTACAGACCAAGTGGAAATTGCTTACCTTGGGGGTATACATCTTGTGCGGGAACCTGTGCATTTGTTGCCGAAAATACAAACAGCGCAATCACTATTCCAAAGACAGCTAGTAGGCTTCTAGTAGCATGGCGCAAGAATTTTAATTTTCTTTTCGAGTCAGCTTTCCATCTGTTAAACGTAAGGGTAAGTTTCATCTAACACCTTCCCAAAAACATTTGCTAGTTTTTTGTAAAGCATGTCGCGATCGAACTCTGTATCTGCTAGTTTTCTTGCAGCAGCCTTAGCGCTTTCTAAGCGTTCAGAATTGTTTAAAAATTGTGCAAGTTGAATTGCACCGGCTTTTGGATCGTTACCAGGAATACTAATACCGGCTCCTGATTGTTCGAGAATGTCTTTCTGCCAACCTCCATAGTTAATTACGACTGGACGACCTGCTGCCAAGGCATCAAAAAATTTATTGGCTGAATTATGTTCCATCTCTGGAATTGGCTTAAACAAAGATGTGGCAACGGTACATGCAGAAAGAAGCGCTGGCATTTCCATCTTGGGGATAGGCGGCCAGATCCAAAAGTTCTTTTCCAAAATTCCCAATTGACAGCTAACTTCTCTGAGTTCTTTTTCACAAGCTCCTGTGCCAACCGCCACAAATTTAGCTTCAGGCATTATGTCTTTCATGTGGCTGGCTAGTTCAGCCAAGTAAGTCACTCCATTTATATGTCCGAATGTACCAGCGTAGACAATCAAGGGACCGCCAGATAATTCGGGATGCTGACGCAGAAATTCCAATCCAATTGAGTCTGAAATGTTAAAGCGATCGTTATCGCAAGCGTTAGGAATTACTTCGACTTTTTCAGGAGGAATACCCTGCTTAACTATGCCTTCTTTCATACCAGGAGAAAGCGCCACTATATAAGAGGCATTTTGATAGGCTATCCGCTCTAATTGACGAGCTAAAAATATAGCTAATGGAGAGCGTATAGCTTTTACGGCTATTGGCATTTCCGGCCAGAGGTCTCTAACTTCAAAAACATAAGGAGTACCACGCAACCATTTGCGCAACAAAGCTGGTATGGCAATAGTAAGTGGAGTGCTAGTAGCAAAAGTGAGATCAGCTTTTGGTTCTCGCAGTATTTGTAAGGAAGATTTGATGGCAAAACTCAAAAATGCCAAAATTCTTTGCGAGAAATTCATGTTATTGCTGTATTTCAAAGAAATAGCATTTAATTGAAATTTATCAATATCTTGATTATTGAATAATTTCAAAATTTCATCGCTGGGTATCCCGTGTATTTCTGAGTCTCCACAAATCATGGAAATTTGCCATTTATCTTGGAGAAGCCGATTAGAAAATTCCCAGGATCTCGTTCCTCCAGAAACTGTGGGAATAGAGAAATATTGATGAAGATAAATTAATTTGTGAGAATCCATAAACTTTTAACCCGCTAATAATCCTTTTAACTAATTGCATATTTAACTTTCTATAAAAACTTTTTCTTTCTTGCTGACATGCTAGGGACTTGGTTTTGAATCCAAGTTGGCAGCAGAAATATCAAACTTATAATTGAATAGTTGTCATATGATGTTCCAGACAAAAAAGAACCTATATACATTGGTAAAAAAATTATAGTTAAAATTTTCCAGTTACTATTTAATCTTCCTTTAAATAAAAATATTCCATATATTGCTGTGAATACTAACAGCATAAAGCATGGAAAAAAGCCACCGTTATAGAGCAAGTCTAAATAAATATTGTGAGGATATGAATATAAATAGTCGCTTCCTTCTCCAAGTAAATAATTATCTTTCATAAAAAAAGTTGGTAAGTTGTCCCAAAATCCTCCCCTCTCGGAAATAGAACTAGATGATGAACCACGGTCGTAAAACCAAAATGCTCTAGAATCAGCCGCAGAATTTAAAAATATTGTTGTTATAATCCACCCTAATACAGAAAATATGACAGCAAAACTAGCAAATCTCAGCCATTTTAACTGGATTTTTAGCACAGTATAAAAGAATGATATTATCATCAATAATCCTATTATAGTTGCACCCCTAGAGCCTGTTTTCATCATTATAAATAGTGTACTTATCAAACACAAAGTTGTAACGAACAAACTTGATATTGAAATTTTGGTTTTTATTCTCGAATAATCTTTGTGAGTCAAAACGAGATGTAGAAAGAAAATAACTGCGATAATCCTATAGTAAACGTTGGGACCAAACACAAAAGATGTTCTTGGACTGTTACCACCTAAGCGTTGGGTCAATACTCCAAGTACAATTAATGATATGGCAGGCAGCCATCGAACTAACTTAGAACCTGGTTTATTACTTAATAAACGCTCGATTACATTATTTGCGAAGACAATAACATTAACATATAAAATTATAGATACAGTTCCAAAATAATAATCAAAAGTATATTTGTGAAATTGAATCAGAATAGGTAGCAGAGAAAAAATTATGATTACCTGGGCGTATATTTCTGTTTGAGTGACAATAAAATTTCTTCTAACAGCAAAAATAGCTATCCAAGCAACAAAGAATACAGGAATCTCATATACTGTTTTGTATTCTCCAGCAAATGTAGCAATAAATATTAGAAGTAAGTCAAGGGGTAGGAGAATTAGGTTATCTATTAAATATTGGATATTTTTTTGTTTATTTAGTATTTTAACCATCTATATTTACCTAAAATTAAACTGAGCTTCGGACAATTTTTCATGTAATTATCATTAAGCTTTCTTGATTTTTTGTAATGCATGAATAATTACTCCTATGCTGAAAATAGCTTGTACAATTGCCCCATTCAGTAGCCCGATCGCAGCTGCTATTAATCCCAGTTTGGGCAGCAACCACAGACAAACGATCGCTGAAGTACTAGCAACAGCAATATACACAAACATTTGGATGCGGAAATACCTAGCTGCTGTCATTCCATAGCCTAAGAAGTACGCCATGTAACTAACTGCTGCTGCAATCATTAGCCAAACAAACAAATCTTGATGTTCGGCATATTCAGACCGGTAGAGAAGAGTTAGGACTTCCCGACCAGCAAAAACAGCAACCAAGATAGACCCAACACCAATGAAGGCAGCCAATCCTTCTAATTTGAAAAGAAGTTTACGGAAATTGATGGAATCTCCCGCCGCATAATATTTGGCTAGCTTGGGACTTGCTGATTCTCCTAGGGCATTGAGTATTATGTTTCCTACCATCATCAGGTAAGCTATGGCAGAAAAGATGCCTAGTTCCCGTTCCCCCAAAGAATTCTCAATAAAGTAGCGGGGAATGTTGAGATTTAGTGAAACTAGCAACCTGACAAAACCCAGAGGTAAAGTCAGCCAAACTAGCATTTTTAGCGTTTTCCAATGCCAGCGAGGTTTTGGTATCTGCTTTAGAAACAATGCACCATTACGAATATCAAAGCTAACTAAAATTACTGCCCAAGCTACAACTAACCCTGCTACTCCCCAAACCAAGCTACCCAATATATGTACTCCGATAGCCAGCAGTAGCAGGGATAGGGGACCTTTAATCATCAAAGATATGGCAATACGATCCATTCGTTCGTGTTGCTGGATCAGTCCATGAAATACGTCACTAATAGACTCAATTCCCTTTGCCAAACCGACTAGCAAAATAACTAGCGATGTCTCCCATCGGTATCCGACAGAGAAAGTAATAAGTGCGATCGCTATTAGTGCCAGTCCGATCCCAAGCAGCCTCAGCCCCAAGTAATCTGCAAAAACATACTGATTTTTGGCGTCTGTAGCCTGGACAAGTCGCAGTTGTAATTCTGCAAACATTACCACTGGTGCTGTTAACGCCAGTCCCAACGTAAATTGTCCAACCATTTCTGGACTGCCAAATTTAGCCAGTACTACTAGCATCCCCCACTAGACTTGTCCGAAAACTCCAAAGCAACTTCATGCAAGGCTTTGAAATCAAGTCT
>JBHYDF010000180.1:0-17589 GCA_051861145.1 Nostocaceae cyanobacterium
GTTAATGGTTAATGGTTAATGGTTAATGGTTAATGGTTAATGGTTAATGGTTAGTTGTTAGTTGTTAATTGTTTGAAACAACTGACTAATGACCAATGACTAATGACCAATGACTAATGACTAATGACTAATGACTAATGACCAATGACTAATGACCAATGACTAAATCAGCAATTTCTTTCATTGTTTGAGTGATAGGATGCTCAAAGTAACGTAGACAGAATATTCCTTTGCTTCCTAGCTGCACCATCTCTTCTGATAAAGGCAAAATACCAGCCACTGGTGTGTTATAGGTTTTTTCTACGTGTTTTTGCAAGTCCGCAAAATCGAAGGCTGGTAGCACTTTGTTGACCACTAGCAACATTTTTGGTACTTTCAGTTTGCGAGCAACATCGACTGTTACAGCAGTTCCCTGAAAGTCTTGACTGTCTGGACGTAAGACGACTAATAAAATATGAGAGATACCGATAGAAAGTAAGGTTTCCTCGTTCAAACCAGGATGAGTGTCAATGAACAAGTAGTCTAAGTTCAAACAACGAATGAGTTCCTGGAAACCATCGTTAAGCCGGACTACATCATACCCCTCGCGCAGAACCCTAGCTATTTCACCAGCTTTGATACTAGAGGGAATTAAGTAAAGACTACCTTTTAACATATCTGCTTCCCCCAACTCTGCCATCAAAGTATGACTAACATCGCAGGCTGTGTCTTTAATATAACAACGTCCCCATAAGTAGTCATTGAGGGAATGATTCATTTTTTCCTCGTTTAGACCAAAAAGAACGTGAATCCCTGGTGACTGAATATCAGTATCAATAATGCCTACACGTTGTCCTTGGCGTGCCATAGTTACGGCTAAATTGGCAATCAAGTTAGATTTGCCAGTTCCGCCACGGAAAGAGTGAACAGCGATAATTTGTGCCATTTTTTACCTCTCAACATTTAGGAGTTAGGAGTTAGGAGTTAGGAGTTAGGAGTTAGGAGTTGGGAGTTGGAAGTGAGGAGTTAGGAGTGAGGAGTGAGGAGTTGGGAGGTGAAAGTGAGGAGTTGGGAGTTGGGAGTTGGGAGTGAGGAGTTGGGAGTTGAGAGTTGGGAATTATAAGTTTTAAATTCATAACTCCTAACTCCTAACTCCTAACTCCTAACTCCTAACTCTCTCTTTCAAAACGTGAACTTTAAGCAGCATTCATCGCTAACTAGAGGTAACAAAACCCGTCCACTAGATAGCTTTAAATCAAATTGCATATTCTTATTTCCACTCTCGACTTCCACAAGTGCTGGTACACTTTTGAAATCGTTTCTGCTGGTGTTGTTTTTGTGTGTCCACACTCTCAGTTCTTTTTCGCGTTTGGTTGGTAGATGGAAGATGGCATACTGTAGTGACTCAAGTGATGGAATTTCGACTGTAGCGGTTTGGTAGTGTTGCTCTCCTTCGGCATATCCTAGCCGCACTTGTGCTGGTTTCGGTTGTCCGCCAGCTGCAATCCGAAAGAGCGATCGCCCTCCTGGTTGTTCCTGAAGCAGTTCTACTACCGCACGAGAAGCAAAAGCTCCATAATGTTTCATCACAAAAGTTGCTCCTAGTGATAGCAAGGCGACTGCTAATGCACTTATACGCGCTACAGGATTTTCCCAAATAAACAGACCGTGAATAAGCAAAATTGCTACAAATAAGCTGTATATACTGACGCTCAAAACCGGATGGTTGAGGATATTAAAGACTACTCCTGGTATCAGTTCTCCTTTGCGCCGACTGGAAATTAACAGGAGAATTGGAAATATACCACCAACAATTGTGTTACCAAGTACACCCGCAAATGCCAGTACGCCAGAAAATGACTGTTGATTAGTAAAGATAAGCCATTCTGTCAAAATTAAAACCAACACTAATGGACTGATGGATAGGAAGAAGCGACGCTGGGAAAGCAATTTAGCTAAGCTTCCATCGAGTTTACTAGTCTGAGGGTTGTTATAAGTGGTATTTATCACATCTTTTTGTAGTCCTCCTTCGTAAGCGATAATCATTGGTGAGGTGATTTGCACGCATACATGATCTTGATTAGGCGATGCGCCGGGCGCACTACGCGATAAGCGAAGCTTAACGCCAGAGGCGTATCGCACTACAAGCGTAAGGCGAATGTTCCACTTGCGTAAGTCTGGAAACTCCTCAAGTAGTTCTTTTATCTCCCAGCGTTCCGCAACCGTTATCTCTACGTGATGAATGTTGCCGTTTGACTGGATGTCTAGACGAAATTTTGCCTTAGTTTCTTCCAATCCCAGGTAGGTTAAACCAATACGAGGTATGCTACTAGGGTCTCCACAAGGGTGCAGTATCAATGTTCCTTGTTGGCGGGGTAGCATCAAGACGGGTCGAGGTTGGGCAGGCAACCACTCTTTTGCTAGGTTGAGTAGGAGGCTGGAACTACGTAGCCAAGCCATTCCCAGTAGAAGAGTGACTAAAACTATCCCTAAGACAGGGACGATAGGACCAATTACAAGAGCTAATGGCTCTAGAACTGTGCCTGACTGTCCAACTAGTAATTGTGGTGAAATAGCTCCGTTGACTGCTAATACCCAGATGCAAAAAAGAACAGTTAAAAAAGCTGTTCCCGCCACACTACCCCAGATTAATGATGCAGCGCTAGGATCGCGTGGAAGTATGATTTTGGCACATTCACCTACGTAAACATGCCCAAAGTAAAGCATGAGGCTAACACCAAAAACTCTCTGTAGCATCCAGGGTTGGAAAGCATGACCATTTTGAATAGGTAAGTTTATATACAAAAGGTTGTCCAGTTGTAGATGGTGCAATGCCAAAAGTGAGAGGATAAGCAGCAAGCTCACGTTGATAATTGCAAGTAATACCATCACGGCAACGGTAAAGTTGAGCGATCGCCGCGAAAGTAGGTACAATCCAGCGAAGAAAAGTAACATTGCCCATAGCGCTGCTGGTATGTGCGTAATTGTTGCCATAGAAGCCGACAAACCAATGTAACAAGCCAAAGCTATCAGGAAAACACGGATACCTACAGCGATAGAAAGTATAAATGCACCTATATTACCTAAATAATTAGATACTAATTGTTTGATAAAGGCATTGCCATAGCGGAAGTCACCACTGCGACCAACAGCTTCAGCCATGCAAGCCATAGTCAAGATATTAACTATACCGATGACAATCACAAAAGCAATTGTAGCCAATGGGCCAATATCAGCTACAGCAATGGGTAGGGCTAAGAAAGCTTGAGGTAAACCGAGAGCAACGGTTACTAAAGAGGCTAGCCAGAAAGGAGGAAGAGATTCTAGCCGTTCCTGCGTTGCAGCCCAAGTCCAGCGCAAATGTTCTGTGAAAGACAGTCTAGATGTGAAGATTTTCAATAGCTGTCTTCTGTACAGTCGGGAGTAAGCGACTTGTACCGCTTTCTCATCTAAATCTAAAGCTGCTCGGATGTTGGGTACTAATTGATAGGTGAAAGTATACTTTTCACCGAGAGCATGGGCAATGGCGGCTTTTAGTTTCGGATTTTCTGGTACTAGGGATGTCCATTGGAGGGCATAGCGTTCTAGGTGTTGGATAGTAGGATGGAGTGGTAGCGCTTGACCTAAAGCAAAGGCTTCCAGAAAAGCCAAATCGCGCTCATTTGCAGCTTGTTCTGTTAGGGAAAACTCTACTTGCGATCGCGCTACTATCTGCGCTGTTCGGCTTTCAATTAAAAACAACAGCGTATTCGCTCGTTTAGCAGGAAAACCCACTAACACTTCTTCACGGGAAATTAGTTCTTCGTCATTTGTCATTTGTCATTTGTCATTTGTCATTTGTCATTGGTCATTTGTCATTGGTCATTTGTCATTCTCCCCCACTCCCCACTCCCCACTCTCTCCCTCAGAGATTGCACCTGAGTTTGTAACCGCTGATAGTACTCAGTCTCAGTTTCGCTGACGCTAACTCTAGAGGCTTTGAGTTTTTGAATCTTTTTCTGTAACTGATGAAAGTGTTCGTTTTCAGTAATTTCCGCAAATTCTCTCGCTCTCTTAGTTTCATCAATCTCTATCTTCAGTTCAATTACCTGCTGTTTCAGCTTTTGCTCTCTAGTTCTAATCTCACCAGCCATGTGTAAAAAGACACGCACCAATTGCCCCATATCATCATTCAGGGAAGACAGCCCAAGCAAGGTTTCAGAATTGAAATTTCCCTGTTCAAGTGTTTGTGCTGCGGCTGTGAGGGCGCGAATTGGTCGCGAAATTCTTCGTGCAAGGAGCAGCGCAATGATTGCGGCAATTCCTGCCACTAACACTACACTAGTGCCATACTGCCAGATGAAACGATTTAAAGGAGCTTTAAACTCTGCTTTGGGTTGGCTGACCCCCAATACCCAAGGTTGCACTTGTAAGGGTGCAAAGCCAACTATTCGAGACATCTGCTCACTCGGAAAGTGATAGTTGGTATGACCTGGCTGTTTTGCTTTTACTATCACCTTCAACTCTGGAATATTCAAGCTTTGAATTTGATCTATTCCGTAACGTCTATCGGCTACGACCTGTTTAAGAGTTTCTGCTGGTAAGGGGTTGAGGCTATGGTAAAGGAGAGATTGATTAGGATGACTGATGATTACCCCATGCTGGTCAATCAAGAAGGCATAACTAAACGAGCCTACCTGCAATGCATTAACTATTGCCCAAATATCTTCTCCTCGCATCTTGAGTACCGCCACTCCCACAATCTCACCTTTGGGCGATCGCACAGGGTGAGAAAGAAAAAGTCCTGGTCTTTTACTCGTTTCACCTACCAAGATACTAGAAATGTAAGAGCGTCCCTGGATTGCTTGTTGAAAATATTCGCGGAAAGCGTAGTTTTGACCAACAAATGTTGGATCGGTAGAAGCGAGACATTTACCGTCTCTGTCCATGAGAAAGACAGCATCAAAGTCTGGGTTTGAGTGAAAGACATTTAACAGTGTTTGTTGTAGGTTGGGGTGAAGGGCTTCTTGCTTTGCAGATGTGGTAGAAGCAAGGAAATTCACTACGCCAGTGTCGTTACTAATTTGGGTTAAAACACGCTGGATATCAATAATTAGTTGGTCAAGGCGACTAGCAGCACTGGTAGCTGATAGCTCTAGTTTGCGGTATTCAAGAGCCTCCAGACTCTCTAAACTTTGTTGTAGATTGTAGTAGGCAGTGAAGCTTATCGGCGCGATCGCAACTGCAACCAATGCTGCTGAAAGTTTGGCAGCAATTGACCAGGCAGGTGGGTAAAATAACCGATGTAAGCGCTTCATTGCGATTTTGGATTTTAGATTTTGGATTTTGGATTGGGGATTGTTAGTTGTCAAAAAGTACCATTAATCATTTACTCCCAAAGCAGTACAGAAGGAAGTAATTCTGGATATGCCAGCCTCAGTAGTTCATAACCGATACCGGCGATACCTTGAAAGAAACCAGGGTTGTAAACATCTGCGGGAAGTTCGGGAAACAAGTAAAAAGCACCAACTTGCTTTGCTCTTGCTACAATCCATGCCGCTTGTTTTTGGACAGTTTCCCACAATTCCGGGCGGGACAGCTTTTGGGCAGCTACTAACAGCACCTCCATCCTGCCAAAGTTACCGCAACAGAGATGGTCAAGGTTATGTAAACCAAACTTTTGAGTCGTGTTGATGGCAACTGCAATTTCTTCTTGGATTTCTGGAGTATCGAGAATTGCCAGACTTCCCAAACGACCTAAACCAATGCCAGGAGCGCCATGACACCAACTGGTCATAAAGGAAGGTTTATCCTCCCTCACGTCTTGCCAATTTCCAGTGCTGGGAGAAAATACACTGCGTTCGTAGGCGATCGCTTCCTCCGCCGCTTCCAAAAAAACTGTTTCTTGTGTGGTTTTGTACAATCGCAGTAAGGCGTAGGCAATGCCCGCCGCACCATGAGAAAATCCCGTCCCTAACTTGCCTTCTAGGGTTGCCCAAGCTTTAAATCCAGAATCGCTGTTGGTGCGATTAATCAGCAGGTGATAACCACAGGCAACAGCTCGATCCAGAACGGCTGGATCTGCTTTTGCTTGGTACAAACTCAGTAATCCTAGTATTGCCCCTGCTGCTCCAGCTATCGTGTCAAAAGAGCGATCGCTCTCGATACTTTCCTCAGTTATGAACGAGGCTGCAAGGCTGGCAATATCCAGAAGTTCCGGTTCATCCAGAAACTCACTGATCTGTACTAAGGTATAAACAATAGACCCTAGTCCAATGGCTCCACCGATACCCATTTGCTTAGTAATTTTACGCTGAAAGCTTGGGTTTCGTGTGTCCTGCAAGATTTTTCTCAGGTCTTGCAAGGCGCTCAGTGCTAAATCTCGAAATCCCGCGTCACCAGTAATTTTTGTCAACGCTGCTAAAAATAAAGCGACTCCGCAAACACCGTCGTATAATCCATCGCCCAGGGGCTGAAGTTGCATCCGTTGAGCTTTAGGCAGGTATCCCATACCAATCCAGGTAACACTACCGTCAACAGCTTGAATTGCTCTTTGTTGCAGTTCTTTGCCAATTTCTACTGCCTCCTGCACTAGCTGTTCTTGTGTTAAAGGAGCCGTTTCATCTAGATTAGTAACAGTATTATCACGTAGATTAGATGTGGTGGTGGTTATGCCACGAGCCGCCCGCGAGTAAAAAGAACCCCGAATAATGGCAATTTGTTGGGCTAAATCTGCGTTACTTAGCTGTCGGAGACGAGAAATCACTCGGTCATAGCTAGGTTCTTTGAAATATCCCTCAATTATCAACTCAGGGTTGACTGTCAAGGCATCACTGCTGGAATCAGCGACGAAGTAAGGAATATCCATTTGTTCTAAAGCTTGTAGTTCTACTGCTAGCAGCGGCCAAATGGAAGGTTTGCGATCGCTTGCCAAAAATGCCCGACTTAGCACGTCCAGTTCAATACTCCGGTCTACGCCATGTCGCAGGTAATTTGGATTGAGGGCTTTACCTAGAACATGAGAGTAGACTTGGGTAGGGCGAAACAAAAATCGTACTTTCTGATGAGCCAAGGCGGCTATTGGACTATCAGTTGCCAGAAGCGTTTCTCGCCGTTCTGACAGGAACTGATACATCTGGCGGAAACCATCTACGAGTTCATTAACGTAATCATTTGGTGATAAGGTGATGCCATTGAGCAAAGGTGTATTGGCTGCGGGTGGCATAATGCCAGACTCATACTCTAGTGCCATGTTGTCAGTGTTAATGTTCTGCCACTTTGGCATTCTAAAAGGGATTTCCCCGCCTGCTCCCCCCAAACCACTAATATCGTGAGCCTTGCCTCCATCTGCCCCAAATTCCCATCTCGGCAGTAGTCCAACCCACAGCACGGAATCTTCAAAAAATTGCTTATTCGCTAGGGATTGCGCCCCTACTTCATTTGTGGGATTAACCTCGTGGGCACGTGGATGTAGAAGGGTTTCCAAGTCTACCAGCACCGGGTGTTCTCCACTGGCGATCAGATTTTCATCATGGCAATCATTACCTTGCAGCACATAGAGTAGACACAGCAGCATCCCAGCACGCTGGTAGTATCGCTGCACTGCGGCTTCGTCTTCACATGGTAAATGCTCTACAAACTCCATCCAGCCGTGGGTTTTGCAGTCGATAACTTTGACTAACTTGAACGAGTGTAGAGACGCGCCATGGCGCGTCTCTACAAAACGCTGATTACACCAGGCTAGTAACTGAAAATACGCCGCTTCCAAGCCCAAACTTCTAGGTTTGTATATTAGTTTCAATCCAGAAGCAAAGGTCAAAGCTATCACCGAGCGTCCTCGATTGTGACGATCAGAGAGATTCAATTGGATGGCAACCACCTGACTAGTATCTTCTTGGAAGTTTTGCTGGATGATTGGCAAGTCTGATGCTAATCGTTGGAGAAATTCCGCTTTTTCCTCCACCCAAAGATCCATTGCCGTTGCCATCAAGCGAGCTAAGACGCTGTACTTCTGAAAAAAGGACAGTAATTTGCCTGTTTTCAGGTCTTTGATAAAGTTTTGGTACTGCTCATTAGAATTAAAGCCTATGTCTTGTCCTCGTCCCCATAGGAGAGTGAAAGCAGATTGCTTCAGCGCTTTAAATAGTGAAAACTCAAACTGTAAAGACTGGGCACAAAGAGACGTTAACTGCAATAAAAGTTGTCGTTCCAGACATATGTGAACTGCTTCCGACAGCAGTTGCCAACTATCACCGACCTGTGCAATTAGTTTCTGTCGAGCCACATAAACAAAGGGTAGATAAACTTCTTCAAAAGGAATTGGTTTTTCAGCATCCAGACAGCGAGACGTAGCAGCATAGGCTGTTTCCCAGTGTGTTTGCAAACCTTCCCTCAAAGTTTCTGCCCAGACGGGGAGTTGTTGTATATCGGCGAGGCAGACATAACCAAGAATATTAACAACAGTAGAAGAATCCAAACCATCCCAAGCAAGGCGGTTGACAAATTTTTCTGGGTTTCCTTGTGCCACAACCTGAGACCACGCTTCCCAGCGTGAGCTAATCAGCTTTTCGTTGACTGTTGGCTGATTTGGAATAAAGTGCTTGCACAATCTTTCAGAGAACGTACTAGCTTGCTCGACTATTTTAAGTAAATCTTGCTGTGAAAGTTCCATCTATTTGCATCCTGTTTTATTTAAACCCAGAATGTTTTTCCTACTGACACTTAGATTTGTAGCTTAGGGTATATCAACCCAAAATCGCAATTCAATATCTTTCGGTAAGACTAAGATTTTTTTAGTTCCTGCTTGATATTTAATAATAAAAGAGGCATTTTGGTAAAGATACTCGTCTTCTTTACCTGATTTTGCGATTATTAAATGCTGTTGCTGCTAATGCATTTCTTGATGTTTTCTATGTTTAGAATATACTTATTTTTTCTAACATATACTCTTGTTTTTTTGTATTTATTGCCTAAAAATTTTGCATTGACGGTTGAGTTTATGAATCGATATTCTGGTTAGTGTCAATAGAAATTTGACAAAAGATATTAAGGAGAAAGGAAAATGCACGAAGAACTGAAAAAAGTTATCTCTGAGTCAATGAACACCCGGTTCGAATTCGAGAAAAATCTTATTGAGCGGACTTGGGAAGATGAGGCCTTCAAGCAAGAATTGATCAACAATCCCAAAGCAGTTTATGCGAGGGAGTCAGGAGAAGAAATTCCAACAAACATTGAAATTGAAGTTATCCAAGAAACTGCTAACAAGGTCTACTTGGTAATTCCAAATAACCCTGCTCCGGCTATTACAGCAGAGGGAGAATTATCTGAGGAAGCTCTGGAGTCAGTGGCAGGTGGTAAGTGCCGGAACCACTCTAAAGATTATGACTGCTGGTTAACTTATTTGCATCGCAATGCCAACAAATTAGCGTAAGTTTAGTACATCAGTAACCACTTGGAGTTCTAAACTCTTCCAACCCAGTGAACCTTGACAGAAAATTCTGCTGACCTCACTGGGTTTTCTTGCATATTTAACATTTAAGTTTCTCAGTCCATTACTCCGAAATTTTTTTGAATTTATTCCTGAAGAATTAAAATTTACGGTTTGGTTTTTTATAAAAATTCTAGTTTTCGTCAATCCTCGCTAGGAAACATCACAATGCACGAGGACAGGCGTTATTGTTGTATCTGTTTATATTAGTTGTACTCTCGTCTCACAACCTTGTATACTCAAATATGGCGTACAGAAACTTTCCTTAAGAGGCTAAGAGGCAGGATTGTTCACAATGCCAACGACTTAGTGTAAATGTAACCTTAGCCCGCTAAGAATTCACAGTAAATTCAACCTGCTCTAACAAGAGTGAATCTTGAGAAGGTCTTTAAACGTCATGAGAGATTTGAAACTCCTCCAAAGAATCGTTACTTCAGGGGTGATTGCGACAACCGCTGCACTTGGCAGTTTCGTTGCTAAGGTTCAGGCAGCTACCTTCAGCCTACCGATTGAATCAGCAGCCAAAGCTACAGGGGTTGATGTTTTGCGCGATCGCTACGGTTTAGACGGCACCGGAATCACCATCGGTGTGATATCCGATAGCTTCGCCACAGCAAAAACCATCGACGCCTCTGGCAACCCAGATACCTATGCAACCAACATAACCGATGGCTACCTACCATCTGGCGTTAATGTGCTAAAGGACTACGCTGACCCTAATGCCACGGATGAGGGTCGCGCCTTATCGCAGCTCATCCATGCTGTAGCTCCGGGGGCTGACTTGGCGTTCCACACAGACGGGCGCGGTGCAGATGCCTTCGGTCAAGCTATTCAGTCTCTAGCGGCTGCCGGAGCAGATATCATCATAGATGATGTCGGTTATGGATACCCCCCAAATGCTCCTCCTAATGCACCTTTAGACCTGTTTGATCTGGAGCCTCCAAACGGATCTATCAACCAGGCAATTGACGCGGTATTCAACCAGGGAGTTTCTTACTTCACTGACGCTGGTAATGATTTTCCCGATGTCCCAATATACGGGCACGCGAATAACCCAAATGCACTGACTGTAGGAGCCGTCTACTACGGGAACGCTGAATCCTACTTAAATCGAGCATACGATGTTGTTATAGAGCAGGGGCAACTGGAACCCTTCTCTTCGGAAGGCAACCCAGATTCCCTAAAGCCTGATGTTGTAGCTCCGGACGGGCTGCCTATATCTTTCAACTTGGGTGGAGACTCTCGTAGTGATATCAACCCCGGCTTCTTCAGTTTCTTTGGCACCTCAGCAGCGGCTCCGTATACGGCTGCGGTGGCAGCACTGTTGCTACAGGCAGACCCAAGCGCAACGCCCACTGAAATCTACGATGCTTTGAGAAGTACGGCTACCAGCCCTTCGCCTGGCTTCGACTCCAGACTTGGCTTTGGTTTGATTCGCGGAGACAAAGCCATCACGGCACTGGGCGTGAAACCCAAAACTGTTCCTGAGCCTTCTGCAACCCCAGCCTTGCTGTGTGTCAGTGTTCTGATTGCTGGTTTGCTCCTCAAACGCACTCAGCATCGGTCTAAGACCATAGCTAAGCCCAGTGAGAGCCTCACCCTAGTTCACTCAGGACTTACACAGTTGCCTGAGAAGGCGCTACCCGATGCCTGAAGGCTCGGCTATTCCCCCTCCTAAAAGTGGGGGAGTAGCCGACTTTGTGTGAGGTCGAATCTAATTGGCGCTCGATTGAATGCGCTGCGCGTTTCGCCAAGTTTGCGGAGTCATTCCTAAGCTTTGGCGAAATTGGCGAAAGAAACATCCTACATAACGATAGCCCACTGCTTCGGCAATTTGCTCAATTGATCGGTCTGTCTCCAAGAGCAAGGAACACGCTGCTGTCATCCGGCGCTTGGTAATCCAACGATGCAGTGGTTGTCCCGTTTGACGTCGTACTAGGTCGGTTAAGTAAGCTGGGGAGTAACCAACTGCTTGGGCTACATCACGTAGTCCTATCGGTTGGTGATAATTAGCTTCAACAAAGTTGAATACCTCTTTTAACTGGGGGTTGTAAGGAAAGAGCGATTGAGAAGCTGTCGATTCTCCAGTTTCGGCATTCTGTGATGCTGGACTTTGCTGGGATTGAATAGCACACCACTTTGTCAGGGCTGTTTCTTTTTCCAATCGGACAGCGATCGCTCTCAGTAATTCTTTTAGTTGAAAAGGCTGGGTAAGGTTTTCGTCCGCCTTCAGATCCATGCCTTGGGATGGCTTAGATTTGTTAGCCTTAGCAGTGAGAAAAATCAAGGGAATAATTGCTTTGACAGAGCCTTGATGCAGTTTGGTCAGAACAGCGTAACCACTGAAATTTGGCATTTTAATTTCGCAAATCACGAAATCTGATAACTGTTCTCCTATCTCTTTTGTACCAACAAAATCATTTTCTTCAGAGTTTTGTTCTAATCCTTCTTCCTCCAGGCATTTTAACAAGATTTGGCGGGCTTGTTCCTCATCTGAAATCATCAAAATCTTTGTCATTATCTTTTCCTAATGTGTAATTATTCTTTGTTACTAATAGTTAAATAATTAAGCTGCTTACTACAGGTCTAGAATGGCATTCAAAGTAGCGGCTTAATAGCTCATCTTTGGCTCAAATTTTGGTTCAGTTATTGGCTCACTGCTTTGACCTCCGATCCATAAGGAAGCACTGACCTCGCTTTTCTACTGCTATTGGGTCTCAGTCCATTCGGGTGCGTTGTGCTACCGCTGAACGCACTCTACTTACAAGTGTTGAGGCAATACTGTTCGGTAAGGGGGAAAGGGGAAGGGGAAAAGGGGCAGGGGGAAAGGGATAAAACTACATATTTCTCCCTTTAACCCTTAATCCTTAACCTTTAACCCTTAACCTTTTTCCTACAAGATGCAAACCAATAAAGCGAACTGTATTGAGTGTTGAGGTAGATACAAAACCCTTTTTTCCACGTTCGCAGTTATGTTTATTCAAAAGGTGGGAAAGCAAAATAAATTCTTGATTAACCTCTATAACTGGGCTGTTATTTGCGTTTTAATTCACGTGACTCTTGTCTAACTTTCCCAGCCATTGCTGCTTCCTGCAAAGTTATGAAAGCTTTTAAATCAAACAGATGCATATCTTGTTTTCAGAAGTTGACGCAATTGCTCTTCCGCTTCAATAGTTAAGTTACCTATTGTAATCGCCTGTTGAACTACATCTTGTATTAGGTTCATAGTTAAAACCTATATAGTGTTAATTCAATCCTTTCCGGAAGCAACACGTTGCTCTACGTGTTTCTCTCGCGACAGCGACTTTTTTTCTGCAAAGTGGTTAGTTATTGTTACAAAGCTTTACATTTAACCGCAAAAACTGACAATGTAAATCTTTGTAACAAATACAATTATTTTGCAGAAAACACCGCCTAGGAACGCGAGAGAGCAATAGAAGTTCACGTCGGCTCTTCAAAAACGTTTGGAGTTTCAAATGACGAGGAGAGATGAACTAGATTCCGATCTACTATGGCTAGCGACAAAAGCGCAACAACACCCGCCGCGCTCTTGGGAACGACAGATTGCTTTAACAAAATTGGTTAATGCCATTGTGAACTCTGGTAATCTTTGGCGTCCGTCAAAAAGCCACTTTTCAGGCGTTTATCAAGATATTTATCACGACGCACGCCAGGAACTTTTTCTGTATGTTTGTCAAAATATTGACAAGTATCAACCGGAACGCGCTAGCGTGATTGCATGGGTTAATTTTTTGTTAGAAAAGCGATTTTTTAAAGATGCTATTCGTAAATTTCAGGGTCATCATTCTGTCATAAAAATAACTATTGATTACTGGGATAATCTTCATCAAGCTGAAGATCCAAAAGACCTAAGAGAAATACTGAAAGAATGTATAGATTTAGATCCAGAAGATATTTTCAAAAATGAACATATCCACGAATATCCTCAAGCTAACTTTCAAGCATTGGCTCAGCGACGAATATTAGGAAAGTCTTGGAAAGAGATTGCAGCAGAATTTGATATCAAAATTCCCACTGTTAGCAGCTTTTATTACCGATGTATCAATAAGTTTTCTTCCAAGTTGAAAGAGTACTGTAGCAACTAGGTAAATTAATTAATAGGTGAACAAGAGATGAAAAACCGAAAAGAATCTTTAACTTTTACTGTACCGCTTGGTTTGGAAACTCACGCTAAAGCACAAGAATTACTAGTAAAGCATGGCAATTCAAATATTGGTAAACAGATTTATTTTAATACTCTGGCAGTGTATGCTGTAAAGTTTTACCTTAGTTGCATGGGAATTGAAACCAATTGGGATACTAGCTCTATTTGGAATCCAATTACGCAAGCTCTAACGAATGTCGCTGATTTAGAAGTCATCGGTTTGGGAAAAATAGAGTGTTGTCCAGTATTGCCAGACGAAAAGATAATTCACATTCCAGTAGAAGTTTGTGCAGATAGAATAGGCTATGTAGCGGTTCTTCTTGATAAATGTCTTACGGAAGCTACACTGCTGGGATTTGTGAAATTTGTTTCAGAAAGCGGTGAGTTACCCATAACGGAATTGCGATCGCTTACAGATTTACTCTTAGATATAACTCAATCTGCACCACAGACGCCATCCATCACATCAACACCACAGCTAATTAATTTGAGTCAGTGGTTGAACAATGTTATTGATGCTGGTTGGCAGACTGTAGAATCGCTTTTGAGTCCACAACAAGCTGAGTTTGCTTTTAAATTTAGATGTGTTGAACGCAATTTAGATATTGAACCAGAAAACTCAGATTTTAGCGTGCAAAGAGGCAAATTATTGAACTTAGGACAAGAATCAGAAACTCAACCAATCGCCTTAATAGTTGGATTAATACCAGCCTCTGAACAAGAAATGAATATCTGTGCGAAAGTATGTCCGATGGGAAGTCAAAAATATCTCCCAGAAGAACTGGAACTAATGGTTTTGGATGAAAATGGAATTGCTGTGATGCAGGCAACTGCACGAAATACCAAGAGTATTCAATTAAACTTTAGTAGCGAAATTGGAGAATGTTTTTGCCTGAAACTGGTATTGGGTAATGTCAGCTATACTGAAGCTTTTATGGTTTAAAGTATGGTCACAAAACTACTGGTGTTTATTTTAATACCCCTAATTAAAATTTTACAGTGTTAAAACAATTCCCAATATTTTCAGTATTTGCTAAGGTGAATTTCATGCAAAAAACCTCCAATATCCCATTTGGAAAAATATTGAAGGGCAGATGGATTGCTTTAACAGCCAATTAGCAAGGTTTTACAGTCCAAAATCACGCCACTTTGCAAGGGCGGGGGGAACCCTCCGAAGTTCCGATCGTCCGAGCGGGGGTGGCTGCTCCCGGCGCTTCGCCGGGAGCAGCGTCGGGCGTTGCCCGACAGCGGAAAAATCTCCGATTTTTCCGCCCCCGCCGGACGCGCTTCGCGATCGGAGGAAGCCTCCGCTCGGACTTCTCTCCGCACGCAAGTGGCTCCAAAATCCAAAATCTAAAATCCTGTTATGGCTATATGGCGAAGTTAGTTGTTCTCAAACTAGATGGCGATTTGAAACACCAAGGATTTCGGGTAACACTGGAAATTGGGTCAGATTTTGCACGTCCGGAAATAGAAATTTCTGGGAATTTGCCACCATATCCCGACTTAGCTACTAGCTTAAATCAGTGGCAGTTAAACTATCGCAGTTTGGGAATTCCTAATCGTATTAGACCCCAGGAAATTATTTATGATGGCTGTATTAAAAAGCGAATTTCCGAATGCTATAAAAAAGCCAATATTTTGAGCGATCGCTTACAAACTTGGCTAGCATCAAAAGAGTTTCTCCGCATCAACAACACATTACGGGAAGAATTAAAACGAGATGAAATAATTAGAGTATTAATTCGTACCGACAATCACCAGCTACAAAGTCTTCCCTGGCAAGAGTGGGATTTTTTTGAGAGATACCCATTAGCAGAATTTGCCTTGGCTGCAACAGCATTTGAAACTCCTCCCAATCCATCAAGGAAACCCAAAGTTAGAATTTTAGCAATTCTGGGTGATAGTACTGGAATTAATGTTCAACTAGACCGCCAATTGTTAGAAAAATTACCAAAATCTGAAACAGCTTTTCTAGTAGAACCACAACGCCAAGAGCTAAATAACTATCTGTGGCAGCAATGGGATATTCTGTTTTTTGCCGGACATAGTGAAACTGCTGAAAATGCTGGTCGTATTTATATCAATAAAGCTGATAGTTTAACAATTGACGAATTAAAGTATGGTTTAACAAGAGCGATCGCACAAGGATTACAACTAGCAATTTTTAACTCTTGTGATGGTTTAGGGTTAGCGCGTCAACTTGCTTGTTTACAAATACCGCAAATGATTGTCATGCGCGAACCCGTACCCGATGAGGTGGCGCAGGAATATTTAAAGCATTTTCTGGTAGCTTTTGCTGATGGTAAATCTTTATATCTCGCATCGCGGGAAGCAAGGGAAAAGCTGCAAGGATTGGAAGATAAATTTCCCAATGCTACTTGGCTACCAGTCATTTTCCAGCATCCGAAGACTGTACCGCCGACTTGGAAAGATTTATTTATTCAAAATACCAAGCCAAAACGCAATTTTCTAGCTGTGATTTTGGCAAGTATACTTGTGACGATATTAGTCATGGGGATACGATATTTCGGGATGTTGCAACCGTGGGAATTGCAAGCATATGACCATTTAATGCAGTTACGACCAGCAATTGAAAGATCAGATCCGCGCCTGGTAATAGTCACAGTTGATGAAGGAGATATTCATTATCAAAACCAGCAAAAAATGAAAAGAACAGGGTCACTATCGGATCTAGCACTTCTGCAACTTTTGCAAAAACTGGAGGAATATCAAGCAACAACCATTGGTCTAGATATTTATCGTGATTTTTCTGTAGACCGAGAATATCCAGAGTTAGCCACTCGCCTTAAACAAGATGACCGTATTTTTGCAGTCTGCAAAGTTTCTGATCATGTTGATGACGCATCTGATGGTATTCACCCTCCCGATGAAGTCCCAAAAGTTCGCCAAACCTTTAGTGATGTCATCCCCGATGACGATGAAATTCTCCGTCGCCAGTTGTTGCATTTAGAACCATCAGCGGATTCTCCCTGTAGCGCAGAAAATGCTTTCAGCCTTCAGATTGCACGTCATTATTTGCTTTCAAAAAATATCACCGCAGAGATTAATCCACAAGAGAATTTACAAATTGACAAAATTGTGTTTAAACGATTAAAAGAACACTCTAGCGGCTATCAAAGAGCAGATTTATCAGGTTATCAAGTGCTGCTTAATTATCGTTCATTGCGCGATCGCGAAAATATTGCCGAGTCAGTATCTCTCAAAAAAGTTTTGAATAACCAAATTAACCCAGATTCAATCAAGAATCATATCGTCCTGATAGGCGTTACAGCTCCCAGCACCAGTGATTATTGGAAAATAAACACTAACAAAAAGAGAATACCAGGAGTATTTGTACAAGCGCATATGATTAGCCATATCCTCAGTGCAGTTCTCGATGGTAGACCTTTGTTATGGTGGTGGTCTGGATGGGTGGAAACAGTTTGGATTTGGGGATGGTCATTAGTGGGAGGAATTGTAGCATGGCGTTTTTCAAAACCATTGCACCTAGGACTAGCAGTAGCCATATCACTTTTAACAATATTTGGGATTTGCTTTGGCATATTTACACAAGCAGGATGGATACCACTTATTCCATCCATTTTAGTATTTGTATTGACAGCTACTTTAACAGTATGGATAATACGAAGTTCAATTTTAGAAAAACTAGCGTTACACCTCTCAAGAAAATAAAGAAAAATTTTCATGAGTGCAGCAGTCAGCCAGCCAGTCAGTCAGCCAGCCAGCCAGTCAGTCAGCCAGTCAGCCAGCCAGTCAGCCAGTCAGCCAGTCAGCCAGTCAGCCAGCCAGTCAGCCAGTCAGCCAGGCACTTAAGTGCCTGTCTGAAAGCTAAAGTCTTCTACAAGAGGACTGGGAAAACTCTTTAACAAGTATTTTGTCAAAGTTGGGATGCTCCCCAAATAACTAATGACTAATGACTAATGACTAATGACTAATGACTAATGACTAATGACTA
>JBHYDF010000181.1:0-17535 GCA_051861145.1 Nostocaceae cyanobacterium
CAACACAGCGCGAAAAGTGTGAAGAGAGTTTGAAAACACGCCCTAGGGGCTAGGGTGTGTTTTCAAACTGTGAGATCCCCCCTAACCCCCCTTTTTAACGGGGGAAAATCTTTTCAAAGTCCCCCTTTTTAAGGGGGATTTAGGGGGATCGCAATGCAGCCCGAAAAGTGTAAAGAGAGTTTGAAAACACGCCCTAGGGGCTAAGGAAAGAGATATTTTCATGAGTTCGTTGTGAACTTTGTTCATGTAGTCTCTTGCATAAGTTGATGTTTTTTTGATGGAACCACAGATAAACACAGATGGACACAGATAATTTATCTGTCTCTGTGTCCATCTGTGGTTAATTATCAGGGTTAGGGGGTGAGGTTCTACTGAGAATAAGCCTCTATTGGCAAACAAGAACAAACAAAGTTCCTATCTCCAAAAGCAGCATCAATGCGACCAACAGCAGGCCAGAATTTATGTTCGCGTGTCCAAGGTGCGGGGTAAGCAGCTTGTTCGCGAGAATAAGAATGATTCCATTCTCCCACAATTAAACTTTCTGCCGTGTGCGGCGCATTCTTGAGAACATTATCTTGAACATCCGCTTTACCAGATTCAATTTCCGCAATTTCCTGACGAATAGCAATCAAAGCATCACAGAAACGATCCAACTCTTCCTTAGATTCGCTTTCGGTGGGTTCGACCATGATTGTACCTGCCACAGGCCAGGAAACTGTCGGCGCGTGAAAACCATAGTCCATCAGGCGCTTAGCAACATCATCGATTTCGATACCCGCAGATTTTTTGAGCGATCGCAAATCTAAAATACACTCATGAGCAACAAAGCCATTTTTCCCTTTATACAAAACGGGATAGTAGGACTCAAGTCGCTTAGCGATGTAATTAGCATTGAGAATAGCCACTTTCGTTGCATCCGTCAAACCTTCTGCACCCATCATGGCGATGTACATCCAAGAAATAACTAGGATGCTAGCGCTACCCCAAGGTGCAGCAGAAATTGCACCAATACTTTGTTCACCACCCATTTTCACAACGGGATTGCTGGGGAGAAAAGGTACAAGATGCTTAGCTACACCAATCGGCCCCATACCCGGGCCACCACCACCGTGGGGAATGCAAAAAGTTTTGTGCAAATTCAAATGGCAAACATCTGCACCAATATCACCCGGACGACAAACTCCGACTTGGGCATTCATATTTGCCCCATCCATGTAAACTTGCCCACCGTGGGTATGGACAACAGCACAAATTTCCTGAATTTGTTCCTCAAACACGCCATGAGTTGAAGGATATGTAACCATCAAAGCGGCGAGTTCCTTGCTATGTTTTTCAGCCTTCGCCTTCAGGTCATCCAAATCAATATTACCTTGGTCATCACAGGCGATCGCTACAACCTTCATTCCGCACATCACCGCACTTGCTGGGTTAGTTCCGTGGGCGGATGTGGGAATTAGGCAAACATTACGGTGTCCTTCCCCGCGACTTTCGTGATACTGACGAATGACTAACAATCCTGCATATTCGCCTTGAGAACCAGCATTTGGTTGTAGAGAAATTCCTGCGAACCCGGTAATTTCTGCTAACCACTCTTCGAGTTGCTGAAACAGAATTTGATAGCCTCGTGTTTGCGACTGAGGGGTAAAGGGATGAATCTTGCCAAATTCTGCCCAAGTTACTGGGATCATCTCCGATGTCGCATTCAACTTCATCGTACACGAACCTAAAGGAATCATCGATGTAGTTAGCGACAAGTCCTTAGTTTCCAACTTGTGCAGGTAGCGTAATAACTCTGTTTCTGAATGATACTTATTAAAAACAGGGTGAGTGAGGTAGCTGCTGGTACGGGTAAGGGATTTTAGATTTTGGATTTTGGATTTTGGATTTTCTAAATTTTCCCAAGTGAAGGGTAACTCATCAGTACCTGCGAAAATTGCCAAGAGATTTTGCAGATCCTCGACTGTAGTAGTTTCGTCTAGAGAAATACCTACAGCAGTTTCATCGAAGACGCGTAAATTAATTTTCTTCTCTTCGCAAGCGGCAAGAATATCTTGTAAACTGCGTGTTCCTAGTTCTACCCGAATTGTATCAAAGAAACTTTCGGAACTAATCTTGTAATCAAGGCGCTTTAATCCTTCTGCCAAGATAACAGTTAGTGTATGGATATTTTCGGCAATTCTCTTCAGTCCCGCCGAACCGTGATAAACAGCATACATGCTTGCCATCACTGCTAACAACACCTGTGCAGTACAAATATTGCTAGTGGCTTTTTCGCGACGGATGTGCTGTTCACGGGTTTGCAAAGCGAGACGCAATGCTGCTTTACCTTGGGAATCTTTGGATACACCGACAATTCGTCCGGGAACTTGTCGTTTATATTCTTCTTTGGTAGCAAAGTATGCCGCATGAGGGCCGCCATAACCCAAGGGAATACCAAAGCGTTGAGTACTGCCTATGGCAATATCAGCGCCAAACTCGCCAGGAGGCGTCAACAATGTGAGGCTTAAGGGATCTGCTGCTACCGTTACCAATGCCCCTACAGCATGGGCTTTTTCTACAAAAGCGCGGTAATCGTAAATTGTGCCATCACTGGCGGGATATTGCAAAATTGCCCCAAAAATCGGTTCTGAAAAATCAAAGCTTTGATGGTCGCCGATAATGATATTAAATCCCAAGGGTTTTGCCCGCGTTTGCAAAACATCGATGGTTTGGGGATGGCAATCACGGGAGACAAAGAAAGTATTTGCCTTATTTTTGCAAATACCATAACTCATACTCATCGCTTCTGCTGCGGCTGTAGCTTCATCGAGTAACGAAGCATTAGCAATTTCCAAACCTGTCAGATCAATAATCATAGTTTGGAAATTCAACAGCGCTTCTAGCCGTCCTTGGGCAATTTCTGGCTGATAGGGAGTGTAGGCAGTATACCAACCAGGGTTTTCGAGGATATTACGCCCAATCACCGTAGGGGTGATACTGTCGTAATATCCCATGCCAATGAATGAGCGAAAAACTTGATTTTTTGAAGCGATTTCTTTTAAATTTGCCAGTGCTGCGTACTCACTTTGTGCTTTTGGCAACTTCAATGCAGAAGATAAACGGATGGGCTGCGGTACTGTTTGCTCAATGAGAGCATTTAGAGAAGAAATTCCCAGAACCGCCAGCATTTGCTGGATATCGTCGGCATTAGGTCCAATATGTCGTTGCCTAAAATCACTTGAATTCTGAGTGCTTTCGCCCAGTGTTTGGCGATCGCCTGACTGAGGACGAGTAGCGTATATTACCACAAATAGCTCTCCAGACGTGACTATTTAATATTTTGCAACAAGTATATTTAAGACGTTGGAGCAGAGGTATCAATTAATGTAAATTTTACGAAATTTTTCCGGACAAAGTTTTGTTAGTGGATAGTGGATAGTGGGAGCGTGGCTAATGGACAAGGGGTATTGGAAAAACCAGTACTTTAATCCCCAATTCCCAACTACAAACTACTATCTACTATCTACAAACTACTATCCACGCTCCCACTAACTCCTAACTCCTAACTCCTAACTCCTAACTCCTAACTCCTAACTCCTAACTCCTAACCCTCAACTTGAGCGCTATACTCTTCGGCTGTCAGCGCATCATCAATATCACCAGGGTCATTAACTCGCACTTTAATTAACCATCCCTCGCCGTAGGGGTCATCTGCTACTTGTTCAGGAGAGTTTATCATGGCATCATTACGCTCTATAACAGTGCCAGTCACCGGGGAGTTTAAGTCTTCTACGGCTTTTACAGATTCAACAGTACCAAATGTATCCCCTTTACTGACAGCATCACCGATTTCTGGTAATTCCAAAAATACAATGTCTCCCAATTGATCTACGGCAAAGGCGCTAATACCAATTGTGGCTATTTCGCCCTCTAAGCGCACGTATTCATGAGTATCTAAGTATCTTAAATCTTCCGGATATTCAAAAGACATTTCACTTCCTCATTCCACATAAAAAAATTAACATGGCTGATGACTAATGGATAATACTAAAATTACCTGTCAGTTTAGGCGAGATTGAGAACGTTGACATACTCCCCACCCTTGAAGGGTGGGGATTCTAGCTTCAAACAGTGATTGCTGTTTCGACCAGTCTTACATCACTTAAGCCAATGATTGATGCCCCAACCATTTGAATATTACGTGCGGCATTGTCGTCCCTTCCGTTCACTGATTGACAGGACGGACAACGCCACTCTCGCTCCCGAAAATCCAAATTCTCTAAAACGTGTTCACAGTTAGAGCAAGTTTTAGTGGATGGATACCACCGATCCACATATACAACTTGTTTACTTTTTTTCTTGGCAACCCACTCCAGAATTTGTAGAAACTCACCAAAAGCTAGGTCTGATATTTTCCTACCCCAAAGTCGCTGCATTCCCTTGAGGTTTAAAGTCTCAAAGCAAAGGATATCAAACTTGTCTGTTAGCTCATGAGCTAATTTCCAAAACCAATCACGCCGACGATTAGAAATATCCTCATACTTGTGTACTAAGTTCTTTCTCGCCCGTTCTCGGTTGGATGAACCTTTTAGCTTCTTGGAATGCTGCCTACTAGCTTTTTTAATGGCGTTGAGAGATTGCTTGAAAAATTGGGGAGACTCAATTTTAGAACCATCTGAGCAAGTGAGAAATGTCTTTAGCCCGAAGTCAAAGCCAGCAATTTTACCTGTCTTAACTTCAACTTCTGGTTTACTACCATCAACAACCAAAACCATAAACAATTCACCTAACGGAGTGCGTTTAATGGTCAATGTCTTGATTGTTCCTTCAATCTCCCTAGACTTCCAAAATTGATAAACTCGACTACCAATTTTTACTCGGTTGCCACCCAAAAACTTATAACCCGCTTGCTTGAGGGTGAAAGATTTGTACTTTTTAACCTTCTTGAATCCTGGTGGTCTAACTCCTTTTTTGTTGTGCTTAAAAAATAATTGGTAGGCTTTATCAATGCGTTGACAGATATCCTGTACTGCTTGAGAACCTACTAATTGCCAAAAAGGATTACGTTTTCTCAGCTTGGCAATATGAGACTGAAGTTTTGCACAGTTTAAGTGTTTACCCCACATCCGGTAATACCGTTTATGTAGGGCTATGCAATGGTTATAAATCACCCCAGAAGCGTTAATCATTCGCTTGAGATGTCTATTCCGCTTGTGTTGATAGAACTTAAACTTCAGTGTTTTCATGCTAATATTGTATCACAGAGCGACGGCATTATGACGGCATGAAAAAATTAACTATTCGATGTTCTGATCAAGAATACGAAATACTTTTGACGTATTGCTCAGAAACAGATCGCACTCAAAACGATGTACTCAGAGAGTTGATCCGGGGGTTAAAGAAAAGCCGTCCTAGAAGGACGGGGCTTTAAACCCATTTTTTTTGGTAAAAGGGTTTCTTAACCACTACTGCTGGATAAGCTTTACCGCGAATTTCCACTTCTAGCTGCTGACCAACAGTTGCTAGCGTGGTGGGAACGTAAGCTAAGGCAATGGGATAACCAAGTGTAGGAGATAGAGTACCACTAGTCACTTCTCCTACTACTGTACCTGCGGATAATACTTGGTAGCCGTGACGGGCAATATTGCGTCCTTGCATTTGCAAACCAACCAATCGGCGCTGTACACCAGCTGCTTTTTGCCTTTCCAAGATGGGACGCCCAATAAAATCTCCTTTGGTATCAAGATGCACTAACCAACCCAAACCAGCTTCTAAAGGCGTGGTGGTATCATCGATATCTTGTCCGTAAAGTGCCATTGCTGCTTCAAGTCGCAGGGTATCTCTAGCACCAAGTCCTGCCGGAGTAACACCAGCATCAACAAGACTACGCCATAATTTTACGCCCTCTTCTGGCTCTACCATCACTTCAAATCCATCTTCTCCTGTATAACCTGTACGGGCAAGAAAGGCAGGTTGACCGAATACAGATGCTTCCAGGTGTCCAAATGCTTTAACTGGAGTTAAGTCCGCTTCCACAAAGGGTTGAAGATATTCAACCGCTTTTGGTCCTTGGACGGCTATTAAGACTTTTCCTTTGGAAAGGTCTTGGAAATTTACCTCGTTGGCGTCAAGATGCTGCAATAACCATGCTTTATCTTTGCGTGTAGTGGCAGCATTGACTATCATCACTCCCTGCTGTTCGCCAAAGGAATTTTCTCCTTGGTAGTAGAAAATAATATCATCAATGATGCCAGCTTGCGGATTTAATAACACTGTGTATTGAGCTTGACCAGGTTGCAGGCGACTCAAGTCAGAAGGAACTAAACCTTGAAGTTGAGAAATGAGGTTTTTCCCTCGAAAGGTAAATTTACCCATGTGGGAAATATCGAACATACCAGCAGCATTTCTGACTGCTTCGTGTTCAGTAGTAATGCCGCTAAATTGTACAGGCATTTCCCAACCACCAAAGCTAGTCAACCGTGCCTTTAGTTCTTGGGCAAGGATATATAGAGGTGTTCGATATAGAGGGAGAGCGTTTTCTTCTTGTTTAGCCACGGGCAGTTTGTCGTAGGTCAACATTTATATCCTACGAGGTGAAAAGGACTCTGTGACGTGGATGAAAAAAAGAGGGTTAATGGTTCATGGTTCATAGTTCATAGTTCATCGCTATTAACTATTAACCATTAACTATTAACTATGAACTATTAACTCCTAACTCCTCACTCCTAACTCCTAACTCCTTTATTGCGCGCGGCAGAATTTGCGACTGTTATCATGTTCGGGGTCTTGCCAAGAATAGGCAAAATGACTAACTCCCTTTAATTGGGGTGCAAATTGTTGCAGTGCTTGCATTTGTGCTTCTAGTGATGGACGATTACTAACATCCTTTCCCCATTGACCGGCTATAGCTGGTATTACCTGAGTACCAGGTTTTGCCATACTCACTACCCGCTGTACTTGCGCCGCAATACAATTGACGTTACCGCAGTTAGCATAAGACATGGGATGCCATTCTAGTGAACTGGGAAACCTATCCCAAGGTTGCAAGCGAGAATCATAACCTCGTCCCATAGTTTGATTACCGTCAGGGAAAAATACCACCCCTGCGGGAACCTTAACTTGCTGGGCTGGATAACTAGCTAAATTGACAAAATCTAGAATCCCCTGCATGGCGTGAGCTACGGAGAGTTGCCATAACTCCCATTGTAGTTGTGGTTGTCTTTGTTGTGGAGGAAGGATTGCCTTTTGTTGTACCGGTGGTGTACGACCTTGCCACATTGGTTCTCCTTCTTGAGGATATAATTTATCAACTTCAGCTATATCACCTGCTGTAATGTATCCTTTACTTAAAAAGCGCCGAATAAATTCCAGACCTTTGTTATTCTGCGCTCTTTGAAATAAAGCTTGCTGAGTCGCTTCACTATATAGCCACAAATCTGTCACTTTGGTGGCGATGGAATCCGATCCAGCTTGTCGCGGATAGCGTACGTAGTCGAATAATATTCCATCCGGGCGACGGCGCATCACTTCTTGTACCATTTGGTAGTAATCGCGCTTTGCTTGCAAGTTGTAGGGGTCGATAAATACTTGCGAATTATTATCTACAACATATAAGCTCGTTTGACCCTTGCCATTGCGGGCGATCGCTCCTTCTCTGTCTTGACGCTGGGCGTAGGTATAGCCGAAATTCGTTGTAAACATCCAGGCGTAAACCTTTAAGCCTCGTTTCTGTCCTTTTTTAATTGCTGTCAACAGCAAATCAGTATTTTCTGCGCCAGGAGTACGAACTACAGAAGGCCAAACTGTGGAGTTATTTGCAGCTGGTAACAATACCTGCCCATCATAAAATACTTCCAAATAAACTTGGTTATAGCCCCGGCTGACAATCCGATCCATAATTCTGTCGATTTCACCTGGCTGAACGTCACAGGGATACAAACGTAACCAGATTCCTTGGACTTGCGGCCAATTGCGGCTTCGGCATTCCTCCAATGTTTGTGCGTGTTGTTTCAACAATTGCTCGTAACGGTTCTGTGCTTCTTGATCGCCTTTGAGGGCTGACACACGTAAATCTTCTTTTTGTTGCACCTCTGCTGTTGATAACCAGCAGTACTGGTTTGTTTGCGCCTGTACTGGTTGACTTTCCAGATGGGGAGTTAGCAAAGTACTGCTGAAGATAGCTGCAAGAAGATGTCGCCAAAAGAATATTGGTCTTGCAACATTCAAGGGACGGTTAGACATACCTAGAAATAAAATGACAAAACAATCATCAACCCCCAACTCGGATCATTTTGGATTTTAGATTTGAGATTTTGGATTGTAAAAGCCTAGCTAATTGGCTGTTTTCGCAATCCATTTGCCCTTAAACATTTTTCCAAATGGTATCAGATGGTTTTGGGAGAGATGTATAAAATTCCAGATTAATAATAGGGGTTTTGGAGCCTTATTTTTTACATGACTCCGAAACCCCTATTTCTGTTGCCGAATTTTATTATTCTGTTATGTAACAGGAATTTATGACCTAACGTCTTGATCGGCTGCTTGTTTGCTTAATAGTCAAGAGTCAAAAGTCAAGAGTCTGAATCAAAAGTTTATAAACCTCTTCTGTCACTCTCCGACAAAATTTTGTCGGGGCGGGTTTAGCATCCTAATTTTCGGTTTGCCGACAAATTATCAACAAAACCCGCCCCTACCAAACGCCTGGATTGTGCCTTGATAACCAAGCATAAAATTAGATAGTTCGGAGAGTGACAAAAGCGGAATAATCAGGAACTTTATAGCTATTGACCAATGACTAATGACTAATGACCAATGACTAATGACTCTAGCTAGCAGATTTTTAAGCGCCACGTTTAAGCGCTGCCTCCACTTGCTCAAACTCAGTCTCTAAACGGTTTTTGAGCTTTTGTGGTACAGGGCGATTGGGGTAAGAACTGTAGTGTCCAGCCAGAGAGTTAAGAGCGGTTCGCATGGTTGTGAAGGAGTTCAAACCAGCAACTGAGCCATCCCGTTGGTAGCGAGCTGCAAAAGTATTAATTTGTTGACGCGCTTGTGCTTGTGCTGATGCATATTCTGGTGAATTGTCTGGTAACTCTAGGGCGTGTCTTAAGGTATTGACTACACTTAAGGTATCTTGGCGATAATCACCACTCAAGCCATCTGGACTGCCGTTACAACCCATTAAGCCGATAGATACAACCAATAACAGGGCAAGCAAACGTGACCAATAGCGCTTCATAAGCATTTTTTGAAAACAATACGTAAATCAACGTCCATCGTATCCTGGATTGGTATCAGGGGGCTCATCTTCGAGGGGGAGTGGGGAGTGGGGAGTGGGGAGTTAGGAGTTAGGAGTTAGGAGTTAGGAGTTAGGAATAAAGATTAACCAACCAACAACCAACAACCAACAACTAACCATTAACCATTAACCATTAACCATTAACCATTAACCACTTCCTGATAAAGAGTATCTCTTTGCTGGTAAGGTCTTCCTAAAGAAGCGATCGCACTTTGCAAGGTTTCCACTTCCATACAAGTACCACCAATAGCACCTGCCATTGTGGTAATATGTTCCTCCATTAATGTACCACCAATATCGTTACAACCCCAATTTAAGGCTTCTGTTGCACCTGTAAGTCCCAGTTTTACCCAACTTGGTTGATGGTTTGATACCCAATTTCCTAAGTAAATCCTCGCTACTGCCGTCAGCAAAAGTGCATCTTTTAACACAGGTTGGTCGCGTCCAACACGATGACGTAAGGGTTTAGGTGCTTCTTTGCCTACGAATGGTAATAATATAAACTCAGTAATCCGGGCTGGGTATTCCCTGTTAATGGCGGTTTGTTGGAGCGATCGCAGTTTTTCTAAATGCCCAATTTGTTGTTCTGGTGTTTCTATATGTCCAGACATCATGGTGCTAGTAGTATACAAACCCAATTTATGAGCCGTACTGACAATTTCTAACCAAGTTTCTGTGTCAATTTTTTCAGGACACAGAATTCGCCGCACCTGATCATCTAACACCTCTGCTGCGGTTCCTGGCATTGAATCTACACCAGCATCCCGCAAGGCAGTAATTACTTCAGCATAACTTAAACCATCCACTCTGGCGATGAATTGCACTTCTTGGGGAGAAAAGGCGTGTAGATGCAGTTGGGGAAATTCCTGTTTGATGGTTTCCACTAGCTTGAGGTAATAAGGCAAAGATTTACCGTTGATTTTTGCTTCTGGGTTCAACCCTCCTTGCATACAGATTTCTGTAGCACCTCGCTGCACTGCATCTTGAGCTTTTTCCAAAATTTGTGCCCAATCTAACCAGTAAGCACCCGCCTCTCCTTCGTCCCGACGGAAAGCACAAAAACTACAGTGTTGTTCGCAAATATTTGTAAAATTAATGTTGCGGTTGATTACATAACTAACAGTGTCGCCTGCTTGCCGTTGACGCAGTTTATCAGCTGTTGCACGAATGGCAGCAATTACACTTTCGTCAGTTTGTTTTAACAATACCACTCCCTCTTCAGGAGACAAATTGCACCCCATGAGAGTGCGATCGAGAATAGCATCAACAGTTGCAGTAGCCACAGTTCATTCTCAGCAAACCACATTTACTATTTTGGCAATAGTTTGTAAAAAAATGTATTTTTCAGACTTTAAAAAAACTACGCCTAATGTGAATTAGTCGAATTCGCATTTGCTCCGTACCTACTAATGTATGCTAAAACAACCACAGATGGACAACAAATAAAAGTTTTTCCTCTGTCTTCCCCCCTCAAGAGGGGGGATAGAGGGGGGTGGACACAGATGACTTATCTGTGTTCATCTGTGTTTATCTGTGGTTAATTCCCAAAACTTGATAATTGCCATAACCTACCACGTTCATAAACACTTTCAATTTTATACATTTTTTCAAGTTCAGTTTTAAAATTTTGAGAAGGATTATATAAGAACACATCGCTGAATCCATCAGGAATATTAGGTAAAATTGGCTCAGTTACTAACTGAATCTTTACTTTTGAATTCAGCAGATGACTAAGAGACATTAAATCACCAATATTTAAGGAATGATTGCTACTAATTAAAAGTGGATTTATGGCAGAGTTAATTATCCTTGCAATTTGAGGATTTGCATGACTACCTTTACTCCACCAGCTTTCTGCTTGGGAACTGATTGCACAAGATACAATACCAGTCGATATAACCGCTATCATTACTAATTGCCAAAATTTGCGCTGTAATAATTTAGTAGAGATAATTTGAGTTGCCAGCAAATAAGCAACGGCGAGGTGAATACCTATATAACAGGGAATCACATATCGAGAGCGAAGACTGAGTTTACCTCCGATAATTACATCATTTAATATGAAAGCGATCGCAGGCACTCCACTTAAGGTAAAAACAAACAACCATACTCGTTTTGCTGTATGATGATAAATAAAATACAGCGAAAATAAAACTATAATTAGTAATAAAAGAATTAAATATCTACCTAAACGCAAACCAGGAATTTGTAAATTTTGCAAAAATGCATCATAACGCCAAAAATCACCAAACAAATAGCTAATATTATTAACCCAACCTACCATTAAAGCTGATAGTAATTGTCTTTTTTGAGCAGAGGTGGTTGTGTTCTCAATTTCTGACAAATTATTAATAACTACTAAAATCCAAGGTAAAAAAGCTAAACAGCCAATACTTGCTGTAATTAGATAAGCTTTAAGAGTTTTGCTAAATCGAAAACGTTCTATAAAAATTACGTAAATACCGTGGGCAACTGTTACTAATCCAGAGAACAAAAATGTATACAATCCTAATGCCACTGTGACTGCATACATAACCCAAAGGAGTTTTTTCCCTTGGCGTATGGCTCGTAATAGTGTAGCACTTCCTAGCAAGATAGTTACTGTCCACAAACTAAATTGCCGTGCTTCTTGGGCATACAATACGTGAAATGGTGAAATTGCTAATAATGCTACTCCCATCCATGCAGCTATCGGTGATGCAAATAATTCCAGACACAGCCAATACATGCAAATTAAAGCAAGCAAACTGATGATAGCTGACAAGCTTCTTATTGCTGTTACCGAATTACCAACAATTTGCACCCATAACCTCACCATCACGTAATAAAGTGGAGGATGCTGAGCATCGTCTACAGCTAATGAGTTGATTGTATCAATTACACTTGTGTCCGAATTGGAGTGCTGATATTTTCGTATAAATTCAACACCTTTCACACTGCCGTCAAAAACTTGTTTGACTAATTCTTTCTTGGTATAGCCAGAAATACGTAATGAAGTGTAGGCTTCATCATGCCAGTATACTTTTCGGTCAAGATTGACAAAGCGAAAAAATATTCCCAATATTAACAAAATAACGATTAAAAATCGCAGCCAAGTTGGTGGAAGTAACAAAGAGTAAACTCTTTGTTGAATTAATTGTTTAATTGTCATTACTATTGCCACCAGACAGACTATCTTAAATAAAAGTTTGGAGTTTTTGTATGTTTTTGATAGCTGGTGTATTCCAAAAAATAGTATAAAAGACAACCAATACTTGCGCTATACCTCCTAGGTAATAAAAATGTTTTCTGCAAGTAAGAAAAAATGGAAAATAATTGTTTTAGCCATACAATTATTTTTTCCACATAATTACTGAAACAACTGTCGCCAATATTATCTTTGCTAAATGAGTATTATTGAACCCAATTCACTTTTGTCAGTGCCAACTGGTCTATTGCGGATTTCTGAATCATCTTTTACCACAGTAGATACAGATAGTGAAGCAATTTTTTTTTCTTTGGTGGTTCCAACTTACAATGAGGCTGCTAATATCAACAAAATTGTCAAGATATTAACTCAGCTTTTAGATGAGTACATCCCAGGAGACTACGAATTGATTGTGGTAGACGATGATAGTCCAGATGGTACTTGGCAATTGGCGCAGTCTCTGATAAAAGAATACCCTCAGTTACGGGTGATGCGACGGCAAAATGAAAGGGGACTGTCTTCAGCAGTGATTCGTGGATGGCAGGCGGCGCGAGGACAAGTTTTAGGGGTAATTGATGGCGATTTGCAGCATCCTCCGCATGTGCTGTTACAACTTTTACGTGCAATTCAAAATGGAGCTGATTTGGCTGTTGGTAGCCGTCATGTGGATGGGGGAGGGGTGAGTAGTTGGAGTTTTATCAGACGTTTTTTGTCCCGTGGCGCTCAACTGTTGGGATTAATTATCCTACCAGGGGTATTGGGTAGGGTTTCAGATCCGATGAGTGGTTATTTTATCGTGCGTCGGAGCGCGATCGCTAATGTTACCCTTAACCCTGTCGGATACAAAATTTTACTTGAACTAATTGGACGAGGACAAGTAAGGGAAATTGCTGAGGTTGGTTATGTCTTTTGCGAACGCAAAGAGGGTGAAAGTAAAGTCACTTGGAAGCAATATGTAGACTATATCCATCACTTAGTCCGGTTACGGCTTTCCACAGGAATGCTGGGAAGATTAACTCAAAACTTCCCTTTTGGTCGATTTATCCGCTTTGGCTTGGTGGGACTGAGTGGGGTTTTTGTCGATATGGCAGTACTTTACTTGCTCAGTGACCCAACTACTCTCGGTTTGCCCTTGACTCGTAGTAAAATTGTCGCCGGTGAAGTTGCTATTATTAATAATTTCCTATGGAATGATGCTTGGACATTTGCTGATGTAGCTATGCAGCAACGGGAATGGCGTCAACGTTTGAAGCGGTTTTTGAAATTTAATATCATTTGCCTTGCTGGGTTGGTATTAAATGTGCTGGTACTGAATTTAGTGTTCAATTTCATCATTCGCAACCGTTACATCGCTAATTTGATTGCGATCGCAGTTGCTACAGTCTGGAATTTCTGGGTGAACCTCAAACTCAGTTGGCGCGTGACACAAGTAAAATAACGTGCAACATATCAGATAACTAACAACACTATTTGCATTTTGGATTTACGATGTTTGTTGAACTTTAATTTACAATCAAGCGTCTGATATCCAAACTTAAAATGTTGATGGCACAGCTATGACAGCTTCAAAATATCCCCGTTGGCTTGACCCTTGTCTGCTGTTGGTTTGGCTGGTCATCGGCATTGGCTTGCGTTTAACCAACCTGACAGCAAAACCTCCTTGGACTGATGAATTTTCTACCTTGGTTTTCAGCCTAGGGAATAGTTTTTTAACCGTACCGCTAGATCAACCGATAACTGTCGATATTCTATTACAACCACTACAACCACAACCAGGTGCTAGTGTTAAAGATGTTTTGGCACATTTGCTAACCCAAAGCAATCATCCACCGCTTTACTTTGTGCTAACTCACTTATGGATGCAGCTATTTCCTACTCAAGCAGGTCTAGTTTCGTTGTGGGGGGCGCGATCGCTTGCTGCTATTTTTGGTGCAGCATCTATCCCAGCTATTTATGCTTTAAGTCAACTCGCCTTTCGCTCTCGTTTGGTGAGTCATTTAGCTGCTGCGATGATGACAATTTCACCCTATAGCATCTTTTTAGCACAAGAAGCCCGTCATTACACTTTAGTAATTTTATGGGTAATTGCTTCCTTCGCCTTCTTGGTAGTTGCCACACGCCACATTCAAAACCGCACTCAGTTACCCATTTGGGTAGTATTCTCTTGGGTGGGAGCTAATGCTTTGGGTATTTCTACTCATTACTTTTTCACCCTCAGTCTCTGCGCTGAAGCCATTGTTTTAATTTTTCTTGCTTGGCAACAGTGGAAACAGACAAGGGGTAAGGGGCAAGGGTCATCGGGCAATGGTAAGAAAACCAATTCCCAATGCCCAATTCCCAATGCCCAATGCCCAATTCCCAATGCCCAATGCCCAATTCCCAATTCCCCTCCCTGGCGACGTATCTATGCCGTTGCTTTTGGTACAGCGGTAGCGGGTGTAGTTTGGCTGCCAGTATTTTTACAGAATAGTTATGGTAATAAATTAACAGATTGGATTCAAGGCGATCGCACAGGTTTAGCTTGGATAAGTCCAATTTTTCAAGCTATAGCGGCATGGATTACGATGATTTCTTTGCTACCTGTTGAATCGCCCCAGTTGGTGGTAGTGATTGCCTCTGGGTTGGTAATGATAATTTTCTTTATTTGGGCAATACCAATTTTGGTGCGTGGTTTTCAAGTACAGCTTGCACAACCACAAACCCGTTTAATGACGCAAGTGTTTGCTGGTGTGATTGTGGGAGCGATCGCACTATTCTTTATCTTTACCTATTTTTTTGGTATTGACCTGACGCGGGGCGCTCGTTATAACTTTGTTTACTTTCCGGCTGTAATGGTTTTAATAGGAGCAAGTTTGGCAGTTTGTTGGCAAACTCCCGTAATAAAGAAGGGGATGTGGGGTAATAGAAGATGGACAATAACAGGAAGAATGGCTGTAGTAATTATCTGGGTAGTAGGATTAGCAAGTGCAATTACAGTCACTTGCAATCTGGGTTATCAAAAATATTACCGCCCAGATTTATTTGTGCAACTTATTCAAAAAACATCCCAAGTACCAGTAATAATTGCTACTACCCAAAGAACTCACGTACACATAGGCGAAATGATGGGTGTAGCTAGAGAATTCAAAATACAAAATTCTCCTTCTTCCTCTGTTACTTCCCCCTTCTTTCTCCTCGCCCATCAAGACCAAGACCCGAATACTTCCACTACTGCCCTACAAAATACCTTAAAAAGGTTGCCACGTCCTTTTGATTTATGGTTAGTAAACTTTTACGCCCCGGAACCAAAAGAAGTTAAAAATTGTGTTACTGAAACTCGCACTTTACCAGCAGTAAACGGGTATGGATATAAAATTTATCACTGTTTGCAGGGTAGGAGTTAGGAGTTAGGAGTTAGGAGTTAGGAGTTGAAATAATAAATTATGAAATTTTTTATTATTCATAACTTAGATTTCTTAATTCCTAACTCCTCACTCCTCACTCATAACTCTTAATTTTTTGGGTACGCCGACAGATGAGAAACCAGCGATCGCTCGCAAGTTTTGGCAACGAATTAATTCGGTAAAATCTAAACTGAACTTATTTTCAATTTCTGCAACTGCCTCAATCGCTGATAATAAATGTTGCGCTGCTTCTGCTTCTGAATAACCTCGTCTTTGTGCTACTCGAATAGCGGCTTCATCAGCGTTTAATTCAGACTCTTGGGAGTGGTTGGTGCGCCAAATGCGAAATGCACCTAACGTACTTAATCCACCAGCTACAACTACACCTACCGGATCTGCTTGGACAAATTCTACCACTGTGCCCAACAGTCCAGCTACAACTACACCTTGATAAATGTCAGGCTGAAACCACTTTACCCCAATCAACCAGCAAACTGTCCGCAATAGTAGTAAATCGCGTTGAGGTTTTGATAGGCGACGCCACCAATCGAAATTAATATATATTTGTCGCTCCCAGTTCCAAGGTAATGGAAAAGAAGCATCAATTACCTTTGCCTGTTCTGGCTTGCTGAGGATTTTGGTCATCATTCGACCAGAAGCAGGCATTACATCTAACAAACGGCGAATTTCAACAGTTGGCTCCATAATTCTGTAGCGGTTTCGATAGAAATAATACCATTTCTATGTGAAGATGCACATTATTAGCCTGCGTAGGCAGGCTTTGTATGTGTAGCCCCAGGCTTATAGCCTGTGGGGATAATATGCAGCCTCATAGAGAATTGGTATAACATACAATGCCTGATTATAAAAAAGGCTGGCTGAAAACCCTTGAGGAAAAACAATGTAGTTGCGAATTTCGTACTTCAGGCTGCGTGTTGAAAGCGGCAAAAAGCCTTTAGGCGTAAGACATGTTATAATTAGACCATCAGTACAAAATTTAAAAACCTACCCCCGGACTGGGGGAAAGTAGACGCCCGAAACAACCTTGAGGAGAAATCAGCACGCCCTTGCGGCAAAGGTGTTAAGCCTGGGAACATGATTGCCAGGATATTAAGACAGCGATGTTTTAAGAATCCCCTCGCCTTTAGACAGGAGAGTGTTAAGATATACATGCTATGCTCAAAAGTAAATGGTAAACACTTACCAGAATTTTACTTTTTGGTAGCAAAGCAGCTCTATAATAATGCGTATTAGGGCTTTAAATCACTACATGGATGCTTTTGCTCCCACTCCGCCTGACTGGACAAGTAAGGCGATTCACGCTTATGAATTTTGCTGTCCCAACTGCCGTTCAAGTAGTTTGGAAGCTGTGCAAGTTTGGATCAACCGGCGATCGCCTGTAATTACAGAAGACTATCGCCGTAAATGGCAAGAATTTTACCAGTGTCATTGTGGTTGTGTTTGGTGGGCTTGGAGTAGTGATCGCCCCCCAACGGATCTTAATAGTCATTAGTCATTAGTCATTGGTCATTAATCATTAGTATTAATAAGATGTCAGTTAACCCGTTTTTAACGGGTTTGTAGAGACGCGAAATTTCGCGTCTCTACACATCCGGAAATTTATTTCACGGCTGGGGAGCAACGCGATTTGGTGAGGTCGGGTGAAAAACAGGCGATCGCTAAAAAAT
>JBHYDF010000182.1:0-17479 GCA_051861145.1 Nostocaceae cyanobacterium
GTAGCTTATCAATAACAGGGGCTACCCGGCAAAGTTTGTGTGACAGAGTACTAGTTCCGTTTCGCACCTCATCAAATCGACGAACCAGTTTAGGGCAAGATCGAGGGCGTTTCATCGTGCCAGAAGACTTTAATGCTCCTTTGCCGGAAGAGGTTTTGGCAGCGTTCGAGGGTGGCCAGCAGTGAGACTGTTGCTGGATACACAGTGCTGGTTGTGGTGGTTTGCCCAACCAGAGCGTTTGAATGAAGAGGCGATCGCCCACATTGCCGATGAAAGCAATGAATTATGGTTCTCTGTTGCCAGTATCTGGGAAATGAGCATCAAAGTTGCGATCAATAAGTTGCATCTGCCAGAACCGATAGATAGCTACATTTCTAGCCGCATGGTGCAATTGGGAGCGCGATCGCTACAAATTACAGCACCTCATGCTTTACGAGCGGCTGCTTTGCCTCTACATCACCGAGATCCTTTTGACAGAATGCTGATTGCACAGACTCAGATGGAGGATATGATGCTTGTGAGTGCTGATTCAATGTTCAATCAGTACGACGTTTCTATCCTTTGGGCTGCTAGTTCATGAGAACTTATATTGGACACTTTCTGAGTTTTCTGGCTCAAGATATTATAAAGAATCCTCAGCATGTTCAAGCAATCAGCTCTGATTTGGTCAACCGTGTTCAGTCCTTGGTTGCCGATGTTGAGTTCGACCTTGATGCACCACTTTCTGACGAGGATGAGTAAATTTGTCTACAAGTCAGCCGTTGGTAATCAATGGGTGGAGTATCTTTGCGATCGCACAGTACAATTAAGAAGTGAGGGTGGGCGATCGCGATTCTTTAAAAATTACAAAAATATATATTTATTCATAAATCTATCAAATTTTACTAGTAGCTTAAAGTTGCATTAAAAATCAAAGCATCATTTCAGAAAATGTTGTAAGTTAATAGTTTTTCCACAACTTTAGCTCTCAAGTAGGCTTGGAGTTTCCATGCTATCCCTAAACCGCTTCTTTGCGAAACATTTTGGCAAACTTCCTTTGCAAAACGTCCTCGTAGTTTCGGTTTTTTTGCAAATATTTACAGTGTTGGGGATTGTGGGATATCTCTCTTGGCAAAACGGACAAAAGACAGTACATGACCTTTCTATCCAGTTGCAAAGTCAAATCAGTTCGCGCATTTATCTACAGTTAGAAAGTTACTTACGAATGTCCCATAGGTTAAACCAGACAAATGCGAATGTAATTGAGCAGAACCTGTTAAAAACATCAGATTTACGCCAGTTGGAGAGCTTTTTTTTGCAACAGATGGAAGACTTTGAGTTAGTGCCTTATACAGCTTGGGGAAATGAGAAAGGAGAGTATATTGGCATTGACCGACTAGCGGATGGTAGGCTAAACATTGAAGTTGTGGAACCTCCAACAAAACCTAAATACTACACCTATGCAGTAAACAACCAAGGACACAGAGGAAAGCTGCTACAAATTACCCCATTTTACGATCCCAGGAAACGCCCTTGGTATCAAAATGCAATGCAGAAAGGTAAAGCCACGTGGAGTTCTATCTACGTTTGGTTTAATCAGGCAGAAATGGCAATTGATGCGACTTTGCCTGTCTATGACAAAAAAGGAAATCAACTCGGAGTTCTAGATACTCCGCTAAAACTTTCAAGAATTAGTGATTATCTGCGGCAATTAAAAATAAGTAAATCAGGTCAGAGTTTTATTATAGAACGTTCTGGGCTATTAGTTGCAAGCTCAACTGATGCCAAACCATTTATCATTAGTAAAGACAATAAACCGCAACGCATCACAGCATTAAATAGTCAAAATACCTTAATTAAATCTACAGCTATCTATTTGAATAAGCACTTTAGCAACCTGAGCAATATTGACCAGTCAATGCAACTGGAATTCATCGATAACAACCAACGTAAATTTGTGCAAGTTCTTCCTTTTAAAGATAGTTATGGTATTGATTGGCTGATTGTCGTAGTTGTTCCAGAAGCTGATTTTATGGAGCGAATTAATGCTAATACTCAGATGACAATAGTCTTGTGTATTTTGGCATTGTTTGTAGCAATTTGTATCGGAATTATGACTGCCCGATGGGTAACAAAACCGATTCAGAATTTAAACACTTCTGCCAAATATATTGCTATAGGAAAATGGGACAAAACCGTAAAAATTGAACGTTATGATGAACTTGGGGAACTTGCCCAATCTTTCAATAGCATGGCAACTCAACTGCAAAAATCTTTTTCTCAGCTGGAAGAATTGAATGCAGAATTAAAAGAACTCAATCAAAATTTGGAACACCGCGTCAGCGATCGCACTGCTGAACTAGAAGCAGCCAACCAAGAACTCGAAGCATTTTCCTATTCTGTCTCCCATGACTTGCGATCGCCACTGCGTTCGATTGATGGCTTTAGCGAGATACTGCTACAACGCTATGCTGACAAGCTAGATGATAATGGCAAACGCTACCTCCAGCGCATTCATACAAATACTAGCCGGATGGGAGAACTTATAGATGATCTGCTGGCTTTGTCGCGGGTAAACCGTAGTGAGATAAAGCGCACGCAAGTTGATTTAAGTGCGATCGCCAAGGAAATTGTAGATCACCTTCAGGAGACACAACCAGAACGGCAAGTAGAATGGGTAATTGCGCCAGGAATTGTTGCTAATGGTGATTTTTCCCTCCTGTCGATGGTTTTAGAGAACCTGCTTAACAATGCTTGGAAATTTACATCAACTCAGGTACATCCTCGCATTGAGTTTAATACTATACATCAGGAAAATGGTAAGTTGGTATACTTTGTCCGCGACAATGGTGCAGGCTTTGACATGGCTTACGTGAATAAACTCTTCAAAGCATTTCACCGCTTGCACTCAGTGACTCAGTTTCCCGGTACTGGTATTGGACTAGCAATTGTTCAGCGTATTATCCACCGACACGGGGGTGAGGTGTGGGCTGAAGGCGTAGAGGAAGGTGGTGCTACTTTTTACTTTACGCTCTAGATGATAAGACCTCTTGCATTAATGTATGAGTGAAAGAGTTGGGAAAAGGTTAAAGGGTAAAGGGGAAAGGATTTTCTAATCCCTTTAACCCTTCCCCCTTACCCTTTCCCCCAACTTCTGCAAGAAGTCTATACTTACCACTCCAACTGTGCAGGTGCAACCTTACTCTCATTCCTCTGTACACTTGTAATCTGACCGCTTCGCATCGTCACCACCCGGTCAGCCATCGCCGCGATACCAGCATTATGCGTAATTACCGCAGTTGTAGTACCTAGTTCGCGGTTTACCTGTTCCAGCGCTTCCAGTACTAATTTGCCCGTTTGGAAATCCAGCGCACCCGTAGGTTCATCGCACAGTAACACCTCCGGACGCTTAGCAATAGCGCGGGCTATGGCTACCCGTTGTTGTTCACCGCCCGACAATTGGGCTGGAAAATGATTCAGGCGATCGCTCAATCCGACTAACTCCAATGCTTGTTCTGGACGCATCGGTTTACGAGCAATCTCTGTAACTAGCGCTACATTTTCTTTAGCAGTCAGACTAGGAATCAAATTATAAAACTGAAAGATAAAACCAACACAGTCACGGCGGAAGCGGGTAAGTTCAGCTTCACTAGCATGAGTCAAGTCACGGTTGCGAAAAAATACATGACCGCTAGACGGTACATCCAACCCGCCCAATATATTCAGCAGTGTTGACTTACCACTACCTGAAGGTCCCAGCAACACCACAAACTCTCCCTCGTAGAGGTCGAGGTCAATTGACCGTAAGGCGTGAACTTCTACTTCACCCATGCGATAAACCTTAGTGATTTGATGAATATGAAAGACCACGACCGACGATGCTGTAGTGTCTGGATGTATTTTGTCAAGTTTATTTCTCACCATAATAAATATATTGATAAGACAACAGTTTGAAGAACTTGTGAGGAAAATATAAAAAGCTCACGCAAAGACGCTAAGACGCTAAGAAAATCTTTGCGCCTTTGCGCGCCAGTCGCCTGCGGAGGGAAACCCTCCTTCAGCGCTGACTTGCCTTTGCGTGAGACTCAAAAAACGCCAAACCTTAAAAATGTAATCATTGCAACCTTCAACCTTTGGATTGAGGTTTTTCTGTTGGCAATTCGCTTAAATCCGAGGTGGGTTTTTGCTAACGTTCGATCGCAGTTATCTATCGATAGAAAGCAGGTGTTAGAACCATGAATAACAACCACTTCAAGCAAAATGGTAATCGCGTCCCACACTTTAGAAAACACGTCCGGCGAACAGAACATGTTGAAATTCAGGTGCAAGACGATCGCACGGGGATGGATGCGGTAACACTCAAACGCGCCCTTTTAGATAACCTATATTACATCCAGGCAAAAGATAGCGATTGGGCGACTGCACATGATTACTATATGGCACTGGCGTATACTGTGCGCGATCGCTTGTTGCATCGTTGGATAAAAACTGTAGAACAAACCTATTTCCAAAAAGATGTTAAAGTTTTGTGTTACCTATCTGCCGAATATTTGCTGGGGCGGCAAATGGGTAAAAATCTGGTGAATGTGGGACTTTACGAAGAAGCGCGTCATATTCTTGAGGAATTAGGGTATGACCTCTATGACATTCTAGAACAGGAAGATGAACCAGGATTGGGTAATGGTGGCTTGGGAAGACTAGCGGCTTGTTTTTTAGATTCCCTTTCTACTTTAGAAATGCCCGCCATTGCCTACGGTATTCGCTATGAATTCGGCATTTTTCAGCAAGCAATTCGCGATGGTTGGCAGGTGGAACGTCCGGATCGATGGTTGCGTTTTGGCAATCCTTGGGAAATTCCTCGTCCTGATTATACCGTTGAAGTGAAATTTGGTGGACACACTGAGGCTTATACTGATAAGCATGGACGCTACCAAGTACGTTGGATACCACAGAAAACGGTATTAGGCACACCCTACGATATTCCCATGTCCGGTTACAATACCAATACCGTAAATACACTGCGTCTTTGGAGTGCTAAAGCCAGTGAGGATTTCAACTTACAAATTTTCAACAGTGGCGATTTTACCGACGCTGTTGCTGATAAAGTTTTTTCTGAGAATATTACTAAAGTTCTCTATCCTAATGACAATAATTACCAAGGTAGGGAACTACGTCTACAACAACAATACTTTTTCGTTTCTTGTTCCCTACAAGATATTATTTACAACTATTTGCGAACACATGATAATTTTGACCAATTCCCCGCAAAAGCAGCCATCCAAATTAACGATACTCACCCGGCAATTGGTATTGCTGAATTAATGCGGCTGTTAGTAGATGTTCATCAATTGGACTGGGATAAAGCTTGGGAAATCACTCAAAATACTTTTGGATTTACCAATCATACATTACTACCAGAAGCTTTGGAACGTTGGAGTATTGGTATGTTTGGTAATTTGTTACCCAGACATTTAGAAATTATTTTTGAAATTAACCAACGTTTCCTCAATCAAGTTCGCCTCAAGTATCCGGGAGATAATCAAAGAGTAGCCCAACTGTCATTAATTGAGGAAGGTGCAGAAAAGAAAGTGCGGATGGCAAATCTTGCTTGTGTGGGAAGTCATGCGATTAACGGTGTTGCTGCACTACACACTGAACTACTAAAAAATAACCTGTTTCGAGACTTTTACGAACTATTTCCAGAAAAATTCAGTAACAAAACCAACGGAGTTACTCCCCGCCGTTGGATTTTACTTTCTAATCCCAAACTGGCGCTGTTAATTACTAATAATATTGGCAGAGGTTGGATTAAGAATTTAGATGAATTTAAGCAACTAGAAGCTTTTGTAGAAAATGCCGAATTTCGGCAAGCATGGTGGAAAATCAAGCAAGAAAACAAGCAAGATTTGGCAGAGTTTATTTTAGAAACTACGGGCGTTGAAGTAAATTGTAATTCCCTGTTTGATATTCAGGTGAAGCGTTTCCACGAGTACAAGCGGCAACATTTGAATGTGCTGCACATTATTACTCTCTACAACCGCATTAAGAAAAATCCCAACTTAGATATAGTACCACGAACTGTAATTTTTGCTGGTAAAGCAGCACCGGGCTACTTCATGGCGAAGTTAATCATTAAACTGATTAATTCTGTAGCAGATATAGTCAATAATGACCCGGATATAGGTTCTCGCTTGAAGGTAGTCTTTTTACCCAATTATAATGTTTCTCTGGCACAGCGAATTTACCCCGCCGCCGAACTTTCCGAGCAAATTTCCACTGCTGGTAAAGAAGCTTCTGGTACTAGCAATATGAAATTTGCCATGAACGGTGGGCTGACAATTGGTACATTGGATGGAGCGAATATAGAGATACGCGATCGCGTTGGTGCTGAAAACTTTTTCTTATTTGGATTAACCACTGAAGAAGTTGGTCAATTGAAAGCACGATACCGCCCTTGGGATTATTATAATCATAATCTCGAACTGAAACAAGCAATTGACCTGATTGCTTCTGGTCACTTTTCTGGTGGTAACGCAGATTTATTTCAGCCATTGCTGGATTCCCTGAAAAGCCGGGATGATTTTATGTTACTAGCAGATTATCAGTCTTATATCGAGTGTCAAGAAAGAGTTAGTCAAGCATATCGCGATCGCGAAAATTGGATACGTATGTCAATTCTCAACGCTGCACGTATGGGCTACTTTTCGAGCGATCGCACTATTCGCGAATATGCTGAGGATATCTGGCAAATTCACCCAGTTCCCATCAATATACAGGAGGAATTAGTTAATAGTTAATGGTTAATGGTTCATGGTTAATAGTTCATAGCTATTAACTATTAACTATGAACCATTAACGAGGGTTTATATACGCTAGACGAATCAAACAATTTTCAAATTTTCATACTCACTTGTCCACTGTTCGCAAAGAGAACGAGCCGCATCAATTGATAGTTGCGGACGAGGAGAGGAACGTTCTTTTGATGCAAGTGAGTATTTTAAGTACACAGGTGCGAATGCAGGTATAGTCATAGAAACTAATCGCCTAATTCGCAAGCCTAAAGGTAATTGATACTTGTTGATAAATAAAAAACGATAGGCAAAATCTAAGCATTGATTGATATAAAGAGATTGCTGGTATTTCTGCTCATCAATTTGAATTCCAAAGCGTTTTTTCAATTTATCTATGGGTTGAATAACACTATTAACATCCAGGCGGTTTTTCAAATTTGTGCCATGAACAACTTGTAACCACGCAGGCTTAGTTAAAATTTGCCGTACGTTCACACCTTGCTCATAAAGTTGAAATAAATCATTGTGACAAATGGTTTTACAAGTCAAAATATTATCTGTTTTTTCAATTAAAGAAATGAAAGGACTTGCCAAAAATTCCCGTAAAAATAAACCATCCTCACGCAGCATATAGCCATAAGCAAAGTTAAGGAACTCAAAATCCTGTTGTTGAAAGTTCCTTTGAACCAAATCTACAAAATCTTTACTGATAGAGTCATCATTATCCAAATTAGTTGTAATTAGATACTCTGTACTAGGAGACATATATTCTTTGACAATATCACGCCAAAAATCTCCCGGTTTGCTAACTGGTGTTACATATACCGGTACAAATTTATCCCAATCTTTTGCCCAAGTGTTAATTTCATTCTTGAATATGGATGGTATTTCGCTATCAAAAAAAACTAGCCATTTGAAATTTTGATTGTTTTGATGAAAAACAGAAGGATAGCAAAATTGTTTAAATAACTGAAATCGCTGAATTAGGTATTCTAAACTCAGTATTTGTTCTCTACTTTTTAGCCCAAAGTCCACATTAAAGGCTGTGATGATAAAATGCTCGAAGTTATTATGCATAGTCGCTGAATTTCTGGTTTACTGAGATTTTTTTGTAAAATATATATCATTTACTGAATAAGTACTACAGTATGATTTCTGAAAAACTCTACTGCTAAGCCTTTCAAAATCCACCATCAAGTATATGTAGCTTGAAACTCCCGATACCTTAACACACTGATTCCCACAGTCGCCATAAATCCATATCAAATTCATTTCCTAGGGTGGGCATTGCCCACCCTACCCAATTAGATAACTAAGTACAATTTTGGGTAAAATCGTACGTAGGGTTTTTAAACGCAGAGGGGCGCAAAGTAAGCGCAGAGGGACGCAGAGTGTTTTTGAGTTGAACTCGTTATAAGTTTGAGCAATGTTTTACTCGGAAAATTAGCGATCGCTCAAACACTCTTATGCTACAAAGGCGACTAAACCGCCAGCCTTTAAACAAAAAGCCTGCTAGTCTTATCCTTATTGCAGTAAAATATAGCGATTCCCAATTGAGTGAAGTAGGAACACAACGTTGTTCTCTACCCCTGTACCTCACTCAAGCAAGAAGCGCAATAATGGTTGTTTGTTTATTTGCTGTTAGTATAAAAATATACTAGTCCTTATCAGGATAGCCGGTCTGCCTAAGCTCTTTATCAATTTTTAAAGATTATTATTGATTTTTTGAATCTACGGGTGCAATAAGTGCAAGCTGAAAAAGCAATATATGCTCTGGCACATTCTGATTGCTGGAGTTATTTTAAAAATAGATATATTCACTAACCTAACTGTATTATGTCATACAAAATTAACAAGCTAACTCCAGAACAAGAAGCTTTAATTCCATTTTATCGGGAAAAATGGAGAAACATCGCACTTTCAACAGAGCGAATTGACCGGCGAAAAGCTGCTGAAGCAGTCAAAGAAGTTTATGCTTTATGTGGCCTTGAACAACCAGAAATTTATTTTTGTGAAAGCCCTTATGAGGCTATGAGTAAGACTTTACCACAGTTAGAGTATCTCATGATTCAACCTATACACTTGGGATTTTTGCGGATACGCTCAAGTGTTTCTAAGTTATTTGCACTTAAATCAAAACTTGATTTAGATAATGCTGCTAATAAAAGACCGAGTGATGTAAATATACACATTCACACTACTTTATATTATCAATTTATATCTTATATGAAAGCTATAGAGCAGCAATTGCAAACTGATATAGCAGATGTTGTAGAATTACAAATCGACGCTAACCTATCAGAACTATACCACCAACTACAAATTCAACTCGGAAAAGATTATGATAGTAACTTCATACCTGCTGTCACCTTTTGCAGCTATTGCAGTTGGTTTGATTTTTGGAATTCTGTATTAAATTACACTGCTGACCAAAATTTATCGCAAATATTTCAATCCTTAGCTGAGTCTTGCGGTTGGATTTTCGCTTATAAAAGGGTAGCAGTAGTGTGCGATCGCCCAACCAAACTTTCCTTCGACAGCCAAAACCGCCTCCACGCCGAAGGTGAACCCGCCATTGAATTTGCTGATGGATACAGCCTCTACATTTATCATGGTGTCACCTTACCAGAAAAATACAGCCAGCTACATCCTTCTCAATGGGAAGCTTCATGGCTGTTAGAAGAAAAAAATGCCGAACTGCGACGAGTATTAATTCAAGGAATTGGCTACGCTCGTATTGTTGAACAATTGCAAGCAAGTGAATTAGATTCATATCAAGAATATAGATTATTAAAAATTAGTAACGAAATAGATGTAGAGCCAATATATCTGCTAAAGATGACTTGTCCCAGCACAGAAAAAATTCATGTATTGCGCGTACCACCGGATGTAAAATCAGCACGAGAAGCCATAGCTTGGGTAAATTGGGGTATTGCACCAGAAGAATTTGTGGTGCAGACTTGAAAATATGAAAACAGACGCTATTTTCTACGAACTTTTTAAACAATTTCCTCTGATATTTTTTGAACTCATAGGTAAACCAGAAACTAACCCTAATGCCTACGAATTCACAACACCAGAAATCAAACAACGCGGCTTTCGTTTAGATGGTGTATTTTCGACTTTAGAGAATTTCTCAAACGAAGCGCTTTATTTTGTAGAAGTGCAATTTTACAAAGATGAGGAATTTTACGACAGACTCTTTACGGGAATATTCCTTTACTTTAGTGAATATCAGCCGCCTAACCTTGATTGGTGCGCTATAGTTATTTATGACACTCGCAGCCGTGAAAGCGAATATCCACAGCGGTATCGTGCTTTAAGAGAACCGCATCTGCGCTGTGTTTATCTAGATGAAATTGGGGATACTGGCTCAGAATCTCTGGGTTTAGGAATAGTAAAATTAATTGTAGAGAGTGAGAAGCAGGCGAGAGAGTTTGGTAAGCAATTAGTTAGCAAAGTTAGGGAAGAATTAACAGATGCAATAATTCAGGAGAAAGTTTTAGAATTTATAGAAACAATATTTGTGTACAAGTTTCCGAATTTGAGTAGGGAGGAGATAGAAGCGATGTTGAATTTAAACTTGTTGAGAGAAACTAGGGTTTATAAAGAAGCTAAGGAAGAAGCTAAATTAGAAGTTGTACCAAGACTTTTAGAACGGGGATTAAGCGTGCAGGAAGTTGCAGAAATACTAGAATTAGATGTGGAAGCTGTCAGAAAAGCTGCACGAGAAAAGTTTTAATATTTATTACTTCAAAAACCAAGTTATAACATATGTGATAACTATCTCAAATATAGAGGTGATAGTATGCACGCTATCAAAATTCGACAAATAGGCAATTTTCTAGGAGTTACCTTGCCGAAAGAAGTTGTGCATAAGCTAAATATTAAAGAAGGAGACACAATTTTCCTCACAGAAACCGCAGATGGCTTTGAAATTACCCCCTACGATCGAGATTTTGAGGCGGCGATGCTAGCTTTTGCCGAAACTCGTAAAAATTACCGCAACGCTTTGCGTGAATTAGCAAAATGAAAGAACCTCGCTGGGTTGTTGAGTCTGCGGTATATAGGAGTCGTGTAAAAATAACTTGAACACTTTTTATGTGAAAGCTAGATTCACAAGCTATTTCAGATAAAATTTGTACAACTTATTTTTACATGATGCCATAGTCATACAACAAGCTTTAATGTATGTTTAGTGAAAACAAATGCGATTTATCTTATACAGCAAACCCGGTTGCCATTTATGTGAAGGTTTACAAGAAAAGTTAGAACAAATTCAAAATCTCGAGATTGAGTTAGAAATTCGCGATATTACGACTCGTGAAGATTGGTTTAGGGCGTATCAGTATGAAATACCTGTCCTTTTTGTAGTAAAGCACACAGACACAGAGGACGCACAGGAGAGTTTGCAACTCATACCCCGTCCTTCTCCCCGTGCAACAGTGCAACAGTTGGAAAAAATACTCCGGAAGTATCAATAGGTATTTGTAGAAAAAGGAAAATGGTGCAGAATATAGCCCAAGAAACTAGAAGAGGCTAGGGCAAGGGGCAATGGGCAAGGGGCATTGGGCATCGGGCATCGGGCATCGGGCATCGGGCATCGGGCATCGGGCATCGGGCATCGGTTTTGAAAACCAATTCCCAATTGCCAATTGCCAATTGCCAATTCCCAATTCCCAATTCCCTATTCCCAATTCCCAATGCCCTATTCCCTACTCCCTATTCCCCATTCCCTTTTTTGAAGAGGTTGACAAGATGAAACTGCGGGAGTTAATAGCTACTGTAGAGGGGATTGTAGAATTACCTGAACATCCGGCGCTGGATGGTGAGGTAAAAGGGTTAACGACAAATTCCCATGCTACCAATCCGGGAGATTTGTTTATTGGTATGCCCGGAACAAGAGTAGATGGCGGAGATTTTTGGCAAAGCGCGATCGCATCTGGTGCGATCGCTGCAATTATCTCCACCAATGCAGCACAAAAACATCCCCCCCAACCCCCCCTTACTAAGGAGGGGCAACAAGGGGGGGATCTTCCCCAACCCCCCCTTAGTAAGGGGGGGCAAGGGGGGGATCTTCCTTGTGTCATTAGCGCTAGCGACATGACTAAAGCCTGTGCCCAAATAGCGTCTACTTTTTACAACTATCCTGGGCATAAACTCAAACTCGTGGGTGTTACGGGTACGAATGGCAAAACCACAACCACCCACCTGATTGAATATTTCCTCAACAAAGCAAATAAACTGACAGCTTTAATGGGGACTCTCTACACCCGTTGGCAAGGCTTCACACAAACCGCTGTCCACACAACGCCGTTTGCCGTAGAATTACAACGCCAGCTAGCGGAAGCTTTAGCTGCTGGTAGTGAGTACGGCGTGATGGAAGTTAGTTCTCACGCTTTGGCACAGGGACGAGTAATGGGTTGCCAGTTTGAGGTAGGGGTGTTTAGCAATCTTACCCAAGACCATCTCGACTTTCACCGTGATATGGAAGATTATTTTGCGGCGAAAGCACTACTGTTTAATTCTGATTATCTCAGAGGACGGGCGATAATTAACGCTGATGACCCCTACGGGAAGCGATTAATTGAGTCTCTAGATGCAGATAAGGTTTGGAGTTATAGTGTTAACGATTCCACCGCTGACTTGTGGATGAGTGATTTAAATTACCAGCCGAATGGTGTTAGCGGTACGTTGCATACACCAAAGGGTGATGTAGCTTTTCGTTCACCGCTAGTCGGTCAATACAACCTCGAAAACCTACTGTCAGCCATAGGAGCAGTTTTACACTTAGGTCTAGATTTAGAATTAGTGGCATCTGCGATACCGGAGTTTCCGGGAGTTCCCGGACGGATGGAAAGGGTGCAGATAAGTCCTGAACAAGATATCAGCGTGATTGTCGATTATGCCCACACGCCCGATAGTTTGGAAAATTTACTTAAAGCCTCACGCCCGTTCATTCCTGGAAAGATGATTTGCGTGTTTGGCTGCGGGGGAGACAGAGACAGAACCAAGCGCCCGAAAATGGGTAAAATTGGCGCTGAATTAGCAGATGTAGCGGTAGTGACATCTGATAATCCTCGTACTGAAGACCCAGAGCGAATTTTGCAGGATATTTTAGCAGGGATACCAGACACAGTTGAGCCAGTAGTGATATGCGATCGCGCTACCGCCATTCGTACCGCCATATTAGAAGCGCAACCCGGCGATGGCATCCTGCTAGCTGGTAAAGGACACGAAGATTACCAAATTCTTGGAACCGAAAAAATCCACTTTGACGACAGAGAACATGCACGGGATGCTTTAACACAGAGGCTAGAGGCTAGGGGCTAGGGGCATTGGGAATTGGGAATTGGGCATTGGGCATTGGGAATTGGGAAGTGGGAATTGGGAATTGGGCATTGGGAATTGGTTGTCTTAACAATGTCCGATGCCCTTTGCCCGATGCCCCATGCCCCATGCCCAATGCCCGATGCCCCATGCCCCATGCCCAATGCCCAATGCCCCTTGCCCAATGCCCCTTGCCCGATGCCCCTTGCCCCTAGCCCCTAATTCTTAATTTCTTTGTCAAAAATAAACATTTAAGGGTGAAAATTTGACACAGTATTATTTATTGCTTGATTATTATCAGTTTTCCTTTATTCTACTTACTCATGAATTTTTCTCTGGCTCAGGACTTGTCGATATATCAACTGGCTTTGGCTGTGCAAGCGCCTCCCCAAGTATTATCCCTAACTTCTGCTACTCTACTTTCACTACTGAGGTCACAAATTGATTTACTAATTGAGCAAAAAATTACAGCCACTTTATGGGTAAAGCTACCACCAGGGAAAATTTGGCACTCAGAAATTCAGCGTTATCACCAGCAATTTGAAAAGTCTAGTGTTATCCATACTTGCGATGTTGCAAATAAGGGGACAAGGGGCATCGGGCAAGGGGCATCGGGCAATGGGCAAGGGGCAATGGGCAAGGGGCAAGGGGCATCAGGCATGGGTAAAAAAACCAATTCCCAATTCCCAATGCCCAATGCCCAATTCCTACCTAATAGCCATCTGCGACGAGAATATTTTCTGATGGTGTTGTCGCCGGAATTTTGCAGTCTAATTGTGGTTCATCGACTAAGAAAAAGCCAGAAAATGTTGCTGGCAGTAAGTAGTATTGAAGGAAGAATAATTCAACAAGTATTAAATGGTATTAAACAGGCAATAATTCCAGAATCATCAAGTCTCGTGCCTGCTGATTTTATTTGCCCAAGTGCATCCAATCCAGCACTAGTAAGTCAATTGTTCGCAAAACAACTTCAGCGACAGGATGAAATTAATCGCCAAATCATCGCTAAACGGGTTGCTAAAGTAGAACAGCAAAAAAAATTATTATACAACAATCTGCAACTTAAGGATGAATTCTTAAATAATGTCTGTCAAGAGTTGCGTACGCCCCTAACGCATATGAAGACAGCCCTTTCGTTGTTGAACTCCCCTGTTCTGAAGAACCAACAGCGCCAACGTTATTTACAGATGTTAAAACGAGAGTGCGATCGCCAAAATTCTTTGATTCACGGTGTATTGGAACTGGCACAAAACGAGCGTAATTTAGAGGAAACAACTTTAGAGTCAGTACGTCTCGCAGATGTTGTACCTGGGGTAGTCAGTACCTATCAGCCTTTAGCACAAGAAAAAGGTATTATGCTAGCATACACCGTACCAACAGAACTCCCCCCCGTTTGGTGCGTAAGTGGAGGGCTAAGGCAAATTGTCATTCACTTACTTTCTAATAGTATTAAATTTACGCCCAATGGCGGTCAAGTGTGGGTACGGGGACGCCTTCTGGGTGATTATGTGCAACTAGAATTCCGTGACACTGGTATTGGTATTGCCGAAAGCGATATTTCCAAAATTTTTGAGCGCTTTTATCGCGTACGTCCCCTTGCTAGTGAAGACCCAGGTGGTGTAGGTTTGGGCTTAACAATTGTACAGCAACTATTGCAGCGTTGTGGAGGCTCTATTCATGTCAAAAGCAAATCGTCTGAAGGCTCAACCTTTACAGTGCAATTGGCGTGTGTCTCTGACAAAGCGAATAAAAATTATCAATTATGAATGATGAATTTTAAATTTTGAATTCTCCTTACTCTCCGCTCCTTCTAAAGGTAAATATATAGTCATAACTTCCCCATAGCGAGGACGTTCTCGTACAATTAGTTTTCCACCAATGGCCTGAAACAAATGCTTAGTTGCAGCCAAATTTAAGCTAATTGTACCCGTTTCCGGTTGAAACATCAGCAGTTGCCCAAGAGCTTTACGAATTGGTGGCGTGCATCCAGAGGTAGCTGTTGTATCATTTTGGGGCTTGGGTAATAATTGTAACTTAAGTTGGTCGCCAGCAGGAATGACTTGTACTTGAATGTGGCTACCAGAAGGTAAACTGCGAGTAAAATTTTCCATCAACCCAGTAAGAACTCGGTCTAGCATGGTAGGATTACTTACAACTGTAGGTAAGTGTTGGGGTAAAACCACATCCAACGTTAAATTACGCCGACTAGCCGCTTCTTGCCAGCGAGGAATACTTTGTTGCAAAACTTGCTCCAGACACATCGCCGTTAATTGAGTATTTGTAGGTTTGCCAGTGGCAGATGTTTCTAGTTCTGCTGCCCTAAACAGCAATTCCATTCTGTCAATTTGTTCGGTACACTCGCGATCGATAATTTTCAGGCGTTTAATTACATTCGCAGGCAAGTCGCGTTGCTTCAGCAATAGCCTAGTGATAGTACGAATGGTTGTCAGGGGAGTACGGACTTCGTGTGCAAATGCTTGCAACATTTCCACATCGGGAATTGGAGATTGGGAATTAGTCTCATTTCTTTGTCCCTGATCTCTAGTTGCTTCTACAGCTTCCCTAGTCCCTAGTCCCCAGTCTCTAGTTCCTTCTTCAGGTAATTCCGCCAACAATAACTGGCTAAACTCCATTACCGTGCGGTAATCTGGAACAACAGAAGAGTAATTTTGTACTAAATCTTCCAGTTCAGCGAATAAATCTGGATTAGTGAGCATAACCCGTGCGCCAAGTACTCGCCAAGCCTGCTGGACGACTTCTGGCTCAAAGGAAAATAAAAATGCTTTACTACCGTCGTCTTCTTCTGCTAAGACCAGTACTAATTTAAATTTATCTGTAAAAACTAGACAAAACTGTTCTCTTGCCAAAGGATCTGCTTTGATCAAGGGCAATACCGACTCGTTGGGAGTTGTTGGATCAGGTGCGATCGCAACTTTTTCCTCTGGCATCTGAAACGGCATCAGCGCCAAGGGGTTAAATGGTTCTGCCGTAAAAGTTATCCTCTGCAAGCATTGAGTTAGTTTGGGATGGTTGAAAACAGGTGCTGGTGCAGCTAAAACTAATCCTTGCGTTTGTTGAGGTGGAATGGTTACTAAGGTGTTTAATAGCAGCTTTTGTGTAGCAGCCAAACTTACACGCCACTGCTGTTGTGCCTTAGCAGGTGAACCAAAAGCCACATATGATTTATCGGCTAAAACTTCGCTCAAACTCGGCAATATCCACTTGTACACAGGTATTCACCCCTTGATTCAACAGCGACATCTACCTTTTTAGGTAGGTAGTTCACTACTTACTACGAGGTTATCGGCATTTGTGTACAGACGAAAGTCGTAGAACCGAACACTCTTGGGAGCAATTTCCGTTGAGGGTTGTTAGTTGGTTGTTCATGGTTGATGGTTCATGGTTGATGGTTCATGGTTGATGGCTATTAACCATTAACCATTAACCATTAACCATTAACCATTAACCATTAACCCATCCGTTGATAGAGAGCAAGCTTATCCTTGAGAGCGATGGAAATAAGATAAAAACAGGGGACAACAGTAATGTAAACACAAAGCACAACAAAACTTAATACATTTGTGCTTTGTTTAATTACTGTTTGATAGAGGAGTTTAAAATGGCTGTGGGTGAACGTCAGCGTGCTGTTGGAATATTTTCTAATCGTAGTGATGCCGAACATGCACTCCGTGAACTGAGAGATGCTGGCTTTGACATGGATAAGGTTTCTGTAATTGCCAAAGACGCCGATCGCGTTGGTAATGTTGGCGGTGTTGAAGCGCAAGACAAAGTTGGTAATAAGGCTGATGAGGGTGCTGCTGCTGGAGCCGTTACAGGTGGCGTATTAGGAGGTCTTACCGGTTTACTTGTTGGTTTGGGTACTTTAGCAATTCCTGGTGTTGGACCAATCTTGCTAGCTGGTGAAGTAGCCACAGCACTAGCTACAACTGCTGCTGGTGCTGGTATTGGTGCCGCTGCTGGTGGTTTATTGGGTGCGCTAATTGGTTTGGGAATTCCTGAAGAAAGAGCCAGAGTTTATAACGATCGCGTTTCCGGTGGTGATTATTTGGTTATGGTAGAAGGCACACAAGCAGAAATCCTGCGTGCTGAAACTATTCTCAGAAATCGAGGCATTGAAGAGTTCGGTATTTATAATGCTCCCGGTGTTGCTGATACTCGCAGTGATTACGTAAATCCCGCTACTTCCACACCTACTACTTCCACAGTTGATACCACTCGCACTAATTATCCTGGAAACGTAGTTGACAATGATCCCAAGGTAATCATTGTTGATCAGCGTCGGGATACAAATATTTAGTTAGTCAATAGTTAATAGTTAATAGTTAATAGTTAATAGTTAATAGTTAATAGTTAATAGT
>JBHYDF010000183.1:0-17412 GCA_051861145.1 Nostocaceae cyanobacterium
CTAATTCTCGTTACCAGGTTCAACCTGGTAACGAGGTTTTGGAGGCTCCGCCTCTTGATTCAACTGACCGGAATGCACTATTTTCTCAACAAGAGCCAGAGGCTCTAATTCTCGTTACCAGGTTCAACCTGGTAACGAGGTTTTGGAGGCTCCGCCTCTCGATTCAACTGACCGGAATGCACTATTCTCAAAAGCTAACTCAGATAAAAGATTTAACCCGTTTAAACGGGTTTTAGCTCTGAGCGCGAAATTTATTTCAGCGCTTAACTCTCATGTCAACCTATTATATACCTTTCTTAAAATCCAATCCCTCACCGCATCACCAAAATCTTTATCATCGATAATTTTTGTAAAAATATCTTGATTTAAATCCATGCGCTCAATCAGCTTGGTCAGAAATACATCTTCAAAGCCATATTTAAAATTCTGAATACAGTTGCTTTTAGCTTGCTGTGATAAAGTCTCATCTTGAACGAGTGCTTCTTCAATCTGGCTAAAAAAGTATTTATCTGCTTCAGTAAAATCGGTGCTAAATCGTTTGTTGAGAATATCGATAATTTCTGAAAGTTTTGCTTGTTCCTCTTTCTCTCTGGGTATACCCGCTTCAGTAATGGGTTGCAATGGAGATTCAGTATTTTGTTCTAAAACAATCCGACCTTCTCGGATTTTTTGCAATCGATAATATTCTAATGCAACTTCATCACTCAGCTTAAAAACTTCACTCTGAATACGTTTTGGTAACTTGGTTTGCAAAAGACGAGCAAAGGCATAAAATTTCTCTAATTCTTCATCCGTAAATGGCATAATTTGCGCCAAGAAAGCGTATAATCTTATAAATGCTCCCAAGGTGTTTTTAAACTCATCCTGCTCTTGTTCATTCAACTCTTGAAAACGCTCAATCGCAGGGTCAACTAGGGAATGAAGTTTAGCGTGATCTCGCTTACTGGCTTTTTCTTGAGATTTAAAAAATACTTTCGCAAAAGCATCTACCTGGCTAGGCCAAATAATTTGGTAGCTATCTAATCTGCTTTTCAAATCGTACAACCGATTGGGGTCTGTGGTTGATGCTAGTATGGTTTGTTCGTAGTAAGGCTGAAAAGCATCAATAATATCTTGCTCGTCGTTAGCAAAATCTAAAACAAATGTATCTTCTTTTCCCGGACAAGTACGATTCAAACGGGATAAAGTTTGCACGGCTTTGACTCCAGAAAGTTTTTTATCCACATACATGCTGTGCAATAGTGGTTGGTCGAAACCGGTTTGATATTTATCTGCAACAATTAAAAGTTGATATTCGCCTGTTTCAAACTTTTCGGGTAACTCGCGATCGCCAAAGCCATTGATATCAGATTCGTTGTATTGAATGCTTGTGTCTTTATCAGTAAAAGCCGTAAAAGCAACTAATGCTTTGATATCTCTATAACCCTGTTCTTGCAAATACTTATCAAATTCTTCCTTGTAACGAATTACATGGGGTCGAGAGGCTGTGACGACCATTGCTTTAGCCTTTCCGCCGATTTTATGCATAAGAGACCATTTATAAAGTAAATATTAAGCCTCTAAACCTTAGTTTCATCCTAGATCCCCCCTTAATCCCCCCTTAAAAAGGGGGGAGAAATAATTACTAGCCCCCCTTTTTAAGGGGGGTTGGGGGGATCAGATTTTCTTTATAAATGACCTCTAAACAGTCTTTTTCAATAATCCATTTGCGAATCTCACTTTCGCCACTCCCTGCACTCCCAGAAAACAAAGGCGAACCATTAAACACGATCGCAATTCGAGAACCACCGTTATCCCGTTTCATTTTAGAAATCATGTGTTGCAGAAACAGGAACGAACCATCAGAAATTCGGGGCAAACCTGCACCAAACCGCCCATCAAATCCCTTCTTTTCATACTCGGTTTTAACATAGGTTTGCACCTTTTTCCACTCCACCCCAAACGGCGGATTTGATAGCATATAATCAAAATTTTCGTGTTCCAAACCATCGTTAGTGAAGGTATTGCCAAACTTAATATTGCTGACATCCTGCCCTTTAATCAGCATGTCCGATTTGCAAATTGCGTAGGATTCTGGGTTAATTTCCTGCCCAAAAACCACAGGTTTAGCATCAAAATTAAGTTCTTTAATATACTCTTCCGCTACCGAAAGCATCCCACCCGTTCCACAAGCCGGATCGTAAATGGTTTTAACAATTCCCTTTTGGGTCAAAATATCTTTGTCATTGAGAAACAGCAAATTTACCATCAGTCGGATAACTTCACGCGGTGTAAAATGTTCCCCCGCAGTTTCATTGGATAGTTCAGAAAATTTGCGAATCAGTTCCTCAAAAACATAACCCATCTCCATGTTAGAGACTTGATCTGGGTGCAAATCGATTTCGGCAAATTTTTTGACAATCAAAAACAGTAGATTTGCTTCATCGAGGCGATTGATTTGGTCATTAAAGTTAAAATATTCAATAATTTCCCGCCCAGCTACAGAGAAGCCGTTGATATAATTTCTGAGGTTAGCAGCAACGTTATCTGAATCTTGCTTTAATTTGGCAAAAGTAAACTGGCTGATGTTGTGAAAAGGTACGCCAGCTTTCTGGTTGAGTAACGGTTCAGGATTTTTCAGGTTCATAGACTTGACTTTAGTTTCGTAAAAGTCCATTACCTGTTCTTTTGTAGGTTCTAGAACACAGTCCAACCGACGCAACACCGTGAAAGGTAGGATAACTTTGCCATAATCAGCTTGTTTGTAATCTCCGCGTAAAAGTTCAGCAATACTCCAGATAAAGTTGGCTAGTTGTCTTACTTTTTCCGTCCGCGCCATTGAAAACCTCAGATGAGACTGATATTTTGTAATATTTTGAACTTAGCCAACCACGTATTTAATCAGCTTTATTCTTCCCAAACTAGTAATTTTAATCACAATTACTGTGGATTGACTGTAAAATTTTACAAACAATCCTCTATTTAATAGCATTGCTGTGAAATAAATTTCCGCATATGTAGAGACGTTGCAATTGCTAGTCTCTACAAACCCATTATGTTGCATCATTTTCAACAAGAGCCAGAGGCTCTAATTTTCGTTACCAGGTTCAACCTGGTAACGAGGTTAGAGGTTAAAAATCATTCTTGCATCAGTTGCAATTAGCCGTGAAATAAATTTCCGCATGTGTAGAGACGCGAAATTTCGCGTCTGGGACAAACCCATTCAAAATGGGTTAAAACTCTTATTAGGTGGGGCTATGCCCTACTAGGATTATTGAGAATGATACAAGATATCAGTTTTAACCCGTTTCTAACGGGTTTTGGCTTTAAGCCGGAATTTATTTCACGGCTTTTTGCTATTCCACCGTTACAGATTTTGCCAAATTCCTAGGCTGATCCACATCCAAACCGCGACGGGCAGCGATATGATAAGCCAATAATTGTAAGGGAATCACCGTTAGGATCGGAGAGAGTAATTCATCTGTTGAAGAAACGGGGATAAGGTCGTTAAAAATTTCCGCCGCTTCTCCATCTTTCACAGGTGTAACCCCAATTAAGCGAGAATCACGGGCTTTTGCCTCTTGGGCGTTAGAAATAACCTTTTCATACACATTACCAGGCATAGCGATCGCAACTACTGGTACTTTTGCATCCAATAGAGCGATCGGACCATGTTTCATTTCCCCGGCTGGATATCCTTCGGCGTGAATATAGCTGATTTCCTTTAATTTCAACGCCCCTTCTAAGGCTATGGGGAAATTTATCCCCCTACCCAAAAAGATGAAATCTGTAGTTTCGGCGAACTCATGGGCTAAATGTTCAGTTAATTTTTCCTGACTTTCCAAAGTTGCTTCCATCTCTTTAGGAATGTAGCGCAACCCTTTGAGAATTTCTTCGAGTATGTCTAGGGAAACCGTTCGACGGCGATAAGCTAAATCCAAAGCCAAAGCGTAAAACGCCATTAATTGAGCCATAAAAGTTTTTGTCGCCGCTACCCCAATTTCAATTCCTGCTAGAGTATTAATAATATGCGGAACCATACGTCCTAAAGTACTTTCCGGGCGATTGGTAATGCCCAAAAGTCGCGCTTGATACTTAGCCTCTCTATTTTGGCGACGTTCTTTTTCCATCGCCAAAGCTGCTAACGTATCAGCAGTTTCACCGGATTGGGTAACGCCAATGGTGAGAGTATTGGGTGTTAGCGGTGATGGAGAATAGCGAAACTCAGAAGCGTACTGTACCTGAGTAGGTATTTCCGCTAATTGTTCTAGTAAATATTTACCCACTAATGCCGCGTGCCAGCTAGTACCGCAAGCGACGATTTGAATTTGCTCTAAATCTGCGTAAAGTTCATCTGGTAAATTAATCTTAATTGGAGAATTATCAGGATTAGCAGCACTCCAATCTGTGTTAAAATAAGCTTCCAAAGTTTCCCTGACTACTCCTGGTTGCTCGTAGATTTCCTTGAGCATGAAGTGCTTGAATCCTTGTTTTTCTACCATCGTTGGACTCAAGCTGAGTAGGTGGGGATGTTTTTTCAACCTGTCGCCAGCAAAGTTGTAAATCTCCACACCCAAAGGTGTCAGACGTGCTATTTCCCCATTTTCTAGAGGTAGTACCGCACGGGTATGGGAAATGATAGCGGGAGTATCGGAAGCGCAGAAAAACTCCCCTTGACCAAAACCAATTACCAAAGGCGCTTGTTGGCGGACTACGATAAGTTCATCGGGATAATCAGCGGAAATAACTGCGATCGCAAACGCCCCTTCAAGTTCGTTTACAGTTTTTCGCACCGCTTCTAAGAAAATAAAGTCAGAATTAGAATTACCAAGAGCAATTTCTTCCTTGAGAAACTGAGCAATTAAATGGGGTATAACTTCTGTATCAGTATCCGAGTGAAACTCATGTCCAGAGGCTTTGAGTTGTTCACGTAACTCGCGGTAATTTTCAACAATACCATTTTGCACCACTGCCACGCGCATAGCCGTATCCATATGGGGATGCGCGTTGTATTCTTCTGGTTTACCATGAGTTGCCCAACGAGTGTGACCAATACCAATAGGGGCAGGGGTTGCTAAGTGTTCTAACTTAGAACGCAAGTTATATAATTTGCCCTTTGCTCGGACACAATTAACCTCTCCTTCCCATACCGTAGCTACTCCAGCAGAATCGTAACCCCGATACTCCAGTTTTTCCAGCCCAGATAGCAAAATTTCTGTCGCCGCTTGAGTGCCAATATAGCCAACGATACCGCACATACTCACACCACTCCATTTTCGGGATGATTAAATCCAGTATAGTTGTTAGCACAAATACCGGGCTTTGCAAAGTATAGAAAAAGAAAAAAAGGAGCAAAAAGCCCCCTTTTATGGTATGAATGGCTATGTTTTTTTGAGATTTGACAAAAAAGATAAACTTGTAGGGTGGGCATCGCCCACCACTTTGACTGAATGGCAAGAAATGCCCACCCTACGTTCTAAAGGTGCTTGCTATCAGTACACTAAAATTGCAAAGCTACACGAGAAATTAAAGTAAATTCCTCAGTAAGCCAGACCCATACTGCGAGTGGTTTCAGCCCCCAGGTAAACCCGGATGCTCAAAAAGTCCGTGGGGCAAGCAGTTTCACACCGCTTACAACCCACACAGTCTTCTGTGCGGGGAGAAGAGGCAACTTGCTGGGCTTTACAGCCATCCCAAGGAACCATTTCCAACACGTCAGTTGGGCAAGCGCGGACGCATTGTGTGCAACCAATGCAAGTATCGTAGATTTTTACGGTATGAGACATTAAAAAACTCCTTTCCGAGTACTCTTCTCTGAGAAAGAATTATAATCTTGGCTTAGTTTACCGCAGTAGCTTAGCAGTCGTAATCAAAAGGCTACATAACTTCAAACAACTTGACAAACTCAGAGTTTTTCGCTGGGGAGGGGAGTGGGGAATGGGGCATTGGGCATGGGGCATTGGGCATTGGGCATGGGGCATTGGGCATGGGGGATGGGAAAAAATCCAATGACTAATGACTAATGACCAATGACTAATGACTAAAGTCATAGATAAATGTACTTAGATTTAAACGAAAGTCAAAGTAAAGTTATTTATTTCGTTGAGAAATAAATCACGACGTTCTTCAGATTTTTTTTGCTGTTTCAAGCAATATTATTTTGTTAGAAGCTAAAGCATATTTAACTTGCATATTTAAAACATTCAAATTGTTGTGGAGTGGGCGTCTCGCCCGCCCTGTTTATGCAAATGAAATGCAAATAAATAAATACATTCTACAATAACTCCGATGAAAAAACATATTGTTGGTAGCATTAGTATTCTTTTTTCTCTCTTCGGGTTTGGTATCTACACACCCTTAGCACATGCAGCACCTGCTATTACCTCCCAAGTACCTAACAAGTTGCAAGTACCAGCTAAACAACGTCTATTACTCAAATCAACTGCTAAAGGTTCACAAATATACGTTTGCAAAGCAAAAGCAGATTCCAATACTTTTGAGTGGACTCTCAAAGCCCCAGAAGCAGTGCTATACAATGACCAAGGACAAAAGCTAGGTCTCCATTACGCTGGCCCTACCTGGGAAGCAAATGACGGTAGTAAAGTTATGGCAAAAGTCATAGCCAAAACAAACGCACCGCAAGCCAGTGCAATTGATTGGTTACTGTTAGGAACAAAATCTCGTACAGGTAATGGTATTTTCAGTCAAGTGAATTGGATTCAACGCTTAGAGACCGTTGGTGGTAAAGCACCTGTTAAAGGTTGCGATCGCGCACATCAAAATTATGAGGTTCGCGTCCCTTACACAGCTATTTACTACTTCTTTGGCACGCCCAAAGTCACACAACGAAGCTATTAATGATGATTTTAGTATTTAGAGACAGGAAAAATATACCATCTAAAACAATGACCAAATCTTATAAAAAAGGTTTTTGACCATTGACCATTGACTCTTGACTATTATCTGGTATTCACTCCCATTTTAATCCGGTTTACCCCACCGTCTTCTTGATTTAGTGTCGGCATCATAGAAATGTATGAATCAAAAAGCAAGAACAAACGGCTATCAGGGGAGATTAAATATGGCTATTATTCGTTGGCAGCCTTTCCAAGAAATTGATGCTTTGCACCGTCAAATGGATAGAATTTTTGATGAGATGTTAACTGTCAAACGTCAACCTGAAATTGCTTGGAAGCCAGCAGTTGAACTGCAAGATACAGATGATAACCTGATTTTGCGGGCACAAATCCCCGGTATGGAAGCTAAAGATTTAGATATCCGGGTAACACGGGAAGCAGTTGCTATTACTGGCGAACACCGCTATGAAAACAAAGCTGAAAATAGCGGTAATATTCGTTCTGAGTTTCGCTACGGTAAATTTCACCGGGTAATTTCTCTGCCAACTGCTATTCAAAATGACAAAGTGCAAGCGGAATACAAAAATGGTATTCTGACCCTGACACTGCCCAAAGTCACAGAAGCACGTCGGCAAGTAGTCAAAATTAATTTAGCAGATAATACTGCTGAACCAGTTTCAGAAGCTACTAATACAGAAGAAGCTAAAGCCGCTTAATTAAAATTTGTCTAATTTTTCCTCGTTAGTTGGTTTTGTGTGATGTGTATTAACCGCTTTCGTTGTCTATAAAGTGATTTTTAGACCGCGAAAGCGGTTTTTTTATATGTTGATTCATAGCTTTATTAAATATTATTTGGCTGAAATTCAAAAATAAATATAAATTACAATTACACTGGCTAAAGCAAATATTTTGTTTAAATAGTTAGGGCTAATCATGACTACCGATCACCCTTTGAGCATTATCGAATTGCTGGACGAACTGCGGGCGATAAGCGAAGCTTAACGCCTCCGGCGTATCGCGCAACTTGGATTAAACTATACAAAAAATGTTTACGATCAGGAACGCTACGAACGTCTTCTTAATCTTGCTTGTGCGCAGTACTCTACACTGTCTTCTCTCCCTAGTCCAGAAATAGAGAAGCGCTTTCGTGCTGAACTTGGATACATTACGCCGAAGGTGGGTGTGTCTGCTTCTATACTGAACGAGTATGGTGAAATGTTATTGGTTCAACGCACTGACGATTATACTTGGTGTTTGCCGTGCGGTTGGGCTGAAGTTCGAGAAACGCCGCAGCAGTCGCTTGTACGAGAAGTACTTGAAGAAACGGGTTTAAGCGTGGAAGTTGGGCCGTTGATTTATCTTGGTTCGCGAATGCCAGGTGATTTTGGACAACCGCATACCAGCTACCACTTGCTATTTTATTGTACAGTTGTTGATGGAACGTTGCGCGAGTCGCACGAAACAATGAAGATTGGGTATTACGATATATCGTCTATCGGAAACTGGCACGCCGATCATCAGGTTGAAGCCGAAGCGGCGCACCAGTATTGGCGCAGTCTAAATAATTCATAATTCCCTACGCATAAATGCTGAGGTGTAGAAGTTATTAGATTGCCTCAACTACAGCCTTAGCAATATTAGACATCACTTTCTCACGCTTTTCCATAGGCGCTTTTGAACCGGCTATAAATACAGCGATCGCAACGTGTTTTTCGTTCGGTGAACTAGCAATGCCAACATCATTTGTAGCAGTACCTCTGTTCAGAACATCTTCACCAGTACCTGTCTTATGTGCAATTGACCAATTTTGAGGTAGCCCCGCTTTTAGCCTTTTTTCTCCTGTGGGAGAATCGGTCATTATTTTTAGCAACAAAGCGGTAGAATTCTGGGACAATAGCTGATTCGAGTGCAGCTTTGCCAAAAGGTCAACTATACCTTCAGGAGTGGCAGTATCTCGCGGATCGGTGAGATATTTTTCTAAAGCAGCTTTCTTGACGCGATCGGGAATTTTCTGGACAGCTTCGGTGAATTTTTGCTCGTCAGCTAATTCGGGTCGAAAGTTTGTCAGTCCTATACTCTCCGGTTGCATCTGCTGTTCTAATCTATCAACACGGACATTGCGAATATTCAGCCTTTTCAAGATAGCATTAACTTTCTTAGTTCCACCGACCAATCGCACCAAAGCATCAGCAGCAGTATTATCACTAATTCCCACAGAACGTTCAAGCAGGTTTCGGACTGTAAACTGGGCGCTGTTACCTTTGAATTCCTTTCTGATAGGACTCCAGCCGGGAGCAAACTGCTGACGGGTAATGGTGACTGGTTGCTCAAGCGAAATCTTACCCTCATCTACTAATTTTAAAACAGCGATCGCGCTAGGAAGCTTGTATACGCTTTGCATGGGAAAGCGCTGCTTGCCATTGCGAAACCAGCTTTCGCCAGTATTCAGGTTTAAAACCCCGATTCCAACGTTGGCTTGGGCGGCTGAAATGTCGATATTATTTAACCGACGTTGAAGTAATGACGTGTTGGACTGTGCTTGAGTATCGGGTGAAGGCGTTAGAGATGGTTTTTGTGCTTGAACTGGAAGCAACATCAATGTCAGCAGAATAACCACTCCACACGAAAGCCAAAAACGACGTAGAAAGATTGAAAATATCTGTCGTTTAATTCGGGTTAGTTTCAACATTAGTGCAACTAGGGATGGGTATCTTCATTGCTAACACTTTGACGAAATAGTACGAAAGCTAGTTTCTTTACAACCAGAGAAAATTTGCTGATATCTTGCACCAATCGCAACAGCCAGGAGGCGGCAGCCCTCCAAACCCTCGTTACCAGGTTCAACCTGGTAACGAGAATAAGAGCCAGAGGCTCTTGTTGAGAATGGTGCAAGATATCAGTCATTAGATTTTTCTCAATGCCCAATGCCCAATGCCCAATGCCCAATGCCCCATTCCCCACTCCCCACTCCCTACTCCCCTTTCTTCAAAGCAAATAAGATACAATAGTATATGCTGGTATAAATATGTACTTTGTAAACGCCTTTGCGACTTTTTTACAAAATATTAGTAAATTATTAACTCTAACATAAACTCCGTATGCTACTGCAAGTGGTGCGTTACTATCCTAGTAATGTAAATGCAATTACAAAAGCTTATGGAGCCAGATTCATTACCAACAGAGGTGATTCTGACGCATCCGCGTCAGTCCCTCGGCAGTGTCCAACTAGATTGGACGCCACAACCGGGAAACTATCTCGACCTTGAAGGACAAACCTACGCTGTTTTAGAGCGCCGCCACCGTTATCAGCTTAAATCAGGGCGCTACCGCTTGCAAAAAATTGCCCTATATGTGCAGTCTGCCAAAAGACCAGATGAGAAAAGTTGGCTAGATGGACGTTGGGTCGTGGGCGATGCCAGTTGCCGCTACAATGCTCATTCAGAAATTATTCGCTGTGCAGTTAACCCAGACGGCCCGTGTGAATCTTGCCGCTTTTACGAAAAGTTAGGAGTGAGGAGTGAGGAGTTAGGAATGAAAACTCATAACTCCTGTACAGACGCGCCATGGCGCGTCTCTACAACTCCTAACTCATAACTCCTAACTCCTCACTCCTAACTCCTAACTCCCAAACACCTCTCCCACCGTTAACCGCGTACCATTAACAAAATCCCATCCCAACTGGGGACGTTTACCAGCTAGCTGAACTTCTCGCAACAGTAACAAACCTTCCCCTGTTTGCGCGATCGCTCCTATCCCCTTGGCGATGCTTACTACTTCCCCCGGACTGCCCGACAGCATTGACAAATTAGGCGTTTTGTGTAATATTTCTTGAATTTCTGGTGGTAATTCCTGAGTGTAAGCACAATCAAGGGGAGCGGAGGCGGTAATTTTGAGAGATTGATTGCGGAAGGTGGTAGTACAATTGGGGTAAAAGCCTCTGATTTGATTGTGTAATTGTATAGCGCTCTTTGACCAATCCAATAGATAATCCTCCTTTTTAATCAAAGGCGCGTAGGTAGCTTGAGAATTATCTTGAGGAATGGGTTGAATTTCGCCGCGTTCCAACTTTAATAAAGTTTCCACCAACAAATCTGCGCCTGTTGTTGCCAATTTCTCTGCCAAAACATAGGCATTATCCAGTAAATCTATCGGTGTAGTGGCTTTCAGCAGCATCGCCCCAGTATCCATACCAGCATCCATCAACATAGTCGTGATGCCTGTTTCTTTTTCACCGTTATACAAACACCACTGAATCGGAGCTGCACCCCGGTACTTGGGTAAAATTGAGCCATGCACGTTAATACAACCCAACTTGGGCATATCCAAAATTTCTTGAGAAAGAATTTGCCCATAGGCGACAACTACAAAAGCATCAGCGCCTGCTTGTTTGAGTTGGGTTAAAGTTTTAGTATCTTTTTTAACTCGGTGTGGTTGCCATACAGGCAAATTATGAGCCGTGGCGACAGTTTTTACAGGTGAAGGTGTAAGTTTATTCCCTCGTTCTCGGCGTTTATCCGGTTGAGTGACAACTGCTAAAACTTCAAATTCTGGCTGTTTCAGCAATTTTTCTAGAGTAGGAACAGCAAAATCAGGAGTACCAAAGAAGACAATTTTCATAATAGTCAATAGTCATTAGTCAATAGTCATTAGTCAATAGTCATTAGTCAATAGTCATTAGTCAATAGTCATTAGTCATTGGTCATTAGTCATTAGTCATTGGTTTTTTCCCCATTCCCAATTCCCAATGCCCAATGCCCCATTCCCCACTCCCCACTCCCTACTCCCTCTCATCGCAAACAGTTTCTTTTTTGTAGAAGCTTGCGAGGTATGAAGGTTACTTGCTAAAGTTATAATAGATTGGCTAGACTTTCAGTTTGGATTCACTGTATCTTTTGTAACTACAGTTTCTGACTAGGCTTTGTCTAATGACAAGCCATTTCCTGTCTACATCTCAAAATATAGTATTAATAAATTTCTTGACACTCGGCAAAACCTGGCGAGCTTTCAGTCTAGAGGTGCATTTATCATGGTAGCTGCAACTGAAGATTAAATTCTTGCAGTTGGGCTAATTATTGTTACGTTTGGCTAGATATTAGCCTTAATTGTTAGAGTAAACTTGCCTGGGTAATGGCTTTACCCAATTTTTATATCATGCCGCACTTATATCTTTATTGGTATTTGTAGTGTGGCAGCAAAATATAAATAGGCTATGCCTGTTTATCCACCGCTACTTTGTCTGTGCCACTCCCAATTAAGGCTATGTGAGCGAATACTGTTACTAGCAGTAGTTGAAATTACGTAATAATACCTTGGAAATTTTGCCTACTTAGCCTAGTACTCCAGCAACCCAAAATTGCTGGGTAAGTATTGTTTGTAGTTAGCGCTTTAGCGCTAAAGCGCCGACTACAAACCCCGCTTGCGTTGCTTTGGTGAACCACTAGATTATGAGGTGGCTAAATATTACAGAGGTGGAAGTTTTTGTCAGGCTGTAAAAACTTCGGTTAATTAACCTCAGTATTGTGCTAGTATCTTTTGCTAGTAAATTATGTGTTCAGATGATTTGTAATAATTCATACGAAAAGTTTGTAAAACTATGGCAAATTTAAGTAAATTATCTCGTTAAATACTGTAGTTCCTTGTTATACATATAATCAAAGCCTGCCCTATTGCTGTCAAGACATCACTCCTCACACAGCAACTGCCCCTGCCCTCTAGAGAGTCAACCAATGCTTAAAAACCTTTTGCTGTCTGAATGGTTCCATGTGCAACCATACTCCAAGTATGTTGTTATGGTGATGCTAATTGCGCCTCTTATGGCTGCATCTGCTCATTCTACTTCCGCACAATTGCAAGCAGCTAAAAACTCTTCTGTTACACAACAGTCTGAGTCTGTGTCAATTGGAATAGTTGGCGGTAATGAAAATCAAGTATTAAGTGCTACTGAATTTCCGGTTCCGAATCAATTTGACTCTGTACAAATATCTAGGGCTAATACTATTGATGAAGCGCAAATATTACAACTAGAGAAAATTGATTCTTGGACAGCAGAAGCTAATTCTCTGACAGTGCAAATACCAGATCACGATTCATTAGCAGTGGTGGAACTTGCACCACCAAAAGTGCAATCTGATGCTGTGTCACAGGGGCTGTCTGATAAACAATCAGGTTTAGTACAAAAACTAAAAGACGCCAAAGTAAACTTTTTGGCTAGAGAAAATAGTTATGTATCAATAAATGTACCTGCTGCGGGATCATCGCAAGTAGCTAAAGTTATACCTTTAAAAGGGCAATCGCAACCGAATTTTTCAGAAGTGCCTGTTGTTGAACAACCCAATTCAGCGGAGGTAGCACAGCAAGATCCGATTGGTAGTCCTCATCCTATTCCTTGGGAATGGATTATGAATACCCATCAAGCTATTAGTTCTAAGGGTGGTTCTGGAGTGCGTCACTACCGTAGTATACCAGTGGTTTCACCGGATGGTAGGTATGCTGTTTACAGTCGCGTGCAACTAGAAGTAAAACCTGAACTTTACAACAGCCGTGTTAGCAGCGTTTTGTTTGTAGAAGACAGGCAAACTGGGAAGATGCGGGTAGTATCTTCAACTTCTCGTAATATGGATACTTTGTTAAGGGCTAAGACATCCCAAGATCCCAACGGAGAAGGAACTATTGGTGTATTAGTTCCCGTTAGCTGGTCTGAGAAAGGCGATCGCTTTTTAGCACGGAGATTTGAAGCGGTATTCAACACATCCGATGCTTCCGATAGCGCGGTGATTTGGGATCGGCAAAATAATAATACCAAGACTGTTGCTCCTGCTCACAAGGAAGACGAGCATGAGAAGATTGCTATATTGTTAGGTTGGAGTAAAACCCAACCTGGTCATGTGTTATTCCGTGCTGGCGAATTGGGACAAGAAGACTGGCCTGTAATGGCAGTCTCTAATGAAGGTAGGACTGTATTAGCAACAGATGTAGATCAGCCAGTTACCTTTGGTGAAAAGGTGAAAACAGTTTGGGCAGATCCGCAAGTAGCTTATAGATAGTGTTTATTTACCTCTAATGTAAATTAACCTACCTACTAATAGATTGATAACAAAAATTCACTTTTACGGTAATAACAACCACAGATGGACACAGATAAACACAGATAATTTAACTTATCTGTGTCTATCTGTGTCCATCTGTGGTTAATTTCCAAAAGCGGCAATTGTACCTTTGGCACTCTTACACCATGAACAAAGTTCACAATGAAGGAATGAAAATATCTCTTTCCCTAGTCCCTAACCCAAGCGCCCCTAGCCCCTTGAGAACTACTATATTATTAGCTTGAGTGGTCAATTTGCTTGGTAATGCTATGTGGCATCTTCAGCAATAGAAAAAGCAAAATACCTTGAACAACCAGTAGGTTTGTCATGAGAAAGAAAGTTGCTTCCTCAATAGGCAATCCAAACAACTGCAACCCGGTTGTATATGCATCGGAAATTTGCCAGATGCCATTACCAATAGCGATACGATCAGCAATCCATAGGTATAATGTTGGAACAAGAGCGCCTATTAGCCAAATTCGCTTCATTGCCCATAGGGTTGCTGTACCAACAATCCATTGCAGCGAAAATATTGGGGCAGCCCAAGCCAAGATTAATCCCAGATATAGAGTAGAATCGTACCGTAGCATCAAAAAACCTGCAATGCTCAATGTGATCCCACATATGGGCATCAACACTCTTAGTTTGGAGGAAGACTCCTGTTGCACAGGTTTACTTTGATAGGCTAACAACCAGTACAGCCACAGCCCAGTAAGAATGGTCTGGAGTAAAAAGAACAAGTATTCCTCAATTGGTACGTAACCAATTTTACCTACTACCCGACCGATAGGATATTCCCAAATTCCTCGCCAAACTAGATAGTTATCCCAAGGTGTGGTGTAAATAAAAGCAACCAGGGCAATCAGAGGAAGCGCTAGCCATGCACGCCGTCCACCAATACCCGCAAAAGGTCGTCTTTGAAGCCATGCTAGTAAGAGAATTGGTGGAACGATAAATATTAGGTGAAATGCAAAATAAGTCATGAAAAAGATTTAGTTTTGCTGCAACAATAAATGCCACATTCCGCGTTTTTAAACTAAACGGTTTAGTCTAATTTTAGTTACCGCTTCAGTGGCACAACTTCTACAGATGATTGTATTTAACCAGTAAGAACAACTTTAACATCAAGGTTAATGCGTACTTACGTTATTTTAACTACCACTAAATAACCAATATAAACGCTTGCATAGGCGCTTCAGCAAATTTATTGATACCAACTCCTCAAGATAAATAATAACAGTAAAACTACTTAGCTTTTTCGCTACTTTCTACTTCTTCAGGCGCATTTTCTTTTACCCTGCGTATGGGTACATTAGCGATTAAGGCGCTAGTACGTTGGTTGCTTTCTAGGGTAAATTCTAAGCCCTCCGTCTCAACTTCTACATAACGGCAAACAATTTCTAAAATTTCTTGCCGCATTTTTTCGATCATCTGAGGACTTAAGTCAGCGCGATCGTGAGCAATCACTAATTGTAAGCGGCGTTTAACCTGATGGCGACTATTGTCAGCACCGCGAAAAAAAAGTCGTTCTAGAAGTTCAAGGATCATTGCTGCTAGTTATGCACAAAGGGGAAAAAGTTAAATGATTTTTGTCCACAACAATCTTCGGAGACGAGAGAAGATGCTGTCGCCGGGTGAGTCGAGTTCAAGAAATTCGACCGTTTCCCCTTCCAATCTACGAGCAATGTTATCAAAGGCTGTGGACGCTAAAGAGGGAGTTTCTGATAGTACTAAAGGTTCGCCGCGATTGGTAGAGACTATAACACGCTCCTCGTCAGGTATTACCCCAATCAGAGGAATTGCTAGAAGTTCCTGAACATCTTGCACTGACATCATATCATTTGCCCGTACCATTGCGGGTTTGATACGGTTAATTATTAAATGAATCTTCTTGATGCCTTGTGCTTCTAGTAAGCCAACAACGCGATCGGCGTCACGGACTGAGGCAATTTCTGGGGTGGTGACTATTAAAGCTTCTTTGGCTGGGGCGATCGCATTTTTAAACCCCATTTCAATTCCCGCCGGGCTATCAATTATCACATATTGATACTTCTGTGCCAGTGCATTCACCAGTAACTTCATTTGGTCAGGAGTGACGGCATCTTTCGTACGGTTCTGGGCTGCGGGCAAAAGTACGAGATTTGGTTGCCGCTTATCTTTCACTAAAGCTTGTTCTAAACGACACTCCCTCGCTAGAACTTCCACCGCCGTGTAGACGATGCGGTTTTCGAGTCCTAGTAGCAAATCTAAATTTCTCAAGCCAAAATCCGCATCAACTAATGCCACTTGACGCCCTATTTTCGCTAAAGCCATGCCCAGGTTGGCTGTAGTTGTGGTTTTACCGACGCCTCCTTTGCCGGAGGTAATCACTATAATTCGAGTCATGATAGAAACGCGCGGGGATGATTTTTCAGTAAATATATAACAATAAAGCTTTATAGCTCTTGATTCATCCTGGTGATTAGGGTTTTGGAAAAATCGATCGCTCTAGCGATGCGAATTCCTTCCGAGGTGATGTAAGCCACCTCCGGATAAAACTGCATCGGTGATTTTTCTGGTGCCCTAGCGACAGCATCAGCAATCCGCAACTGGGTTGGTTCCATTTGCAGGGACATAATCAGACACTCACGATTGCCCCCTACACCGGCATGGGCAATTCCACGTAGACGACCCCAAACTAGAATATCTCCATCTGCAACTACGATACCACCTGGATTTACATCTCCTAAAATAATTACGCTACCAGGATGACGAATTTCTACACCGGAACGTACAGTCATTTCTAGATAAAGCGCTTCAGCTAGAGGTGCATTGGCTGCGTCTGTTTCCGAAGCGAAGATATTTTGTCGCTTGATTTGTTCGACAGAGTAGCCAGCAGTAGCCGCCGCGATCGCTGTTTGACGACGACTGGTAGAAACAGATTTTAGCTGCATTTGTAACTCGCTGAAAGTTTCAGCGATTTCTTGCAGCTTTTTGCCATCCAAAAGGCGATCGCCTGCGATTAAATGCACCGGGGTATTAGCGCGTTTAAAGCGATCGCTAGCGTTCAGCCGTACCTTCAACTGTTGCCAAATCTCAACCCAATTACTTTCCGAAGCAGGTACTTGAGATTCTGTGGGCAAAATTAATAATAGTCTTCCATCCTCCCTTTTTAATCGGACTTGAATATTTTTATTCACCGTATTTTCTAACGGCGACTCATCCAAATCTATTAAATCGAGGAAGTCAGGATCTGACTCTGTATCGGAAACAGAATTTAACTCGACATTGGCGGGGTTAGAATCTGACTCTGTATCGGAAACAGAATTTAACTCGACATTGGCGGGGTTAGAATCTGACTCTGTATCGGAAACAGAATTTAACTCGACATTGGCGGGGTTAGAATCTGATTCTGTATCGGAAACAGAATTTAACTCGACATTGGCGGGGTTAGAATCTGACTCTGTATCGGAAACAGAATTTAACTCGACATTGGCGGGGTTAGAATCTGA
>JBHYDF010000184.1:0-17403 GCA_051861145.1 Nostocaceae cyanobacterium
ATGCCCAATGCCCAATGCCCAATGCCCAATGCCCAATGCCCAATGCCCAATGCCCCATGCCCAATGCCCCATGCCCAATGCCCCATGCCGACTCCCCACTCCCCATTCCCCAAATCCTCCAAAGAGGACTCATTCTCAGGTACGATGACTGTAAAGCTAAAATTTGCAAATAAATGTAAAGAATATATATAGAAATAAAAAAAGCAGATTTACTTAGCCACTTTACTCAACCAACGTAGGTAAGCTCCATGTCAATGACCACGATCGCCCCCGAACAGGTTAACCGCATTATTTGGAATCAGCATCACGATCCGTTTGAAGTACTGGGTTCTCATCTTATAGAAGAAAATGGTAAAAGCGTTTGGGCTGTGCGAGCCTACCTACCCAATGCCAGTGCGGTGTGGGTTGTCCTTCCTGAAGAGAGGAAGGAATACCCCATGCAAACTGTTCATGATCCGCACTTTTTTGAATGCACGATAGAAATAAAAGAACTAGCAAACTACCAGCTAAGAATAAAAGAAGGGGAACACGAGCGAGTCATTTATGACCCTTACGCTTTCCGTTCTCCCCGTTTGACTGACTTTGATTTGCACCTGTTTACCGAAGGTAATCATCATCGGATTTACGAGAAACTGGGAGCGCACCCCACCGAAATAGACGGCGTGAAAGGCGTGTATTTTGCCGTGTGGGCGCCCAATGCCCGCAACGTGTCAATTATTGGTGATTTCAACAATTGGGATGGGCGCAAGCACCAGATGCGTAAGGGTGCTACTGGGGTTTGGGAACTATTTGTTCCGGAAATAGGGGTAGGAGAACATTACAAATACGAAATTAAGAACCAAGAAGGACATATTTACGAAAAATCCGATCCCTATGGTTTCCAGCAAGAAGTCCGTCCCAAAACAGCATCCATTGTCACGAACTTAGATTCTTTTCAGTGGAACGATGAAAACTGGATGGAAACGCGGCGTCACACCGACCCCCTCAGCCAGCCCATTTCAGTCTACGAAGTGCATTTAGGCTCGTGGTTACACGCCTCTAGCGCCGAACCCCCCAAATTACCCAATGGTGAAACCGAACCTGTAGTCACCGTTTCCGAACTTAATCCCGGCGCACGCTTCCTCACCTACCGAGAACTGGCAGACCGGTTGATTCCCTACGTTAAAGATTTAGGATACACCCATATTGAACTTTTGCCCATCGCCGAACATCCCTTTGACGGTTCTTGGGGTTATCAAGTTACTGGATATTACTGCCCCACTTCTCGTTATGGCAGGCCAGAAGATTTCATGTATTTTGTTGACAAATGCCATCAAAATGGTATTGGCGTGATTGTGGATTGGGTTCCTGGTCACTTCCCTAAAGATGGTCATGGTTTAGCTTTCTTCGATGGTACTCACCTTTACGAACACGCTGATCCCCGCAAAGGCGAACACAAAGAATGGGGTACTTTAGTTTTCAACTACTCACGCCACGAAGTTAGTAATTTCTTGGCAGCAAATGCCCTCTTCTGGTTTGACAAATACCACATTGACGGTATTCGCGTTGATGCGGTTGCCTCAATGCTTTATTTAGATTATTGCCGTAAAGAAGGCGAATGGCTACCTAACCAGTACGGTGGTAGAGAAAATCTGGAAGCAGCCGATTTTCTGCGTCAAGTAAATCATCTCATTTTTAGTTATTTTCCTGGTGTTGTCTCCATCGCTGAAGAATCCACTGCTTGGCCAATGGTATCTTGGCCGACCTATACCGGCGGATTGGGCTTTAACTTAAAGTGGAACATGGGCTGGATGCATGACATGCTGGACTACTTCAGCATGGATCCTTGGTTCCGTCAGTTTCACCAGAACAACGTCACCTTTAGTATGTGGTATCACCACAGCGAAAACTTTATGCTGGCACTGTCCCACGATGAAATCGTGCATGGCAAGAGCAATATCATCGGTAAAATGCCGGGAGATAGATGGCAGAAGTTCGCTAACGTACGTTGTTTGTTTGCCTATATGTTCGCTCACCCAGGCAAGAAAACCATGTTTATGAGCATGGAGTTTGGACAGTGGAGTGAATGGAATGTTTGGGCTGATTTAGAGTGGCACTTGTTACAGTATGAGCCACACGAACAGTTAAAAGAATTTTTCAAGGATCTGAATCATCTCTATCGCAATGAACCAGCATTGTACACCCAAGATTTTGCTCGAGAAGGGTTTGAGTGGATTGACTGTAGCGATAATCGTCACAGTGTAGTTTCTTTTATACGCCGCGACAAGGATAGTGATGATTTTGTTGTCGTTGTTTGCAACTTTACACCTCAACCTCATTCCCATTACCGCATCGGTGTACCGGAAATCGGATTCTATACTGAGTTGTTTAACAGTGATGCGCGTCAGTATGGCGGTAGCAATATGGGTAATTTAGGCGGTAAGTGGACTGATAATTGGTCATTCCATAATCGTCCCTATTCGTTGGATTTGTGTTTGCCACCCTTGGGAGTGTTGATTCTCAAATTGGATAAGGCAAAGACAGCAAAGGTGATGGAGTCTCAGTGAGGAGTGAGGAGTTAGGAGTGAGGAGTTAGGAGTTATACCATTTCACAAAAACTCTGATACAAATACAGATGGTGTAGAGACGCAAAATTTCGCGTCTCTACAAGATTAATATGTATACTCAGACTTCATTCCTGGCGTAAACGCACAGAGCTTTCATCTGTTTTTCTTGTAATGTTAGAAAGCGTAGTTTGGATTTTGTTAACGGGTTTTTTTGTCGGTCAGATTGCCCGACGGTTAGGCGCACCACCGCTGATTGGCATGATTTTAGCGGGTATCTTGCTGGGATCACAGGTGGCTAATGTTATTCATCCAGATGTTCTTGCTGCTGGCGATCGCTTGCGAACATTAGCTGTGATGATTATTTTGATGAAAGCTGGATTGGGATTAGACCGAGAAAAGTTGGCACAACAGGGTACGGTAGCACTGAGGTTGGGATTTTTGCCAGCAACAACTGAGGCAATAGCGATCGCCCTGGTAGCGATGCTGCTATTTGACTTTGATTTTCTCACAGGTTTACTGCTTGGCTGCATAATCGGGGCGGAATCTCCAGCGGTAATTGTCCCGGCGATGCTACGGCTCAAGAGTCTGGGTTGGGGAGTTACCAAAGGTATTCCCGATGCAATTTTAACTGGAAGTGCGCTTTCAGATGTACTGCTGCTTTTAACCTTTAGCTTGCTAGTAAATTTCTTAGCCCAGGGTGATGCCGAAAAAATTACCCTACCGGTCGGATTGACATTAACAGCATGGCAGTTTCTGCCCATCCAAGTATTACGAGAGATAGTTTTAGGTCTTGTGATTGGCTACCTAACAGCTCGTTTGCTTGTCTGGGTTTTGGCACAACAAAACTGGACACAAAACGCTGTCCAAGATATTTTAATTACTGCTAGTGTAGCTCTATTTTTAGTTATTTTACCTGGATATTGGGCTTACTATTCTGGTTATTTAGCAGTAATGTCAATGGGGTTTTTCCTGATTGAATTAGATGCTCCTTTAGCGCGAAGATTGCGTGTGGGATTTGACAGTTTGTGGGTTGTAGCTGAAATCTTTTTGTTTGTACTGTTAGGAGCAAGTATTCAATTGAAAGTATTAGGTAATATTTTATTACCTGGTCTTTTGATCCTAGCAATTGGTACACTGATTGGTCGGATGGTGGGTTGGTATCTTTCGACTTTGGGAAGTAATTGGAATTGGCGAGAACGCCTTTTCTTGTTACCGGGTAACTCAGCCAAAGCCACAGTACAAGCGGCTATTGGCGCTATTCCTCTTGCTCGTGGTATTGAGGGAGGAGATACTATCTTGGCAGTTGCAGCCCTTTCGATTTTAGTAACTGCACCTTTAGGAGCTTGGGCAATACCTACTTTTGCCCCAAAATTATTAGAACGTGGCGAAGTCGATCCAACAAAAGTGACCGTATCTACTCGTGTGGTGTTGCTAGCTGCGGTTGATACCTCTGCTATATCTACCCAAGTGTTGACGAAAGTAGCTGCTTTAGCTCGTCGTAGTGATGCTGAAGTCATTGTCTTACACGTCATCAACGTTTCGCATTCTCAAGCCGTAAAACAACTGCACTCATCAACTAGGCGATTACTCTCGGATATCCGATACCAGTTTGTAACGGTAACGGGTTCTGTTCCAGAGCAAATTATTCGAGTAGCACAGGATTATAAAGTATCGGAAATTGTCATGGGGAAGCGAGGACATCAACCTTGGGAAAAAGTGCTTATTGGCTCAGTTTCTCAAGCTGTAATAGAGTCTAGTCCTGTACCTGTGATTTTGGTTGAGGATTCTCTAGCTTCTAGTGAATAAGATATTTTTTTAACGCACCAGGTAGCAAAGGTAAGCGCGGAGGAACGCAGAGTAGAGACGCGAAATTTCGCGTCTCTACACAGCCCGAAACTTTAGTTTTGGGCGTGGTGCTATGGTTAAATCTGGATTATCACTCTCCAGATAGTAGTAATTATTCTTTGATTTTTGTAGGTATATAGTTAATTTATTTATTTTTATAACCATAGTTAGAATAATTTTAGTGCTAAAACTTTACCTGAGAAATAGTAGAGTTATCATAAGTAATGAAAATTAGATTCTAAGGCTTGTTTTACTGAAATTGGCAGCATAATTTTCATATTTGTCACTTTCTATTCACTTTTGTTGTCAATACTAGAGACAACAAGATGAAAAGGAAGGAATATCCATGAATACCACTTTTTTCAAGCGCACTTCTACTTTAGTAACTCTTGCTACTGTGGCTGTGATTGGTAGTACTTTGCCTGCTCGTGCTGAAAATGTGAATACCGCCAGTTCTGTTACAAATCAAACAGTAAGTCAATCAAATAAAGTAAGTGAAAATTCTGGTAATGTTGTTAATTCTGCATCTGCGTTGACTACAGAATCAATACAAACTCAAGTGATACAAACTCCCTCAGTCACTCAATCTGAGACAGTAGCTCAAACTATTCAACCTGGTACACCCACTCGTTCTGGTCCTAGCTATATCGGTGTAGCCGGTAATATTGGTTTGACTGGCGATACACGGGTAGGTGAAGGTTCATTTGCTGTGATTAGCAAAATCGGATTAGCACAAAATTTGTCTGTACGTCCTGCTGCTTTAGTTGGTGATAATGCAGTCTTTCTCGTTCCACTCACTGTAGATTTTCCCCAAGAAAATTTGGAAATAACTGAATTGAGTGTAGCGCCTTATATCGGTGGTGGTGTGGCAATTTCTACAGGCAGAGATAGCACTGTTGGCGCGTTAATTTCTGGTGGTGTAGACCTTCCTTTATCCCCACAGATTACAGCAACGGGTGGGGTGAATGTCAGTTTTATTGATGAAACAGATGTAGGGTTGTTAGTAGGTGTAGGCTACAATTTCTAAATATTCTCAAGTAGCAATTATCTGGAAAAACAGCCGTGGTTCCTCTGCGAGATAATAACCCGACAACAATTACCCCGTATGTTACTTATGGGTTAATTATTGCCAATGTCCTTGTTTTTCTTTATCAATTGAGCCTGACACCGCAACAATTGCAAAGGTTTTTCTACGTTGCGGCGCTAGTACCATGCCAACTTTCAACCACTTGCCCTGTTGGCTTGGATAATCAGGTTATACCAGAGTGGATGACCTTGATTACATCCCAATTCTTGCATGGGGGTTTTTTGCACCTGGCAGGAAATATGCTGTTTCTGTGGGTTTTTGGCAACAATATTGAAGACCGCTTGGGTCATGTGAAATATCTAATTTTTTATTTGACGTGCGGCGTTTTAGCAGCGCTGTCCCAGTGGTTTGTTTCACAGAATTCAACGATTCCTTCCTTGGGTGCTAGTGGTGCGATCGCAGGAGTTTTAGGTGCATACATTCTTCGTTTCCCAAGAGCCGAAGTTCTCACCTTAATTCCCTTGGGGTTTTTCTTGACCACGATCAGAATTCCCGCATTTTTCTTTCTTGGGTTTTGGTTTATCCAACAAGCTTTTTATGGTATCGCTAGCTTACAGGCTCGCTCTAATATTGGGATGGAAGGTGGAGGAGTTGCTTATTGGGCACACGCAGGAGGCTTCGTCTTTGGGGCAATTCTTGCTCCTCTATTCGGCTTGTATAAGCGCCGTTAGAAAATGAAATAGGACTTACGCAAAATCATGAGAAAATGAACCGCACTCGTACGCAAAGGAATAAGAGTTTGGGATAGTTATTGCGTAAGTCCGATGAAAGTTTCAGCACTCAATTGAATTGAATTGCTGTTATAGCTGTTCCAACTAAGCGTGAGGTACTTAAAGAAGTAATTAACCACAGATGAACACAGATGAACACAGATAAAACAGATAAATTTATATCTCAGTAGAGTAGGAAACTCTATAAATATTCATCAATTTTTGTTTCAATAATTAAAGAAAGTAAAGTTAAAAGGTAATTAGCGATGAATAAACAAGTATTCTTCGGCTTAACCTTGGTAGCAATTTCTGCAATTACAATTCCAACCTTACCTACCTTGGCACAAACGCAAACCAGAACCAGAATTAGTGATTTACAACAGCGTGCCAACGGCATAAATGTATCTGGTAAAGTTACACAAATTGTCGGTAATGATTTCATTATTGACGATGGTACTGGACAACTAATTGTTGATGCGGGGCCGCGTTGGTGGCGGGAAATTAATCTTAAGCCTGGTGAGCAGGTTACTGTTAGGGGTGAGTTGGGTAGAGGCGGTGAATTAGATGCCTTTTCCATCACTCGTGCTGATGGTTCTGTAATTGATATTCGTCCGCCTCAAGGGCCACCACCTTGGGCGGGTGGTCCTAATCGCGATACGCTCTCGCGTTAAGCCGGAGGCTTATCGCGGAGGACGCCCTAACACCCAATAGCACTTCACGCTATTACTTTCTCTGGAACGGAAAAGCGCTTTTCCTTGTTGAAAAATTCTCGACGGTAAAACAATCGCCTCCAAAGGTCAATACAGGTTTTACTACTGGGTTCTGAGAATCCCCCAGCTAATTTGCAATAACTCTCAATAGTCATTGGTGATTAAGTCAATGGTAAAATTACAACATTCTTCTTCTGCTAAATTACTGGGGGCTGGTAGGTCGGGACAGGTATTTTTAGTAGCCAGCCAGGAAGGTTTGATAGCAAGAAAAATATTTTATACAGACAAAATTGCTGGTATAATCCAGTATTTTTTCTTTGGTTCTCCGAATCCGTATATTTGGAATGAAGATGCGATAAAATGTGCTTTTTATCGTCGCAAGATTCTCAGCGCGTTGGTTCAGTTTTGGTTTGGTGATAATTTAAGAGTTGCAGAAGCGATCGCCACCTGTTGGAATCAAGAATTTAAAGCTTATCAAATAGATACAGAATTTATTTCTGGGAGACACGTTGCGTTACGTCAGCCTTGTAGCCGCGAACGAATGCGCGAATTTTCTGCCTTAGTTTTTGATATTATGCTGCCATTACAGAAAAAATTAATTGAGGCAGGGCTTGATGGACTAGTTTGGCAAGCTGGCAAAGGAACACCTACAGCCTTAAATAATTTTTTATTAGCAAACGATACCCCTGGAAAGTATGTTTTTGTTTGGATAGATTTAGAATCGGGCGTACCTGCTTTATTTCCGTTAAATTCCCTAGCACTTTTTTCATTTTATTTACCTAGGTCAATAAAATATGGAAGGGCGTTATTCGATGATGTAGACACGAGTAAATTAAACCGATATATCAATAGTTATAGAGCCGAATTAGAAGCAAAATTGGGTAGTCAAAAATATGATGAAATTTTAGAGTATATTTTTCAATTAGAGTATCACCAACAAAAATGGAAGTCAATGAGGAGGGTTAATCGCAGTATTCAATATCAACTCAAAAAAGGAGCGATTAACAAGCAACAAGCTCAATGGTATTCCGAACGCCCATTGTTGTGGTATGGACGAGAGTTACTGAGAATGATAGGTGAATTTGCGTATCAGCTTTTCATTAAATTACCTATTGCTATTGTCAAGAAACTCGTCAACATTCCATACGTACAACTTCTTTATAAATTTTGGAAATTTCTTTCATCTCAACGCTACAGGTCTTATATAGCAAGAAAATATATAGCTAAGAGAATCGTATTTTGGCAAGAGAGAAAGCAGCTAATAAATGAAGAAGCTGAAAGTCTATTACAACAACTACAGCGAGAGAGCAGCAGCGATTATTTAAATGATTTCAGCGTTCATTTGGGTATAAAAATATTTATCAAATCTCTTGAATACTTATTAGTCCCAGTCCTCTACTTTGTTGGGTTAATTGATGAGTTTATTTTCATTACGTGGCTGATTGTAGGAGGACCAATTTATCGGACAATTTATACATCTTGGCGAATATTGGAAGCAGCGATCGCTAAACAGGAAATTCCTTGGATTGTCTTTTTAGTTGGATTAATTCCTACCTTTGGTACGCTTGCTTATCCTTGTCAAATTATTTATTCAGCTAAAGGTAGAAAGAAAAAAATTGCTCAATTTATCGTCTATGATTTCTTCACCAGAATAGGAGAAAGAATTCCTGCTTGGGGTGGAGAAGATACGCAAACAGAACATTTTTTCAATCAGTTAGCAGATAGAATTGCTCATCGCTGAAAATAGGGAGTAGGGAGTGGGGAGTGGGGGAGACTGTTAGGAATTTTGACTATTGACTATTGACTTATTTCGTCCCCTTCCTACTCCCTACTCCCCATTGCCCCTAATCCCCTTCAGGGGCCCCGAGTTCCCCACTCCCTATTTTCACTAGTTCAATCAAGAGGGTCAAAACGGTTGACTAACAAGGATACTATAACCATTGGCAACCCTATCAGCAAGCAAATCAACCATTGATTTAAGTTCAGTGGTGCTGTAGAAAATAAGAGATTCATCAAATTCCACTGACTGAAAATTATCTGCAAAATTATCGTACAAGCAATTCCAATTCCAATTGCTAAGGCATCGCTAATTGTATGCCTAATTCCCCGAAGTCTATCGATAACAGCAATTCCTAATTGACTAATACTTAAAAGATAAAAAATTCTTCCAGCTACTAAAGCCTGAATTGCCATTGTGCGGGCTAGAGCGAGATTTCCTGTGGTTTGTCGTATCCATTCAAATACGCCAAAAATCAAAATCCAGTTAAAGATGGAAATTGCTAGGATGCGCTTGAGTAAACTTTTGGAAAGCAACGGTTCACGGGGGTTACGCGGCGGTTGTTGCATCACCCGTTCAGACTTTGGCTCAAAGGCTAAGGGTACAGTCATGGTGATGGAATTAACCATATTCAACCACAGAACTTGTAAAGACAAAATTGGCAGTTCTCTAGCAAGTAGTACACTAATCAAAATCGTCATCGATTCGCCGCCGTTGACAGGGAGAATGAAGGCGATCGCTTTGAGCAAGTTCTGATAAACTGTTCGCCCTTCCTCAACCGCAGCTTCTATGGAGGCGAAGTTATCATCTGTCAAAATCATGTCAGAGGCTTCTTTGGCTACCTCAGTACCTGCACCCCCCATCGCAATACCAATATCTGCTTGTCTCAGGGCGGGTGCATCGTTGACTCCATCCCCCGTCATGGCGACGATTTCGCCTTTAGACTGTAGTGCTTCCACAAGACGCAGTTTCTGTTCCGGTGCGACACGGGCAAATACCGATCCATCTTCTACCGCCGTAGCAAGTTCTGATTCACCCATTTGGGCTAATTCACTTCCTGTGAAAGCCAGAACTTCACCATTTTTGTTAAAGCCCATACGAGAAGCGATCGCAGCAGCTGTGACAGCATGATCACCTGTAATCATTTTGACTTGGATACCAGCTTCTTGACAGGCTTGCACCGCTGTTATTGCTTCTGTTCGCGGTGGATCAATCATCCCCTGTAACCCTAAGAAAATCAAATCCTGTTCAATATCTGCATGATCCAGTGAATCTTGAGTATTTGGCACAGATTTCTTAGCAAAAGCTAGCACCCGTAAACCCTGATGAGCCATTGCATCAACTTCCTGATGTACAGTTTCTGTCTCCACAGGGACAAGGTTTCCCTCTGCATCCAACCTTTGCTGACAGCGCTTAAGAATTGCCTCTACCGAACCTTTAACATAAATAGTTCTTTGTCCTTTGTCCTTTGTCCTTTGTCCTTTGTCACTTGCCAATGACAAATGACCAATGACAAATGACGAAGCTTCATGCAAAGTTGCCATGTATTGAAACTCAGACTCGAACGGAATGACATCCAATCTGGGCATTTCCTGTTCTAAGCTGCTGCGGTTAAATCCGACTTTATTTGCAACAGCTATCAACGCTCCCTCTGTTGGATCACCAATAACTTGCCATTGCCCGTTCTTTGTCTCCAGGTGCGAATCATTACATAAAAGCCCAGCTACTAGACATTCCAGCAGCACTGGTGAATTGTTTGGGTGAATTGGGTTGTTATCTAACAATATTTCTCCGGATGGAGCATAACCCGCGCCAGTGACTGTATAATGTTCACCTCCTGCATAGATAGCTTGTACCGTCATCTGGTTTTCGGTTAGCGTGCCAGTTTTATCAGAACAAATGACTGTAGCACCGCCGAGGGTTTCCACTGCTGGCAACTTGCGAACGATCGCGTGACGGCGTGCCATCCGGGAAACACCTATAGCTAGTGTAACCGTAACTACAGCAGGTAAACCTTCAGGAATCGCACTCACAGCGAAGGCGATCGCTGCTTCAAACATTTCTGTCCAGGAGTAGCCGTATCCCAGCCCAACTGCAAACATCAATGCTGCTATCCCTAAAATGACGTACAGCAAAGTACGGCTAAATTTGTCAAATTTGCGAGTTAATGGCGTTTTGAGGAGATTTCCTTGCTCCATTAGCTGGGAAATGCGCCCGGTTTCTGTAGCATCTCCAATGGCGACAACAATACCCCTAGCAGTGCCAAATGTCACGAAGCTACCAGCATAAGCCATATTTGTGCGTTCTGCTAACGGTGCATCTAGATTCAGCGGTTGCGTGTTTTTTTCAACAGCAATTGATTCACCCGTGAGTGCTGATTCATTTACTTGCAGATTTCGCGCTTGCACCAGACGCAAATCAGCCGGTACTTTATCTCCAGAAGCAAGTAGTACCAAATCCCCTGGTACTAACTCAGTGGAAGGAACTTGTACCTTTTGACCGTTGCGAATAATGGTTGCATTAGTTTTGACTGAGGAAGCTAAAGCAGCGATCGCACTTTCAGCTTTAGATTCTTGCACAAAACCAATAATGGCGTTAATCAGGGTGACGCCCCAAATCACCCAAGCATTCACCCATTGCCCAAGTATCGCTTTGATTGCACCTGCAACCAACAAGATGTACAGCAGCGGCTGATGAAATTGCAAGAGAAATCGTAGCAATGGACTTTTTCCAGGTTTGCTCTTGAGTTCGTTAGCGCCAAAATGCTCCTGTCTTTTTGTCGCAACAGCAGAGGTTAAGCCAGTTTCTAAATTAGTATCTAAATGTTGAGTTACTTCTTGTACGGACAGATGATGCCATTGACTTGATCGAATTATCTCTTGTGATGTTGCTGTCATCTTATTCGCCCTTATATTTAACACCGACAGGGTAAATTAAGACTATTAGCTGTTGTTTTAGTTGTTAGCTAATTATTAAAGTTGACCTGTACATCTAGTATTTAAAACAAATGTGATTCAAAAGTGACTTCAACGCAGTCAGTAAAATTCAAGCTCAGAACATACTTGGAAAGTAAAATTTACTTCGATTTTGGCGAGTTTCAAAATACTGTTGACGAATCCAATGTAGGTAGGGCTATGCCCTACAAAATCTGGATGTGGTGGGCAGTGCCCACCCTACTGCTGTTCGTGGGAGTCTCTTGCACCTTTACGCATAAACCATAAACAGAGCAATACTATGTAATTCAATTTACAACTTTATTTTCAGGCATCTATTAAGAGGACTTATGCTGTTAGCCTTGGGTTTACAACCCAAGATTTTCTCTAATTTCTGACTTTTGATAGATGACAAAAATTTTATTTTCAAATAAAAGTTACTATTTCAATATTTATCTCAAATAGCAATGAGCAAACCACGAATAAAGAATTTGTTAGAGCAAATAAGTACTACCAAGTTAGTTCATTATTTACTACTTTTTGCCCTGGGGTGGGGAATAGTCCAAGTTTTGGCTTATTTTTCAACGGTAATTGTGATTTTTAGCTTGGCAGCAATTGTAGCATTTCTGCTTAATTATCCTGTGCAGTGGGTACAGCGTTTTTTACCGCGCACTTTAGCAATTATTTTAGTATTTTTATTAAGTATTTTAATTCTTGCTGGTTTGACATTTACAATCGGTTTTGCAGCTTTATCTCAGGGACAACAATTACTCAGTCAATCTCCAGATTTTGTCAACTTTATAATATCTTTGTTAGAACGACTAGAGGCTTTGCTAGATAAGTGGAATTTGCAAGTTGATTTAAGTGCTTTTGAAGAACAACTACAAAATCAAGCTTTAGCAGGAATAGGTGTTGGTTTTGCAACAGTTCAAAGATTACTTGCCAGCTTAGTTGATGTAATTTTGATTGCCGTTGTGGCTTTTTTCATGTTGCTAGATGGTGAACGCCTTTGGCATTTCGTTTTGAAACTTTTTCCCGAACATTTACGTAATGATTTGACGGTTGCGATCCAGCGGAACTTTTTAGGCTTTTTTTGGGGACGGCTAATTTTATCCGTATTCTTTGGAGTTTCTGCCTTTGTTGTCTTTTTGATTTTGCAAGTGCCTTATGCATTAATTTTAGCTACCATTGCTGGAGTGTTTGACTTGATTCCAGGCATTGGAGCTACACTGGGAATTAGCCTTGTGGCTTTGATTATTTTACCTCAAGGAATTTTGCTTAGTGTCAAAGTATTAGTAAGTTGTATTTTACTTCAACAAGTGGAAGAGAATTTGCTTATGCCTCGCATTATGCAAGGTTCACTAAATATTAATCCAGTTGTCATGTTTTTCGCACTATTAATAGGCGCTCAAGTTGCAGGGCTAATAGGAGTTTTTCTTGCAGTTCCTATCGCTGGAGTAATTATTGGTTTGTTTGAAATGGATGAGTTGAAGGCAGAGTAATCATATATTTTTAACGCACCAGGTAGCAAAGGGATGCGCAGAGTAACGCAGAGTTTTTGGACGAGTCTGTTAAGTAAAATTGTTTACATTAGAAGGGCTTATATTAACTCTTTCGTTCAGCAGATTCATAAATTGGGCATCACCTTCCATTAGTCAGAGGAAAGATAATTGTGAGCTTTTTAGGATCGTTGAAGAATATGAAAAAAATATTGCTTCTAAGTATTACAAGCATCCTGAGCGATAACAAGTTAGACATTAAGACGCACAAGGAGGAAATATGCAACACGATGAGTTTATCGGACAGGTTCAACATCGCGCTCGTTTGAGTTCGCGTGGCGATGCAGAAGTTGCAACTCGTGCTACCTTGGAGACGCTAGCAGAACGTTTGGCGGGAGATGAGCCTTTTAACGCAGCTGCTCAACTGCCAAGAGGTATTGCAGAATATATGGAACATGTAGATGCAGGCGTAGGCGATCGCTTTTCTTTAGATGACTTTTTTCAGCGAGTTAGTATTAGAGAAGGTGTTGAATTACCTCAAGCTGTTTACCATGCGCGTGCAGTTATCGAAGTTCTTCAGGAAGCAATTAGCCCTGGTGAGATAGAAGATATTCGCGCTCAACTTCCAAAGGAGTTCAATCCACTGTTTGAGGCGGGTAGCCAAGGAAATATGAGTGTTAATACTTAAGTTTTCATTTTCAATAGACATTTAAATAACTACGCCACTTACTTTGAATGTAAGTGGCGAATTAGTCTTCTAAACCTAATTTAAGAATTAGGAGCATAAAATTATGTTATATAAAGACCGAACAACGGCAGGGCAATATTTAGCTAAGGAATTAGCAGCCTATGCTAACCGCCCAGATGTGATAGTGTTAGGACTACCAAGGGGAGGCGTACCCGTTGCTTTTGAAGTTGCCAAAGCGCTAAATGCACCTTTAGATGTTTTTGTTGTACGCAAGCTGGGAGTACCCGATCAAGCAGAATTAGCAATGGGAGCGATCGCTTGTGGTGGTGTGCGAGTACTGAATCAGGATATAGTGCGATCGCTTCGTCTAACGGAGACAATAATTAGCCAAGAAGAGGCAAGACAACGACAAGAACTTGAGCGACGAGAACTCCTTTATCGAGGTAATCGTCCTTCTCCTGTTGTACGCGGACGCACAGTAATTTTAGTAGATGACGGTTTAGCCACAGGTGCAACCATGCGGGCCGCTATCATGGCTTTGCTAACACAACAACCCGCCAGATTGGTAGTTGCTGTACCAGTTGCTGCACCTCAAACTTGCCAGGAGTTGGAATCCGAAGTAGATGAAATCGTTTGTGCCGTTACACCCACTCCCTTCTACAGCGTTGGTTTGTGGTATGAAAACTTTCCGCAAACCAGCGATGAAGAAGTCCGAGAACTGTTGAAGAAAGCAGCCAATAACCATCAGGAATCAGGGATGCCTGCTTAGGTTAGTAGATAGTAGTTCATGGTTCATAGCTATCAACCATTAACCATTAACCATTAACCATTAACCATTAACCATTAACTAAATTAAGATATGAAAGTACCACCAGAAATTACCTTTCGCAATGTAGATAAAACCAATGCAATTGATGCTTTAATTAATGAAAAAATTGGCAAGCTAGAACAAGTTTGTGATTACATTAGTAGCTGCCACATTATTATCGAAAAAATTCACGATCGCCCCCGTAGTGGTTCGCCATATCGAGTGCGAATTGATATCACCGTGCCTCCTGGTCATGAACTGGTAGCAGAAAGCAATCCGCCAGATGTTAACCAGTATCCATCAGTAGAGGCGGTGATTCGAGATGCGTTTAATGCGGCTACTCGCCAACTGCGAAAACTCACCAAGCAGCAAAATGAAAGTGATAAAGCCAAAACTCACAATCACGCAGAGGAAACAACCGCACTTGTAACTAAGTTATTTCCAGAAGAAGGTTACGGCTTTATCAGAACTTTGGATGGTCAAGAAGTTTACTTCCATCGCAATAGCGTACTTCATGATGATTTTGACCGCATAGAAATTGGTACGGGTGTGCATTGTTTTGTAGATATGGGCGAAGAAGGCCCCCAAGCCAGCACAGTGAAGATTGTTGACAAACCAGGAGCAAGTGCTGGTAAGGCAGAACAGACGCTCATCGAACCGCCGTTAGGTTGGCAAGAGTAGTCAATCTGATATCTTGAATGGCGCTAAATTAAAACATTTTTAGCCCGAAATTTATTTTCGGGCTAAAAGCTAAAGTTAGCTAAAAGCTAACTCGGATAAATTTTTAACCCGTTTTCAGTGACATCTTGCATCATTTTCAATAACCCAAAATTTTGGGAAATTGGACAAGATGACAACAGTTTTAACCCGTTAAAAACGGGTTAGTAGAGACGCGAAATTTCGCGTCTCTACATAGACGGAAATTTATTTCACGGTTTTTTGCGTAGGAGTGCAAGATATCAATTTCAACGGGTTTAAGCGAAGAGCAAAGAAGCGCGAAATTTATTTCAGCACTTAACAAGCGTGCCATTTATCTCTCCCTTAACCTCTCTCCTAACCCCTCCTCGCTCGCGGGGAGGGGTGGCGAAGCCGGGGTGGGGTTCTATATGCCTAGGGAATCCGATCCTCATCCCGTTTATCAACAATTTCCACTACAGGTTCATCGGTAGTAATTCTTTCCACTGGAGTAGTTCTTTCCACTGGAGTAGTTCTTTGTTGATATGTCTCAGTAGTGCGATCAATATCAGTAGTACGAGTGGGAGTTACATCACCAGATATGTCATATACAGCCCAATCACGAATACCCTGGTTTCTTAAAACAGAGGCTGCACGCTCAACTTCATCTTCAGTGCCATCTAAAATTATCAAATAGTCACCTCGAGAAACGCGATCGCTGTACATTTGCGCTTCCTCTTCCGGAATACCTAAACCAGTCAGCGCACCGACAATACTACCTGCGGCTGCACCAATACCCGCACCAGCCAAAGTAGTTGCTATGGTTCCCGCTGCTAGAAAAGGCCCGACTCCCGGAATGATTAAAGCTTCCAAACCTACGAGCAAGCCACCAAGACCACCCAAAACCGTACCTGTTACTGCTCCAATTCCAGCACCTTCTTGAGCTTCAGTATCACCACGTTCTGTCATCCGATCTCGGTCTGTGACCTCAGCTCCTGCTATTGTATCGCTGCGGTTTGCGTCTTTAGCCAAAATAGAAACTCGATCCATTGAGAAACCTGAGTTTCTCAGCCTATTTAGCGCATCTTCGGCTGCACCTCGGTTAGGAAATGTACCAACTGCGCGCTTACGTGCTAGAGTTGCCATTTTTCCTCCTGAAAAATTTACAAATGCATTTACGTTGATGCATTTTTTAGTTTCTCTCTTGATACCAAGGTATTCATCAGCCTATAGGTTTAGCTCCTATTCATCCACAAGAGAGGAAAGTTCGGCTTTAGTAGTTTTAATCCCCTTGCGGGGAAAAGGTTTATTTCAACTTCGCTCAGTTCCAAAAAAAGGAAGTGGCTAGCGAGTTTCAATCCCCTTGCGGGGAAAAACTTTATTTCAACAATTGTCCAAATCCCTCTTTTTCTTTTTCAAGATTGTTTCAATCCCCTTGCGGGGAAAAACTTTATTTCAACACTAGTTTAATACAAGTTTCTGGTCAGTCAGATTTAGTTTCAATCCCCTTGCGGGGAAAAACTTTATTTCAACTGGTGGTAAACTAGGAGTAACTATGGTTCAAAGTAGGTTTCAATCCCCTTGCGGGGAAAAACTTTATTTCAACGTAGGCGTCCGCCCGCGCCTCTTCTTGTGCCCCGTTTCAATCCCCTTGCGGGGAAAAACTTTATTTCAACTGGAAGCAGTCAATCTCTATGCTGAACTACTGGAGGTTTCAATCCCCTTGCGGGGAAAAACTTTATTTCAACCTCGTTTCTCTGCTGGCTCATTACTCCAGTATCGGTGTTTCAATCCCCTTGCGGGGAAAAACTTTATTTCAACTGAATTAGATTTCAGTATACAGAAACCGAAAACTCGTTTCAATCCCCTTGCGGGGAAAAACTTTATTTCAACTGAAATAGGATTATTCAGTATTCAACGCGACCTAGGTTTCAATCCCCTTGCGGGGAAAAACTTTATTTCAACAAATCGCATATTAATGCCCGCGTCAAAGTATTTAGTTTCAATCCCCTTGCGGGGAAAAACTTTATTTCAACGTTCATGCGCCGGATGGTATTCGACTATGTACGAGTTTAATGGGTGGGGCGGGGATATTACTATCCCTTTCCCCCCGACAAACCGGACA
>JBHYDF010000185.1:0-17327 GCA_051861145.1 Nostocaceae cyanobacterium
AGTTAAGAGTGAGGAGTTAGGAGTTAAGAGTGAGGAGTTAGGAGTTAAGAGTGAGAAGTTAGGAGTTAAGAGTGAGGAGTTAGGAGTTAAGAATAGAAATAATATTCCTAACTCCTCACTCCTCACTCCTAACTTGAAAATTTTTAAAGTGCGGGTTCATGAACGCGAACAAAGTTTTTATTTCCCGTTAGAAGAAAAACCTCAGTTTATCAGCTTTGATGTAGGAAATAATTTCCTGAAAACGGTGTCTTTAGAATACCCATTTCCTGAGTTGAAAGCGCAGTTAGAATTTGATCCTCATCCCACTTCCCGCATTTATGCAGCAGAAGCTTTGGCGACAAAAGGAGGTTTAGAGGCGGTAAAAGTACTGGCGATGGCGCTGCAAAATGACCCTTTTTGGGGTGTGCGTGTGGAAGTAGCGAAAAAACTAGCAGATATCAAGCTGGATCAGGCTTTTGATGCTTTGGTTGTGGGATTAAAAGATAAAAATGCCCATGTACGTAGAGCTGTAGTGGAAGCACTAGCAAAAATTAAGACTTACTCTGCTTACAAAGCGGTGAAAGAATTTGTGCAGGATGGGGACGAAAGCTATTATGTAGAAGCTGCTGCATGTCGTGCTATTGGCGCTATTGCTGCTGCAAACTTGGAGGATAAACCGAAAGAAGAAAAAGTGATAAAGCTTCTGAAAACCGTTTTGGAAGAAAAGGCGGGTTGGAATGAAGTTACTAGAAGTGGCGCGATCGCTGGTTTAGCGGAACTCAAAACCTCAGAAGCAGCTTTGAATTTAATTTTGGAATACACTAAATTGGGTGTACCGCAACCTTTGCGGCTAGCGGCTATTAAGGCTTTGGGTAAGGTTTCTCTTGGTCAAACTTCTGTTAATTTAGAACGAATTTTAGAGCGTTTAGCAGAACTTGCCAAGGAAACGTTCTTTTTAACCCAAATAGCGGTAGTAGCAGCACTGGGACAAATGGAAACTCCCAAAGCAATGGGTATTTTGCGAGCGATCGCCAACCAAACTGCTGATGGGCGCGTGCGTCGCTATGCTGAGGAAGAAATTACCAAGGTGCAAAAGAATATTGGTACAGAAAGCGCTGTTAAACAATTACGCGAGGAACTAGATCAACTCAAACAACAAAACCAAGAACTAAGAAGCCGCTTAGAAAGTTTGGAAGCTAAATCAAAGTAATACCCTAAATAGGATTTTGGATTTTCGATTTTCGATTGTAAAAACTTTGCAAAGCTTGCTGTTTTCGCAATCCATCTACCCTTAAACATTTTTCCCAATGGTATCAGATACCTCCAACCTCAATACTTGTCGGTTAAAGGGTTTTGGGGTAAGGGAAAAGGCGTAAAATAAGCATCTTTTTCCCCTTCCCCTTTAACCTTTTACCTTATCCCTTGCAGTATTGCCTCCAACCTACCTTCAAAAGGAGATCGCAACGTCAGCGAATGGCGTAAAGAATAGACTTCTTGCAAAAATCAGGATAATTACTGTCCATCTGTGGTCTATTTTTTTGAAAAATTATAGTTCTGTCCTCTTTTAGAGGACTTATGCTACGAGACTGGGACTTATAATCCCAGTCTAAAAATTCTTCAATATTTAGTTATTTTCATGATGTGCTACTTGACGCTTTGCAAGATGTAAGAAAACAGACCCTAGGGGCGAGCATTTGTTTGCCCCTAATAGTAACGATTTAGATATTTTTGAGAATTTTATGTATAAATAAAGGCAATAAAATTGTCGTTTACCATAAAACCATATCATGTAAAGGTAAAAAATATATCAATTAATGTGAAGATTCTGTGAAGAACACCTTGATAAAGTGAAATTCAACTTCAGAGGTATTACGATTGTAAAGGTGTGATTAAATTTCTATGTAGAATCTGCAAAGATTTTGTGTGCTTTTTTGAACGCAAAAATGCCTTTAAGTCTTTATACGGCTGTATTTACCGGTCGTAGATATGCATAAATCTGTTCTGACTATATTTTGAACAATTAAATGCTGGTAATACTACTATTGGAGGAATGCAGAAAAGAACTGTTTTCTTTAGAATATTGTACGGTAAGAAAGAATAAGTCAAATTAAAACATTTTTTGAGTGTTTTTTGGGTATTAAAAAACATATCGGTGCTTGTACGTAAATAGTACAGGGTGGCTATCATGCGTAAACCTGTTCTGACTATTTTTTATCAGTTCAATCCTTGGAACACTACTATTGGAGGTATCCAAACACTAATCAATATTTTTATCAAATACGCTCCGGATGAGTTTCAAGTGCGGCTTGTAGGAACAGGATGCGATAAGCGAGGCTTAACGCCGAAGGCGTTAAGCAACAAACCTGTAGGTAAATGGCAAGAAGCAGAATACGCAGGCAGGGTAATTAATTTCCTGCCTTTATTTACATTAGAGAATGATAATGTTAGAAGTTTTATACCTACAACACTGAAGTATACAGTTGCTCTTTTAGGGCGTAACTATGCTTCAGACTTCATGCACTTTCATCGCCTAGAGCCAACCTTAGCAGCGCTTCATTGGCAAGGAGAGAAAACTTTATTTATTCATAATGATATTAAGACGCAAATGCAAGCAGGGGGTGATCAAAAGGCCATACTCTGGCGAAGATTCCCTGCGGCTTATTTTGCATTAGAAAAATTTTTAGTTGGGCAGTTTAGTCAAATTCTCTCTTGCAATACTAATGCAGTAGAACTATACCGACAGCGTTATCCGGATATAGCAGAGAATGTAGCTTATATTAAAAATTCCTTTGATGACGAGATTTTTTACCCAATAAATAAGGAAGAACAAGAAGCTTATAGACGCAAACTGGCGTCTAAATTGGGTTTGGATGAAGACACACTTTTTGTTCTATTTGCCGGTAGGCTGCATCCACAAAAAGATCCCGTTTTACTAGTACGTGCGATCGCGGCTTTGAACGATTTAAAAGTTCATCTACTTATAGCTGGTGATGGGGAGTTAGCAGCAGAAGTACAAGGAGAAATTGAGCAATTGAAATTATCTGATCGCGTGACGCTGCTTGGGCCAGTAGCCCAAAAGGAACTGGCACAGCTGCATCGTATCTGCAATGTTTTTGTTCTAAGCAGTGCATACGAAGGTTTACCTTTAGTGGTACTGGAGGCGCTTGCTAGTGGGACACCAGTAGTTACAACTAGATGTGGTGAAACCCCAAAATTGTTGACGCGTGACAGTGGAGTTGTTTGTGGAGAACGAACGCCAAAATGCATAGCAGATGCCATACGCAAAGTACTGCTGCATACAGAGGATTATCCGTCTGAAGCTTGCGTTCAGACTGCAAAACCTTATGCAGCAAGTACCCTTGTCAAGGAAGTCTACAACCAAATGTGGGAACGCTGGAACAAACAACTACATTCAGGTCAGGAAAAAGACACACAAACTTCTATTACTTAAGGAGATTGATAGAAACGGCGCATCTATATATTAAAAGTTTTTACAAAAGCTTGATTGGTAGCTGCCCAAAAAATTAAACACTTGTACGCGTTTTTATTTCAGTCTTGATTACTTTATGCAACTAGGTACGAATTTACACACTCTAGCACACGCATAACTGAATTAGTATGAGAATTGCTGTAATTGGTGCAAAAGGTCTACCTCCCAAACAGGGTGGCATAGAGCATTACTGTGCAGAAATATATCCTCGCATGGTAGCGCAGGGTCATAGCGTGAATTTATTTGCACGCTCTTCCTACACCGACAGTTCCTGGCTTGACCATTATGACTTTAATGGGGTTCGAGTCATTTCCTTACCAGGCTTACAAATGAGAGGCGTGGACGCTTTCATGACCTCGGCATTAGGAGCGATCGCGGCTACAGGCAAGAAATACGACATCATTCATTTCCACGCTCTCGGTCCATCTCTATTTACTAGTTTGGCAAAAATTGCTACCTCGTCAAAGGTAGTAGTTACCTGTCAGGGATTAGACTGGCAACGTGCAAAGTGGGGCAGTTTTTCTGCTCACCTCATTCACATGGGCGAGAAAGCAGCAGTACGTTTTGCCCATGGGATCATCGTAGTATCAGAAGCACTCAAGTCATATTATTTACAAACCTACAACAGGGAAACAATTTACATTCCTAACGCTCCAGCCAGCTACGGTGAGTCAGACCCAAATTTTACTTACGGAAACAAGTTAGGTCTAGAAGAAAAACGCTACATACTGTTTTTAGGCAGACTAGTACCGGAAAAGCGTCCCGACTTACTCATAGAAGCTTTCAGCACCTTAAAACCAAAAGGATGGAAACTGGTTCTGGCTGGAGGTGTTAGCGATACTAAATCTTTCACCGCCCAAATATTAGAAAAAATTGCCAATAACCGCAATATCGTATTTGCAGGCGAACTGAGAGGCCCTCGTCTTTGGGAGATTGTCAGGGGTGCGGGATTGTTTGTCCTTCCCTCTGATTTAGAAGGACTACCTCTAGCTATGTTAGAAGCAATGCGCGAAGGTATACCAGTACTAGCAAGCGATATCCCACCCCACCAACAATTGATTAGTGGAGGACGGGGAATGCTGTTTGCAGCAGGAAATTTAGACTCTTGTATTCGTTCGCTAGATTATTGCATTCACCAGCCAATAGAAATGGCTGCAATGGCAAAGAATGGCCAAAGACACGTGCAGCTTTATTACAGCTGGAATCACATTACTAATGAAACCTTGAATTTTTATACAACACTTTTGAATTTGCCTGAGTCAGTAGGCATACCAGAAGGTACTTCAAACACACTTGCTGGGGTTGTCGGCAAAAAATAAGTTGTCATTAGTCATTAGTCATTGGTTATTAGTTAATGGTTAATGGTTAATGGTTAATGGTTAATAGCTATGAACCATGAACCATGAACCATGAACCATGAACAACCAACAAATGACTAATGACTAATGACTAATGACAAATGACCAATGACTAATGACTATCATGGAAAAAGGCTTTTCATCGTTACTAGTGATATTAAAGCGGCGTGCTTTTCCTGCGCTGCTTACATTTGCTGCTGTCATTGCTGGGGCGATCGCCTACCTTCAGGTGACTCCCCGTAAGTACGAAACAGCGGCGCGACTCATACTTGACGAAAAAAGGCTGAGCGTTTCCGAGTTGGGGCGCGACCTTGCACAAACACGTTCTGCTACGCCTGGAGGGCCTAGCCCTTTGGCTGATCAAGCAGAATTAATCAAGTCGCAACGAGTTCTCCAAAAAGCGCTGTCTCAGGTTTTACCTGAGTATCAAGGAAATTCACCTGAAAGCAAACTTACAGTCGGAAAGCTTCGTGAAGGCTTGAGAGTGAAAATTGTCCCTGCTACCAACATTTTGGAAGTGAGCTATCTAGACAAAGACCCTGTACTGGCAACTAAGGTAGTAAATGCAGTTTCCAAGGCGATGGTTGAAGATAACACTCAAATTATTCGTCAAGAAGCTGCCAGCGTCCGGAAATTTTTGGAAGATAAGGTTCCTGACGCTCGCAGGCGCTTGGAGGAAGCGGAGCTGAAGGAAAATAGATACAGACAAAGTAGCAGGATTGTCTCCTTTGATGAGCAAACCAAAAGTTTAGTGCAGAGTCTAGCCTCCTTGGAAGAACAGGAGCGTACTCTCTTAACCCAATACCAAGAATTACGTTCCAAGGAAGCTTCGCTGCGACAAATTACCGATGCCAAAGCCCTCAATGAAGCCTATGCAAGCGTGCGCGGCGGTCAAGATGAAGAACTCAAGGCGTTACGCGCCAAGTTAATAGAAGTAGAGACGCTGGTAATTCAAGCTCGTTTGCGGTTTACTGACAACCATCCCACTGTCCTTAACCTAGTCGAGCAACGTGACAACCTGCGTGCTTTGTATCAAAACCAACTGGCTCGCGTATCACCCCAAAATCAAGCGATCGCTTCTGGTTCTGTCGCCGGGGATCAAATTAGTCAAGACTTGACTTCCCAACTCATTGTTAATGAAGTTGAGCGAACAGCAGTTGGAAATAAACTCAAAGTCGTACAGATCAAGCTAGGCAATCTCCGGCAACGCTTGGCACAATTACCTATTCAACAGCAACTGCTAACACCACTCGTACGCCAACGGGAAGAAGCTGCGGAATCTTTGAAGTTTCTCAGAAGCAAATATGAAGAAGCACGGATCGCCGAAGCGCAACTAGTTGGTAACGTGCAAATTATTGAAGCGGCGCAAACACCAACTGAACCTTCCTTGCCCAGAGAAAAACCCATATTGGCGATCGCGCTGGTGTTCGGAGTTGCCTTTGCTACCGGTATCGTCCTGTTGCTGGAGCTAATGGATAACACATTGAAAGATGCTTCTGAGGCAGAGGAACTGCTACAGCTTCCATTGCTGGGAGTGTTGCCAACTTTACCTAGAAACACACTCATGCTGGAACCAGCCGAGCGATTTTTGGATCACGTTGGTTTAGTAGAGCCTTACCGGATGTTGTTCAAAACCTTGGAGTTTCGCGCTCTTGAACAGTTGCGGCTGATAGTTATCAGTAGCACGATTTCTGGCGAGGGTAAATCAGTAGTGGCATCGCACCTAGCCGCCGTTTCCGCCATGCTGTCTAGGCGAACGCTGATTATTGATGCAGATTTGCGGCGTCCCGTGCAACATACACTGTTTAATTTAGCACCCAGACCGGGAATGACAGATGTGTTGGACGGGGAAATATCCTTAGATGAGGCAATACAGCCAACCAGGATTGAGAATCTCTCGATTTTGACTTGTGGCGAATTGTACGGGCGACCTTCGCAGTTACTAGAGTCAGTTGCTATGAAGTCTTTGCTCACAGAAGCCACCGAAAAATATGATTTAGTAATTATAGACACTCCTCCACTCAGCGCTTGTGCTGATGCTCATACATTGGGTAAGCAGAGTAATGGCATGGTTTTAGTAACGCGCCCCAGTTTCACCATCAAGGAGATGCTGCAAAGAGCAGTATCAGAATTAACACAAAATCACATACCAATCTTGGGGGTTGTTGTGAACGGCATGACAGACCAGACAGAACGGTATTTCCGCTATCCCGTGAATGGCTATCAACCCGTATCATCCAGACGTTTAGCGGGTCTGGGGGGTATTAACAGAAATTCTGGCAACGGTACGAGGTCTAGGTAGCGATGTTGACTAATCAGCGCTCAACTTCAGTTGCAATCGTGTTAGTTGTTTTGGCAGGTGTAAGCATTGGCTTGGGTGCAGGATTTCTTGCAGGTGTGCAACCTCGCATCCTGTACTTAGTTCTCTTGGCAGTGCCGGTGCTTGTCTTATTCTTTACCAAGTTTGAGCAAACAGTGCTAGGGCTACTGATCCTACGTACCGCTCTCGATCCTTTCTCTGCTCAGCAGATACCAGCAGCGTTTGCGATCGGTTTAAATGCCTTAACTTTGCTGTATGTGACAGTGAGGTTACTAACTGGGCAAAGAGTGCGTACTGACGGGTTCTGGTGGTTCTTTGCAGGCTGGGTGATGCTTCAGGGGTTATGGGTGATACTCCTACCTTTGGGAGGGTTGGGACTGAATGCTTCATTGTTGCCTGACAGTATCCGTGAATGGATTCGTATTTTTTCATGGCTGATGGTCTACCTGCTGGTGATGCAGTTGAAAGACCGACTTCCTCCTGAGAAGGTTATCTCAATGCTGTTTTTGGCTCTAGTCATACCAATTACAGTCGGATTGATGCAGATATTTCTGCCTTCGCTTCTACCTCCCCTCTTATCGTCTGGTGATGGTCGAATTAAAGCGACTATGGGTCATCCCAATGGCTTAGTAACCTTGCTATTGCTGTTTATCGGTCTAACCTACTGGAAGCTAAAGCACTCAAGGCAACGTTGGCCCTGGTTTTTGTTGCTGGGCTTACTCGCCTTTTTCTATGTGAGTACCAAAGCGCTATTTGGCTTAATGATTGTTAGTGCTTTTGTTTTGGTTTTGATTGTCCCGAGATTAAGCATAGCCAACCTAATAGGAGGGGTACTATTTTTGATGCTAGTCATAGGGCTATTTGCCAGTTCAGAGTTTGGACGAGAACGCCTTGCCTCACTGGCTGACACACCGCTACTTAATCCAGACATTGACATATCGCGGGCTATCCTACTATCTCAGGGCGATCACAACAGTTTCAACTGGCGGCTTTCCTACTGGAATTTTCTTCTTAACGCTTGGCAGCAGTTCCCGATATTTGGTTACGGTCTAGCAAGTACAGCAGCGATTGGTAATGGGTTTTATGCCCACAATGATTACGTTCGGGCTTTGGTAGAAGGGGGAATTGTCGGTCTGGTGGCTTTTCTGGTCTTTCTCTGCACTCAGGGTATGCGTATTGTCCAGTTAATGCAGTCGTCGCCCCCTGGAAGCGCCCAGCGTGACCTATGTTTTATCCTGTTGGCTTTTTTTCTGTCAATGCCCGTAGGAATGATTACTGAAAACATCTGGAGTCATACCACTCTCTTTTTCTACTGGATGACTTTGATGGCAATAGCTGGGTGGAAATGGAACGATTTGCCTTCAGCAAAGGGCACTGTTTCAATTAATTCTCCAAGGCGGCTTTCTTCATAACTAAAATTCACACTTTTATTACAGTCTTTTGCCAGTAAGTTTTTAACAATAACATCAAATTTGAATAATTAGTTTAATTACTAATTATTTAGCACTTAAACCAATAGTTAAAAATTTTAACTATGAATACCCAAGTCACAACAAATCACCAGCTTAAATTAACAGGAATTACTCAAAAGTTGCTTCGCTGTCCAGTTTGTCAGTCTCAATTGGAATCTACTAAATCTCAATTAGAATGCACAAATGTTCAATGCAAAGCTTGTTTTCCTGTCATTGATAAAATTCCTGTTTTAATAAATGACTCGTCTAGTGTGTTTTCTATTAATGACTTTCTCAATCAAGAAAGCACCACCCTCAAACCAAAATCTCAACTAGAAAGATTTATTGTTAATTTAGTACCGGGGATCAATCTTAATATCAAGACTAAGACAAATTTTAAGACATTCACTGAACTTCTCTTGAAGCAGAATCGCAATCCTCGAGTTTTGATAATCGGTGCTAGTGTAGTTGGTAAAGGAATAGAACCTCTATTGTCGGTTCCTGAAATTGAACTCATTGAGACAGACGTGGCTTTTGGTTTTCGCATATCAATAATATGTGATGCCCATAATCTTCCTTTTGAAGATAGTTCATTTGATGGAGTGGTCATCCAAGCTGTTCTCGAACATGTTGTAGATCCAAACCGTTGTGTTGAAGAAATTTATCGAGTTTTAAAACCAAATGGATTAGTGTATTCAGAAACTCCATTTATTCAACAAGTACACTTAGGTAAATATGATTTTACTCGCTTTACTCACTTAGGGCATCGTCGTTTGTTCCGCAAGTTTGAAGAAATTTGCAGTGGTGCGGTTTGTGGACCAGGGATGGCATTAGCCTGGTCATATCAATATTTTCTTTTGAGCTTTGTTAAGACTCCACCTGCGAGAGCATTTGTCAAGGTTTTTGCAAGACTTACATCATTTTGGCTAAAGTATTTTGACTATTTCTTAATTGATAGACCTGGTACATTTGATTCTGCATCTGGATATTACTTTATGGGTAAAAAAAGTGAAAAAGTTCTTTCTGACCGAGAGTTGTTAACTTTCTACAAAGGTACACAGTCAAGTTCTTTCTGACGAATTTTATATTTTCTGTCGAATGAACTGCATCAATTACAAAGGAATGAAAATTTCTTTTTCCCTAGCCCAAGCACCCCTATTTTCAAGATAGAACCCCAGACCCGGATTGGGCACAACGAAAAGTATGAAAATCTTTCTTTCCCCACTCGTACGGGCACGGCAGTGCCGTGCCCCTACCCACTCCCTACTCCCTATTTTCAATATAGGAGCGTCATTACTCAGATGAAAAAGTTAATTAATTATATACTACAAGACTGGGAAGCTAATCAAGAAGGAAATTCTAAGTCTCGTTTCATAGTAGTAATGTTTCGCTTAGCGCAACTATTCAGAGTTTTACCAGCGCCTTTTTATGTCTTCTCCATTTTTTATCGGATATTGTACACACTAATCATTGAGTGGATATTAGGGGTTGAGATACCTTGGGACACCAATATAGGGAGGAATCTTAAGGTTCTTCACGGTGTAGGGTTGGTAGTCAATCATGAAACGGTAATAGGTGCAAATTGTACCTTAAGAAATTCCACAACTATTGGTAATAAAAAACTACCAGATGGTTCCTACAGCGCTTCTCCCAAAATTGGAAATAATGTAGACATTGGAGCCAATGTTGTAATTATAGGCCCGATTACAGTTGAGGATAATGTTGTGATTGGAGCAGGTTCTGTAGTTGTTAAAGATGTTCCTAAGGGAGCAGTGGTTGCAGGGAATCCTGCAAAAGTCATTCGCATATTGAATAGCACTTCGTCCGCTGTCTGCAAATAAAAAGTCAATGATGCCGAAATAGCATCAGTATGAAATAAATTCAAAAACCTAGTTTACAATGCAGCACTTTTTATGAAGATAGATAATATATCACTTGCACTTTCGTACAAAGTTTCTGGTTGGAACCGCCGCCGTAAATGGGATTTGTTTTTACAAAAAATTCAACCAACCGCAAATACCACTATTTTAGATGTCGGTTTTACTGAACAAGAATATAGTGAGACAGATAATTTTTTAGAAAAACATTATCCCTACTTAGAACAAATAACTGCTCTTTGTCTTGATACACCCGAAACATCAATTTTATCGAAACAAAATGTATCTTTGCCACGATATCCGCAAATTAAAATTGTCACCTATGACGGCAAGATTTTTCCATTTCCCGACCAATCATTTGATATATGTTGGTCAAATGCTGTTTTAGAGCATGTCGGCGATGAGGAACGACAAATTCTCTTTTTAAAAGAAATTAAAAGAGTAGCAAAATTAGCATTTATTACGACACCTAATAAATTTTTTCCAATTGAAGTGCATACACGCACACCGCTAGTGCATTTTTTGCCGAAAAAAATCTTTGATCGTTATCTATACTTGACCGGGCAAGCATGGGCGGCTGATGATTATATGTACTTATTGTCGATTTGGGATTTGTATAAACGCCTGCGTGCAGCTGGAATTACTAACTATAGAATTATTAAAAATAGATTGCTGTTATTTGTTCTCGACTTTGTGATAATTTTTGAAACCAGTAATTAAAGGGGTGAGAATAAAAAATGATAAGTGTGCTTTCCTAAAAATAGGATTTTGGGAAATTTTTGATATAAATTTGTGCGTGACTATAGCGTGAAATTCAAAAAAGAAAGGGTACGATTTTTGCTTTTGGAAAGATTCTGGAGATACAAACTATGCCAAAAGTTTCTGTTATTATTCCTGCCTACAATGCCATGAAATATCTTCCAGAAACTGTGGAGAGTGTTTTGCAGCAAACCTTTACTGACTTTGAAGTATTAATTATTAACGATGGTAGTTCCGACAATATTGTTCAGTGGGTTGCTGGGATAGTAGATGCGCGAGTGAAATTAATTTCGCAAAAGAATCAAGGTGTATCTGTAGCACGTAACACAGGTATTGCCCATGCTCAAGGGGAGTATATTGCATTCTTGGATGCTGATGACTTTTGGCAAGCAAGCAAACTGGAAAAACAGGTACGTTGTCTAGATAATAATTCGGTTATTGGTTTGGTACATACCTGGATGGCTTTTGTTGATAGCAATGGCAAGTCCACGGGTAAAGTTATGGCTTCTAATGCAGAGGGATACGTATGGAAACAACTTGTTGAATCGAATCTGATAGCTTGTTCTTCAGTGATGGTACGTCGTTGTTGTTTGGAAGCTGTTGGGGGATTTGAGCCAAATTTACATTTTGTTGAAGATTGGGATTTGTGGATTCGTATTTCCTGTCATTATCCCTTTGCTGTGATTAAAGAACCTCTATATTACTATCGACAAGTTCCTAATAGTTTGTCCAAAAATTTACAAGTGCTTGAAGAATCTTGCCGTTTTGTAATTGAAAAGGCGTTCCGCACAGTAGCACCAGAATTATTGTATTTAAAAAATCATAGCTATGGTTATGCAAATATCTGCTTAGCTTGGAAAGCTTTGCAAACTAAAGATAGAGATTACAAACGAGCAATTCGTTTTTGTCAGCAAGCTGTTGCTTATTACCCAAAATTACGATACTCTCGCGAGTACATTCGCCTGAGTTTGGCAACAAGAGTGCTGCAATTATTTGGAAATGATGGCTATAGCAGAGCGCTAGAGCTAGCTTACGCTCTACGTCGGCGCATTTCAACTTTGGCAAAATTACATATCATTCCCAGTTCCAAAATTATTGATAAATCTACTCACTCTGTGTAAGTAGAGCATGTAAAAATTTGCTTTTTGACCATAGGGGTAAAAAAATGGTTGAGCAAAAAATGAAACAATTTCAGCTGTTAAAGCGAACAGGGACAAGAGATTTACAGAAAGTTTTCTGCGAGCTTTAGGCAAATATTATCTTTTAGATCGCCAGACAGAAAATGGTGCTTTTTATGTGCCTAAAGGTAAGGTAAGAACTAGTAAATTAAGTAAGTAGGTGAAAATAAATAAATTTATGTAAATGTTTGTAAAAGTCTTGAAATCTACTCGTAATTGCGCCCTTGCGCGAAGACAGCGCAACTACGAACTAAGAGTGATTTATTAACGCCGGCCTACTTAAACAAAATTCAAATGCCCAATCATTAAATAAATTTGGGAGTTCAAATAATGTTGGACTATAAAAGCAGTGAACAGCAAGACGTGACTTTGCAGAAATCACCAGTCGCAAGTAGCAAAACTGAAGCAGCGATCGCACTACTGCATTGTTTCGATGTTATTGATGATTTTTTAGATCATATCAATATTTCTTTTGAGACTTATTGCCATGAGTTTATCGGTAGCTGGATGTTTGGCTACATTAATGCGTTGAAACAAGTTGGTGTACGGACGGTACTTTTTTGTGTTTCCGCCCGTTTTACGGAAGTTTCACGCTTTACCCATGTGCCTACTGGTATCACAATTTGCGTGTTACCTGCTTCCAAAAGCTTTCTTGCTTACCGTGGTGTAAGACGTTGGGCGCTCAAGCTTTACGGTGCTAAAGAGGGACAGGTGTTTAAGGATATCCAAGACTCTAATGTTAGCCGTCGTTCTTTGTTGACAAGTATCAAAAATTTGGCTCAAAGTGTGGGAACTTACTTGTCTACACCTCTAGGATTATTAGCCCGCGAAATCCGGCGTGAGGGTTGCAGTGCTATTTTATGCCAAGAGTATGAATATGCTCGCTTTGATGCTTGTGTGTTGTTGGGAAAGTTAATTAATATACCTGTATTTGCAACTTTTCAAGGGGCTGACGAAACACACAGTTTTTTGGAATATCCTTTACGACAGTTGGCGTTTCGGGGATGTAGGGGTGTAATTATCTCTACACAAAAAGAAATTGAGCGAGTTCGCGATCGCTATCAAGTAGAGTCTGCGAAAATAGCCCAGATTTTCGATCCAATGGATACGGAAACATGGTACGCGATTGACCGCAATCAAGCAAGGGCTGCATTGGGTATTCCTGTTGATGCAAGGGTGGTGGTGTGTCATGGACGCATTGATTTTCACCGCAAGGGGTTAGATATTTTGGTTACAGCTTGGGAAAAAATTTGTCGCGATCGCCCAAATAAAGACTTAAGACTATTGCTGGTAGGAACAGGTCCCGATGCTGATAAACTGCGCCAGTGCATTACCGATATGCAATTGCGGGGTGTGATGTGGCGAAACGAGTTTGTGAATGACCGCGCTGTGTTGCGGCGTTACCTTTCGGCTGCTGATGTTTACACTCTCGCTTCTCGACAGGAAGGTTTTCCAATCGCACCACTGGAAGCAATGGCTTGCGGTTTACCCGTGGTAGCCGCTGATGCTCCGGGTGTACCGGACATTTTGGCAGGTGGGGAGGTTTCTGGTGGGTTGGTTGTACCACGGGAGGATGCAGATGCACTCACGCAAGCGCTGGGAAGGGTTTTGGATGATGAAGTTTGGGGACGGGAGATGGGTAGGTGCGCTCGTCGTCGCATTCAAGAGTACTTTTCACCGGAGGGAATAGGTAAGCAATTACGAGATTTTATGTTAGGACAATAATCTGCAAATTAATTTGCAGGCTAATAGCTTAAGTCCTTTCAATAGGACTGGAAAAAGAGTTGATATTAGTCCATTAAAATGGACTTTTGCTATCAGCAAGGAAATTGATTTCCTTGCAAGTGTGAATTAGTTAGAGGAGTGTAAATATGCCTAAAGTTCCTGTAATTATTCTTGCATTAGAGAAATATTAACAGGAGAATTTGAAAGTTGGTTATTTGAGATAGTAAATGAAAAAGATATGTCAAATCCCCTGAATCAGCTTATTAATTGGAGAGACAAAGATTGTCAGTTAGGGGAGAGATGCCGTGAGCATATTTTATCCAAATTCAGCGTAGATAAAATGATTCACGGGATTGAGAAAATACTAGAAAAGCAGTTCAATCACTGATTATTAATAGTTGTAGATCATGGCATGATTATGCAAAACAGGCAACGGAATTCTAGACAAGAAATCGACGAGCAAGAATTTGCCATCAAATCGCACAATTATAGTGTAAATGAAGACGTTGTTTTCTCAGTGAATGAAGTTTCTAAAAAGTTCTGCCGAGATTTAAAACACTCTTTACTCTATGGCGTTCAAGATATTGCTTCTGAGATATTAGCGTTGCGAGAAAAGAGTGATAAGATTACTATTTTCATGAACTCAAGGGAAAGAAAATCTGGAAACATCCACAAGCCAAGGCTACTCACGAACCTCCAACGCCATCTTTTTACTTTTGGCGCTATTTACTAATGGGTCGCGATCGCGTTTTGAAAAAACATATCAAGTCTATTGTCGCACAAAATCAAGATATGACTGATTTTTCTCAATTAGCACCTGTTTTGAACTTAACATTGACTCAGAAATTTTCTGGTATTGTTTCCACGATTATGCAAATTCAGCCATTTAATTTGGAAAAAATGCGTGTAGTTTTACGGGAAGATAAACGCCGCTTATTGCTCTTACCTTTAACACTGCCAGTAATGTTATTTCTCGAGGCTATTCTCACGATTGGTAGCGTCATTACTTATATTGAACCTAATTTCTTATTGCAACATTATTACAAATCTGAAGAAAAAAAATTAACGCTTCTGCATCAGTAACACATAATAATTTTTAATTACTACCAGCGTCAAGCTAAGGGACTTCCAAATAAAAAAATATGCAATTACTTCTTGTGGGGTGGAGAGAAGTCCGAGCGGAGGCTTCCTCCGATCGCGAAGCGCGTCCGGCGGGGGCGGAAAAATCGGAGATTTTTCCGCTGTCGGGCAACGCCCGACGCTGCTCCCGGCGAAGCGCCGGGAGCAGCCACCCCCGCTCGGACGATCGGAACTTCGGGGCGTCTCGCCCGCCCTTGACCTAGGGCGGGCGAGACGCCCACCCCACAAAATTGAATAATTTATTTGTTGGAAATCCCTAATTGAGAGGCTGTTTATGAAAAAAATCTTTTGCAAGATACCAACCTCGATATTCAAAAAGCGCTGACGCCAGAAAAATATTAATAAATTAAATATTCAGAATTTCCGGCAATTTTTTCAGTTTATTGTGCAAATATTATGGATAAAAATCAGGGTTTAATTAACCAAACATTTCTGCCTAAAGCCTCAGTAGTTGTCCCGATTTATAACGGTGAAGCGGACATACCAGAATTGATAAGTTGTTTACATGCTCAAATGTATCCTCGCGATCGCGTTGAATATATTTTAGTAGATAATGCCAGTAGCGATCGCACTGCTGAACTCATTCAAGCAGCTACTCTCAATGCAAAACCACAAAAACTAACACTTTATTATAAAAGCGAAAATAAAATTCAAAGTTCCTACGCTGCTCGCAATACTGGTATTCGTGCTAGTACTGGAGAAATTATTGCCTTTACCGATGCTGATTGTCGTCCCCAGCCAAATTGGTTGTATGCTCTACTTCAACCATTTAGCGATTCCAAAGTTGGTGTAGTTGGTGGTGCAGTTATTGCTTTACCTGGTAAAAGTCTATTTGAAAAATACGCAGAGCGCAGAAATATCTTATCGAATCAAGAAGCAGCAACACATCCATTTTATCCCTACGCCGCCGCAGCCAATCTCGCAATTCGCCGTCAAACTTTGCAAGAAGTTGGAATGTTTCGTCCTTATCTGACAACGGGTGGAGACGCGGATATTTGTTGGCGAATTCAACTGCAAACTTCTTGGCAGTTTGATAGTGCAGAAAAAGCGATAATAAAGCATCGTCATCGAGCTACTTTATGGGAACTGAAAAAACAATTTCGCCGCTATGGTCGTTCTCATCAATATTTAAAGGAACTTTATGGTATTGAACCTTTTGAGAATATATGGAGTGCTAATTACTATTACTATCGTTGGAAACATTGGCTGTTCAAAGAAATGCCACGGGCTCTCATAAAAATTATAGCCGGTAAAGCTACCTTGTTAGATTTGTTGATGACGCCTATAGACTTATTTGCTCTTGAAGCTCAAGCCATAGGAAGGCAAGAAGCAAAGTTGTCAGAAAAAGCTTGGGAAATCGAATGGTTATAAAAATTAAAATTTTTAGCTATGAAGAAAAAAATACTCGTTATATCACCAACATGCAGGAAATAGATTAATGACAGATATTTTTGAGCGCGATCGCTAATTATCATAATCAGCCTAGCAAACTTATGGAAATACAGAAAATCATTAAACCTCTGGCAAAAAATGATGAACAAATTAACCACAGATGGACAACAAATAAAATTATTTCCTTATCTTCCCGAGCCAGCCTTGTTTTGCGGGTCTCCCGACTTGAGGAGGCAGTGCGTTGCTTTGGTTTCCACGCGTTGTAGCAACTGCCGTCGGACTGGCGTTCCTCAAGAGGAGAGAGTGAGGAGAATAGACACAGATGTACAGTTCTTAATTATCTGTGTCTATCTGTGTCTATCTGTGTTCGTAATATCCTAAAAATCGGTTTTGCAATAAATCTCTTTTACTTAATCATTAAGTAATATATTATTAATTATGAACCGCAAAAGCCAGCATAATTATCGACAAGAAATAGTCTCAAAACAGACTCAAAAAATTACTCGCAATTTTCCAAGAGTCGTGTATAGACCTGAAAGTAAAATGAGGCATCCGCTTCAATTATTCAAAGAAATGTGGCGGGATTTATTGGCATCAAGAGAATGGTTCTTCCGTACTTAGTGGGCTAAAATATTAAATAATAACCAGAAATAAGTAA
>JBHYDF010000186.1:0-17312 GCA_051861145.1 Nostocaceae cyanobacterium
TTTTCAACTCAGCTTCCCTGAGTCATTTTGTGCTTCTTAGTCTAAAGTTCAGTTATTATGATGCCAAGCTTTGCTGAAGTTCTATAGTTTAGCGTCAAGCATTGGGCGATCGCTAAAGATAAATCGATATTCAACCAATCCCGCAAGAATTCCCCATCCTCTTAGAGGATGTTTGAAAAGTCAACAAGTATACTCGAAACCTCTCTCCAAACCTCTCTCCTGCAAGGAGAGAGGCTTTGAAACCCCCATTCCCTCATAGGGAAGGGGGGTAGGGGGGTTAGGTTTCGAGGGTTTTGATATTAATAACGATACTTTTCAAACATCCTCTTAGGGTGGAGAATCCTTGCGGGAAATTTATTGAAGTCTTCGTTTCATTTCCTCAGCCAAATTAGTCAGTTCTACTTCCACTTGCTCACCACTTTTCAAATCTTTGAGCGAAGATTTTTGCGCTGCTGCTTCATCAGCACCAATAATTACGCAAAATTGAATTCCCTGTTTATCTGCAAGCTGGAATTGTTTACCCAAACCCCGCTTATCAAAACTGGTGACAACATTAATTCCCGCTTTACGTAAATCTTGAGACACTTGTAAATATAGTGGCATCAAATCTTCTTGTAAATTTACCACTATTACCTGTGTCGGCGTAGGAGCCAAAGTATTTAAAATTCCAGCTTTGAGTAAGCGACTCATTAAGCGAGTTAAACCAATCGAAATGCCCACACCAGGCATTTTTTCGCCTAAAAATACCCCGACTAATTCTTCATATCTACCACCAGAACAAATACTTCCTAAAGCCTCATGCCCGATTAGAGTTGTTTCGTAAACTGTACCAGTGTAGTAATCCAAACCACGAGCAATTGATAAATCTATACAGAAACGATTTTCAGGAACTCCCAAGTTACGAACACCTGTAATTACTGTTTCTAGTTCCGTAACTCCCAGATTAAATAGCTCGGCTTGTGGCATACTTTGAGCTAGATGCTTCAGCTTATCTAGCATATCGTCCACCGTACCTTTAATATTAATAAATTCAATAATTCTCTGGGTTTGTTCTGGTAAAATGCCCTCTTTCTCTAACTCTTGTTTAACTTTAGCTTCACCTATTTTTTCCAGATTATCAATAATGCCTATACAGGATTTAATTTTGCTTTCTTCAATGCCTACCGATTGAAAAAAACCTGTGAGAATTTTACGATTATTGATGCGAATAAGAAAATCACCGATGTTGATAGCTGTAAATATCTCAGTGATAATAGCAGGCATTTGAGCATCATAAAGTAAGCTCAATTCTCGACGGCCTACTACATCAATATCGCATTGACGGAACTGACGAAAACGACCATCTTTTGCCCTTTCTCCTCTAAACACCGCATCCATTTGGTAACGGGCAAAAGGAAATGTCAATTCATTGAGGTGACGAGCAATATACGCCGCTAAAGGTACTGTTTGGTCAAATTTCAAAGCGCGTTCTTCCGAACCTGTTTCCCCTGCTTTGTCTTTTTCCGCTTGGCGATTGGGAGGCAAGATGGGATTAATACCATAAATGATATTGTCGCCTTGATTACCCTTTGCTTGTAAAACTTCTAAACGTTCTACTGCGGGAGTTTCAATCGGGGTAAATCCGTAGCTTTCAAAAACCCTACGGATAGTATCAAGCAAATATAATTCCAGACGTTTTTCACCAGGAAGAAATTCTGGAAATCCACTAGGAGTAGAAAAATTGATTTTTTCGCTTTTTGCCATGCCTCTAATCGATTTTGGATTAGTCATTAGTCATTAGTCATTAGTCATTTGTTAATGGTTAATGGTTAATGGTTAATAGCCATGAACCATGAACTATTAACCATGAACCACTATCCACTATCCATCAACAGTTACTTTATAGCATTCGCTCCTCTTGAATTAAAGTGCGTTGATAGATTTTATCGTTCTTAAACCATTGCCAGGTACGGGCGCGATAGTTATTGCATGAACTAATTTGAATCATTTCATATAAGTACGTTCCTGGCATTCCTTTATAAGAAAACCACAAAATAATTGTGGCATTATCTACTTCCCAAGCTTTGCCTTGAATGCGTTCTGTGTCAAACCATATTGCTTTATCTCGATAGGTTGCAGGAAATTGATGTTCTTCCTGCCTACCATCCGGCCACTTATAGCGATTAATTTGGTAGTAGGAATAGGGGCTGTTTTCTGGAAACTGACAAGTTAAGTGTGACTCATGCTTGTCAATAATTTGTCCTTGTGTATCAATCAGTGTATACGTACCTTCCCAATCTCCTTCATGACGAACAAGAACAGGCATTTCCTCTCGAATGGTAGACATACAAAATTTCCTTTATAGTGATTTTATTTATTCTCAAACCACCAAGGGTCAGGAATAGATTTTGTTTTGACGAGAAATGCTTTTTTCCGCATAAACCGTGTCAGTGCTGCTGGCCCCATTCTTGACCCACCTAAACCGGAGAACTTAAAAGAATTTTTCTCTCCTTCGTAGATTAGCGCCGTAAGTGCAGCATCATTAATACTAATACCACCTGCATCTAACTGCTGAGCAACTGCTAAGGCTTTCTCTTCAGATTCGGCAAATACCGCCGCACTCAATCCGTAAATTGTATCATTCGCTAAATTAACCGCTTCTTCTACTGTAGAAAATGGCATTACTGGCATCAGCGGGCCAAATGTCTCGTCAGTCATCACCTTCATCGAATGGTCAACCTGGGTGATAACTGTAGGACGACACCACCATCCGCCGCCATTATCTTCAACTTTACCGCCGCAATGTATAATTGCTCCTTTTTCTATGGCGTCTAATAGATGGCTGCTAATTATAGCTGCTTGTTTTTCGGCAATAATTGGGCCAATTTCCCCACTATCAACGTTGGGATAGGCTAATTGTAGGCGTTGAGCTTTAGCTATTAGTTTTTCCACAAACATACCAAAAATAGACTCAGCAACGTAAATCCGCTCAATAGAAAGGCACGATTGTCCCGTGTTGACGACGGAACCCCATAAAATAGCAGAGGTTGCTAATTCTAAATTTGCTGATTCTAAAACTATTGCTGGGTCTTTGCCTCCTAGTTCCAAAAAAGCAGGAATGAATCTTTTCGCCGCCGCTTCTGCTACTTTTCGCCCTGTCGCCACACTTCCGGTAAAGCATACTAAATCTACATTTTCAATGAGATCAGCGCCTGTTTCGCCCCCTCCCTCCACAAAAATTAATACATCCCGTAATTGAGGGACAGCGTTAATTGTTGTTAATAGTGGTGCCATGAAGCGGGGAGCAATTTCACTGGGTTTGACTATCACAGCACAACCCGCCAGTAACGCTGGAAGAGTATCAATTGTTGAAAGTAATAGCGGAAAATTCCACGGACTAATTACCCCTACCAAAGGATAAGGAACTGCTGATTGTTGCAGTTTAATAAACGGTATGGTTGTTTCTTTTTCTGTTTCTTCTAATAACTTTGGTGCTAAGTTACACCATCTATCAATATTGGAAAGAAATGAATCTATTTCTAATTCTGAAATTGACAATCTTCCTGTATCCGCTACTAATGCTTCGGTGAGTTTATCTCGCCCAGAATTTATGGCTTGTTTCCACTGCTTTAAGGCTTCAATTCTTCCTGCTAAGCCAATTTGATGCCAGTTTTTTTGCGCTCTACGCTGGCGATTGCATTGCTGTGCTAATAGCTTCGGGGGTGGCGGTATAATTACGTAGTCATATTTTCCCGTGCGGGGGTTACGGACTTCTATGGCTTTGGACATAAATCAACCAATTTTGGATTAGTCATTAGTCATTTGTTAATAGTTAATAGTTAATGGTTAATGGTTAATAGCTATGAACCATGAACTATGAACCATGAACCATCAACAAATGACAAATGACAAAGGACAAATCTAAAATTCTTTTTAAAGAACTCCCAGTTTGGCTAGGCGTTCAATGGTTTGTAGCTGAGTTTGGATGAAGTGTTTGCGATCTACTTCTTTATTTAGCATAGTGTTAGCTGGGTAGAAGTGTGACTGAGAGTAACTTTCTGCATATAGTTCAAATCGCTGACGGGAAAGTAAATTATTTAACCCCGGTCGGCGGCGATCGCGACGTAAGGCTACTAGGTCAATTTCTGCAAAAGCTGCCATGCTTTCCCCCGCACCTGTTTCAGCTAAAACCAGTCCGCGATAATCAATGATTTTAGAACCACCATCTGTGGAAGCTGCGGGAATCGATGTATTTGCTATACCAGCGGTATTTGCTGAAACTACGTATGCCATATTTTCTACTGCACGGCAGATTTTAGCAGCTTCTTTGGGAGCGCGTTCTTTGCCATAAATTTCTGATGTTGAATGCAGAAAAATTTCTGCACCGCGCATTGCTAAACACCGCGCTACTTCCGGATACAAAATTTCTTCCGATGCCAAAGCTGCTAAATTACCAATTTCTGTCTTCGCTACAGGGAAAACACCCTCCAATCCGTAGCAGTCGAGATACTGATCCCACACATCATGCGGTGTCGCTGCAAACATGGAATTCAGCCGTCGATACCGTAATACTACTGACCCAGACGGATTGATAACAAAGCAAGTTTGGAAGTACAATTCCGGAAAGTTCGCGTCGAGTTCGTAGGCATTACCAGCAATAAAGATACTATGCTTTTGCGCAATTTTACTGATAGCTTCGTACTCGGCTCCTCCCATTTCCAGACAGGCTTTTTCCGCCCAGACAGCGAGGGACTCTCCCATTGGAAAGCCCGTAAGAAAGTATTCTGGTAGGACAATTAAACGACAGTCAGACCCGATAAAAGCGATACTAGCAGCAATTTGCTGCCCCAAGCGGTTGATAGTATCTTGGATGAGAGAACGGGCTTCTTGGCGATCGCGTGCCTGATTGACTGCATGGCATGTCACTTGCAATGCTAAGGCTCGGAATGAGTCGATGGTATTAGCTTCCATGCTGCGTACTGCTTGCTGCCAAGGGTTTGAGCATTATTTGGTAATAAGAATGCAAATATTTTTTATTATCAGGGCGATCGCTTTCATCTCAATGAGTTTGCTGTAAAACTTTATTATTTTGTGCTGGTGCAATGTACAGGCGAGAGCGATCGCGCTAGGGCGTGTTTTCAAACTGCGAGATCCCCCCCTCTCCCCCCTATCCCCAGAGGGGGCCCCGAGTCCCCCCTTAAAAAGGGGGGAAATCTTTTCAAAGTCCCCCAAGAAGCGCGGGGGATTTAGGGGGATCGCAACCTCTACTCATCGCGTAAAGATTAGTTTGAAAACACGCCCTAGTCTCTCGATGCGTTACCATGACGACAAATACTAACCTTTATCTAAGAATTGCAAATGATGCCTTTAGATAATGGTCAAATTCAGCAAGAAGTAAATATGTCAGATTCTCCTGATAGCACAGAATCGAAAATTGGGAAAGTTCTGCTCATCGGAGTTACTGGTGGTACAGGTGGAAATATCGTCAAAGGTTTTCTGGAACAGGGAGTTACCAACCTGTGTGCTATCACCAGGAAAATTGACCTGAACCGCCCTTCTTTGTCCAAGATGAACGATGCAGGGATTGAACTGGTGGAGGCGAATTTAGACGATGAAAACTCTCTAGAAGCCGCCTTTGCCGGAGTTTCTACTATTTATTGTCACGCTACTGCACCAGATGCAGCCAAACCTGATCCGCTAGAAATCGAAAGGGCAAAGCGAGTTGCACAAGCAGCCAAGAAAGCAGACATCAAACATTTTGTCTATAACTCCGCAGGTGGGGCAGATAGGAATTCTGGAGTCAGCCACATTGAGCAAAAATACAAAGTGGAACAGGTTTTGAAAGAGGCTGACTTACCAACAACGATGTTACGCGCCTGCTTGTTTATGGAGGAGTTTTGGAAAAAGCACACGCGACCATCTATCCTCAAAGGAGTCTTTGCATTTTCCATTCAGTCAGACAAGCCCATACATTTAATTACGACTAAAGATATGGGTAGGGTAGCAGCCTATGTGATGAAAAATCCTTCTAAATACATTGGTAAAGACATTGAACTTGCTGGTGATGTGCTGACTCCTAAGCAAATAGCAGAGGAATTTTCCAAAGTGCAGGGAATGACTGTTGTCCACAAAGAGATACCTGCTTGGATATTCTTATTATTATTCCGAAAACAATTGTTCGATTTGATTCAGTGGTATCGCCAAAAAGGTTATCAAGCCGATGTAGAGGGTTTGCGGGAGGAATTTCCGGGACTTATGACCAGATTCAGTGAATTTCTGGAAGAAACTAACTGGGCAAATCCAGAACTCACTTATGAAAGTTTTTGACGCTCTCTTTTGTTATTATACGTGTATTTGCTTATAAAAATAGTCCACTTAGTACAGGATTGTACAAATTCGTGTTATCTAAATTGTGTAGGTAGGGCTATGCCCACCCTACGAAAACTACGAAAACAATTTGATACGAATTTATGCAATTCAGTACTTAAATAAGGTAATTTTATATGCAGCAACAAACTAGCGAAGTTCTGATTTTAGAAGAGGGACAAGCAGCACCACCAGGGACAACAACACCACCAAGGCAACCTCAGTGGTACGACACATTTAGTTACATTGCCAATCCCGATCGCTTCTGTCGCGATAACCTAGCAAAGTACGGGCCGATTTTCAGCACAGGGGTTTTTGGCGGTACAACAATTATTGTCGGGTCTGCTAAAGCAAATCAAATGGTATTTAATGGCGATTTGCAATATACCGAAATTGCCTTACCACCTACGACGATGGATATGTTTGGTGAATACAGTCTGTTCCAACGTCCTGACTTACATCGCCAGCGTAAAAGTGCTTTGCGTCCCGGATTGACTGGCCGCCTTTTAGAAGGATACATACCTCATATTAATGAGGTAATTGAGCGTGGTCTTCAGAACTGGAATATACCTGGGAGAATTGCATTATACCCAGAAGTCGAGAAAATCTGTTTCGATGTACTTACTCCCCTGCTTTTGGGGGTTAAGTTGGATGATGCTGATTCCAAAACTTTTGCAGGCTTACCTGTGTCTAGCAAGGCAGAACTGAAATTTTTGTACAAAACCTACTTCGATGGTTTTTATGGCTTGTTGAGATGGAAATCTCCCTTAACCGCCTACGGTAGAGGAATGAAAGCAAGGTCAGGCTTGCTAGAGTTTATGCGAGCAGTAATCCAGCGACGGCGAGCCACAGAGGAAAAAATTAATCCTACCACAGACTTTCTAGCGATGATGCTTGCTAGCCAGCAGGATAACCCCGACGGGGTTTTTAGTGATGCTTTAATTGAAAACCAGTGTTTATTGCAGTTATGGGCATCAGATTATGAAATTTCTGGACTGGTATCTTCTTTGATTTATCAGCTAGGAAAATATCCACAGCTAGTCCAGAAACTGCGACAAGAGCAGATAGAGGTAATGGGTGAGGAAAGCAATTTTAGTAACTTTTCAGCGGAACAGTTAAAGCAGATGGTCTTTTTAGAAGCAACTATCAAGGAGACTTTACGGACTCTACCGCCTAGCTCTACCGCTAAACGCCGCCTTACCAAATCGGTAGTATTGGATGGGGTACTTTATGCCAAAGGCTGTAGCGTCATGGCTGAGCCGCGACTGTCACACATCATGACAGAACACTTTCACGAACCGGAAAAATTTGATCCAGAACGTTTTTTACCTCCGCGTAATGAGGGCAGAATGTATGAATTCATTCCCTTTGGTGGTGGCGTACACGCTTGCTTGGGAGCGCAAATGACAATTTTGGTAACAAAGATATTTGCCACTCATTTATTGCGTTTGTTTGATTGGCAATTAAGAGGAGAGGCTGCTTTTGTGCAGTTTCCCCTTAAGAAACTTAAGGATGATTATCAAATAGAACTGCAAAAACATGGGAGTTAAAGAGACGAAAGAGGCGATCGCTTTTATACTTGTTGTTCTTTTTACAATGTTGGAACTCATTCTTAAGACAGAAATAGACTAAAGATAGAAATAGATATTGCGTAACTTGGGTTCTCTCCGTTGAAATTTAAGTAAAGAGGAAATAACGGAGAGAAACTTATATGTCTATTACTTTATGTTTTGCTTTGGTCGCTTATCTTTTAGGAATTGTAATTCAATGGCAAGGATTCAAGGAAAATTATCAGGAACTGGAGGAATACAGTAATTTTCCGATAGTTTGGGCAGCGAAAACAGTTATTATGGTTGGTTGCTTTTTAGCAGCGCTGGTATGGCCTTGTAGCTTGATTTTGGGAAATGAAATTAATTGGGAAGTTGAAAATTAACGGTTTGCAGTGGAATCAAAAATACTGTCAAGCAAATTATTAATTATGAAATGATTTAACGGTGTATGATAAACACCAGTAATATGTAAGACGTTCATACTGGAGATTACAGCCTTTTGTCTCTAGAATGGATTGAAATTCTACTTCGTCTGGAAAATTCTTGAGTACTTCATAAGCTGAGCCGTTTTCCAGCTTTCGCTGTTGATAGGTATTACCTTCTTCATCCACACGGGTAATAGGATGATTACTTCCTTCAACATACATATTGTCAACGAAGACAGCGATCGCCCCAGGTGCAAGTTTGGAGTGAAACACATCTAAAAATTGCCCCAATTGTGACTTCAGAATATGTGACCACCAAAAACCGGCAAATCCTGCGGTGAACAAACCTTCTACGGGGGTAAGTGAAAAGGCATCCGCTTGTACAAACTTGACTTTAGTAGCAGGTAATTGCTTTTCCTGTGCAATACTTAGCACTTCTGGATTAATATCTGTCGCCACAACAGACCTAGCAACTTCGGCTATTACTTCTGTCCAATAGCCAGTTCCACAGGCTACCTCAAGAACCCGATGACCTCTTAGGAGGTCACGAAGCAGAGACTTTAGATGCACAATATCCTGCTGTCGTTCAGATTTTAGGTAAACTTTTTCATATTCTTGCGATCGCTCTGCATAGTACTTGACGAGTTCTGATCGAACTGACATGGTAAGTATTCTTGTTCGCTACATTTTTCGCTATCTCCATTAGTTTATAAAATTAACCACAGATGGACACTAAATAAAAGTTTTTTCCTCTGTCTTCCCCCCTCTTTTAGGGGGGAATGAGGGGGGTGGACACGGATAAAATCTGTGTCTATCTGTGTCCATCTGTGGTTCTAATTAACCTAGACTGAGTATCTTGCACCATTCTTAACAAGCTTAAAATTTAGCCCGGAAATAAATTTCGGGCTGTGACCAGACGTGCCATGGCACGTCTCTACATTAGCTAAAAGCTAACTAAGACAAAACTTTTAACCCGTTTCCAACGGGTTGTAGAGACGCGAAATTTCGCGTCTCTACATAGCCGGAAATTTATTTCACGGCTTATTATGATTGGTGCAAGATGTCAGTAGATCCTCATTTTTGCAAAAGTTTAATATAGAGACACGATATTTCGCATCTCTACACAAGAAATATTTATTCCGTTGCCAAAGAAAAGGCTGCTACAATACTTAAACTTTTAAACACTCCGTTCCTCAATAATTTCTCGGTATGCATTCGCCGCCGCAGTTGGTAAACGCTTTAACTCTGGGTCTTTATCAAGCTCAATGTGATATAACCCAAAATCGCTAGCTGAGTCAAATTTTAAACCCCACTCCCGGTTAGAAGTCATACTCCAGCAAACGTAACCTGCCACTTTCACACCGTCGTTAACAGCGCGTTGCACTTCGCGAAGATGCTGGCGAATGTATTCTTCGCGCTTCACACCATCTGCTATGTCAACGCAACCATTCTCAACAATCATAATTTCCTTACCGGGAAATAGCTGAGCGTGAAACTTGAGCATATCGTAGAGTACACCAGACCAAACAGGCGCATTATTATAGCGTCCAAAGGCTGCATCCATTAATTGCTTGATGCGGTTAATTCGCAAATTGCTAATACCCCAGTAGTAATCAAACCCGACAAAATCCTGTTGGTTAATGCATTCTTTAGGACAGAGAAATTCTGGCAATTTCCCCGCCATGCCTAAATGCCACCAATTACTAGTTAAGGATGTTGACAGAATGCTGAAAATCTTTTGTATGGGGTCAAAGATACTGACAATAGAGCGCAACAAGGGTAAACGTTCTTCAGATTTGACAGGACGAAATACCACTTTGCTAGGGTCGCCAAAAATTTGTTCTGCTACTGCACGAGCCAAATCGATTTCTAACCCGCTATAGTCGCCTGTTTTCGGATCGCGATCGCCAAACCCAGGTACATTGTCTTTAACAGCAACGATTAAATAACCGCGCTCTTGAATCCGACGCAGCACGGAGGAGGAAGAAGAGACAACAACAGGAGTATTCTCCTTGTTCCCTTGACTGATATCACCGAGGGTGGAACGCCTACCGATACGCGGTGGTTCTGGTACAGGTTGACCGGGGAAGTAACGAGCAAAACTTTCTGCCCAGGCTCCTGATTCTTTGAAGCGCCGCACAGCTACATCTACAGCATTGAGCAAAGAGCGATCGCCTTTCACTACCGCTGCTGCATACGGTTCTTCTGTCAATCTATGATTTACAATTCGATACTGTCCCTGATTCTGTTGTATTATTCCTAACAAAATTGTGTCATCAGCCAAGATGGCGCTCACTTGGTCGTAGTCGAGCGCTCTTAAAGCTTCTTCGTAGTCCGATAAAACCTCTACTTCTGTATTGGGAAGGAGTGCGTATATATTTGTTTCAGCAGTAGTACTTTTTACTACTGCTACTTTTTTACCAGCGAAATCGCTCAGTTGTTGAATCTGGCTTTGCGACTTCACCAGCAGAGTTTCACCAGCGATATAGTACGCCTCGGAAAAAGCTACTTGGTCTGCTCGCTCTGATGTGACTGTTAAAGTAGCAATTACTACGTCTACTTGTCCTTTCTCTAATAAAGTCCTTTCTGTAAAACGCTTACCCTGCTTAATCAAATCTTCTTTGCTACGCAGGCGAGTCACGTTGGAATCCACTATCTTTTGCAACCATAAAGGTAAACCTAATAACATCGGGTTTGCCCCGACTTGAGCATCAGGGTTGACTTGCTTGAGGATAGCTCTAGCTCTGGTGTGGGCAATAAATAAATTCCGCATCAAATCGCCCACGGCTGACATTTGCTCTGACATCGACGCGCCGCGAGGTAAACCGGGAGGCATAAAATAAGACCGTTCCCACCAAGGTTTTACGTAGCCGTAAATCAATTGACTAGGCTCGTTAAAGGTTATCCAGTAGCGGGCTAAATGACCCAAACGCTTAGCCACTTCTGTAGCATAATTGGCGTAAATTGTCGGAAAATCTTCAGCAATGAGACCGCCTCGCCCTTCCACATGTAGGGGATGGGTAAAGTGATGGAGAGTGACAATCGGTTCCATCCCATGTGAACGGATGGTTTCAATCACTTGGCGGTAGTGTTCAAAAGCTTCTTCACTGAACTCACCCGGTTTAGGTTCCACCCGCGACCAAGCAATAGAAAAGCGAAACGCCTTGCAACCAAGAGACTTTGCTAAGGCTATATCTTCAGGATAGCGGTTCCAAAAGTCTGTGGCTCGACCTCGTGGGGTGAGGGCGCGACGACGTTCCCACACATCACGGATGTCTTCAAAGCGGGCGTCGTAGGCTTCACATTGGTGGTCAGCTGTAGCAACACCGAACATAAATGAATCGGTTAATGATTTGGGGTGATCGCTCATAATAAAACCTCCTTTTGAAGTTATTTAGTTGTTATACGATTTAACTTATTCAGATGGATATGTTTGCTAAATATTTATTACACAGCATCCAGCTTTATGATCCCCCTAAATCCCCCTTATAAAGGGGGACTTTGAGATGATATTTTTTCCTCCAAGTAAAAAAGGGGACTTTGAGATGAGATTCTTTCCTCCGACTAAAAAAGGGGACTTTGAGATGAGATTCTTTCCTCCGACTAAAAAGGGGGACTTTGAGATGAGATTCTTTCCTCCGACTAAAAAAGGGGGACTTTGAGATGAGATTCTTTCCTCCGACTAAAAAAGGGGACTTTGAGATGAGATTTTTCCCCCCTTTTTAAGGGGGGTAAGGGGGGATCTACAGCTATTCACTCACCAAAGATACATTTTTTGCCTGAGCATAAAATGCATTTGGATCAATCTTTCTTCTTAGTTCAGCATCTTTCCCTGTCTTAGTATGCATATAGCGAAATGCTTGATGTTCTACACACAAATCATCGATTTGTGCAACAATGTCATTCAAAATTCCATCTGTCATTTTTGTTGGGTTGATACCCAAATAGAACATCAATTCGCAGAAACGTTTATTTGGATCGCCTTGAGCTAAATAGTCAGAGCGAATGGCTTTGACATAAAAAGAGATAAAGGTAAAGCAACCGTACTTAGCTCGATATTCTAAACTTAAATCGTAAAGTTTACGAAACAACAGTGCGTATTTTTCCACTGGAGCCAAAACAATTAACATCCGAGTTGGATCGCCCACAGTCGAATCTAAAACTTTATCGGTGAATGTTTCCACATTCTTGATAGAGGCATATTTGGGACTAAAGATAATGCCAGCCATACCCAAAGCTTTCACAAAAATGTCAATTTGTTTTGGCAAACGACCTGCCCAATTTCCTAGAGTATGGAGATATTTATAATCAATAGTATTGCGTAGAGATTTTAATGGACTTTGGGAGACATCTTTGTAAGCAGAAAACTGTCCTACCTTAAGCTGACCAAAATCTACCCAGACACCCCGTTCCATCAAAAATTCACCTGGGTCGCTGATATATTTGCTTGAACCTGCAATAAATTTGTCAGCATTCCAGAATACTGAGAGGTTGTTTTGGAGAATTGTTTTAAATTTCTCAACGCGAATAATATCGCAAGTAACCGTAGCAATTACACCATATTGTCCCGTGCCCGTAAGAATTTTATAGAATTCTTCAGGATTATTTGTTTTGCTACAAGTGATTACTTCACCATCCCAATTTACGTATTCTAGTCGTCTCACATTATCAACAAACATACCGTAGCGGTGTGAGGATGGACTGATACCACCAACTGATGCAAATCCACCAGCAGTGATATGATTGTGATCCCCAATCACAGGCAGTCCGTAGCCTTTTTTAGATAGATAAATATCTAATTCAGCCAGAATAGTACCTGACTGAACGGTTACAGTCATTTCATCTTCATTTATTTCCAGAATTTTATTAAGTTTTTCAGTACAAAGGACATTGCCTTTGTCTTCTAAAACTAAATCATTACTGGAATGTCCTTTACTACGAATCTTGATTTTTTGTCCTAGTTGCTTGGTTTCTTTGATGATTTGAACAATATCTTCTGTAGATTGTGGTAAATAAATTTTGAGGGGTAATTTAGGCTGAATGTTCGGATTAGCAACTCGTTCCCAGTCATAGCCTAGACTATCGATGCTGTCGTGAGCAAAAGTTTCGTGGCTCGTATATTCGTAATGGGTAGACATTAATGAATTTCCTCGTTGTTTTTCAAAGCAAGAAGTTAGGAGTGAGTAGTTAAAAATAATAAATTTTTACTTGTTCACTTCTTACTCCTAATTTCCAACTTTTACTAGTTAATACCAGACACTCAACTTAAGCTATTAATCAGGCTATAGGAATTCTATTTCATTGATGGAAAGATTTTTTTGACTAACCGCCAAGACGCCAAGAGCGCCAAGAAAGGAAAGCCAAGAAAGGAAAGATAGAGAGGAACTCACAAATTATTTAGGACTGTTATGTACAGAGTTAGGATTTCTAATTTTTTAATTCTTAACTCCTAACTCTTAACTCCTAACTTTTTTATGATGCTGCTGTTGCTGTGCTTTCAGTCGCAGATTTAGACCGATGCTTGTTCAAAAATTGCAGCATTCTGGGGAAAATATCGATGTGGACGTTTTTACCCATAAATACGTCTTGATGACCGTAACCAGGGAAAACATGCAATTCGTGTCTTCCTGGTACGATTTTTTCTAATCTTTGATGACAGACAATATTAGAATCGGTAAAAACGTGATTTCTATCACCTGTCATGAACATGACGGGAGTTTCAATTTCCTTTGCGTACTCAAAGTAGTTATTGGGTAGGCAGTTATATTTAGGATTATTTGGTTCAAGTTTAACCGCTGTATTGTTGGCTCTTACCATTTTGCGGACGTGTCGGTAGTAATGTAAACCGTTTCCTCCGTATAAGTCCGCGCCTCGGCGGTGAGTAACTTCGTGGAGATTTTCATGACTGTATAAAGCTGGCCAGCCAGTTCCCCACATGAGGCTAAGCATATGACAAGCTGGTACATCACATTCATGATGAAATGCTGAGACAACTTTAGAGAAGATTTTACCTTTGGTGATACCTGGGTCTTCACTCCAGCGCGGATTTAGGTAGGGAAGTCCTAATACATATTCGACTAGGAAAGGTGCGAAAGTTAATTTAGCGTGTGACCAGTTGGGTACACGCGGTGTTAAGGCGACGCTATTAGCTATGACGCTTGTAATACCTGTGACTGCTTTTGCGAATAAACTCATTGTGAAGGATACAGAACCTAAGCAATGACAGATAATATGGATACGGCGATCGCCAATATGTTCGCGCATTTTTGCGATCGCTGCTGGATGGTCAAACAGTGCAATATCATCCATGTTGTAGCGATGCATTTGCAGGTTATAAGAGTGTCTGTTGCTCATCCGATAGTCTAATGTCCAGACATCACCAAACCCGTTATCTAATAAGTACTGCACGAGGTTGTAATGTTCGGGCATGATAAACATATCGGTTGATGTAGTCAAGCCGTGAATAATCAAAACTACATCGTCACAAGCAGCACGCTGAAACCGCAACATGCTTAATCCGAGCATATCTTCAGTTGAAAAATGATGTGTGGAAATCTCGGCATTCCGCACACCTTCTAATGTATAAAGTGGTATTTCACGTTGCATAAGTTACCTCAATAGTTATTAGTCATTAGTCATTAGTCATTAGTCATTAGTCATTAGTCATTTGTTAATGGTTAATGGTTCATGGCTCATGGCTATTAAACATTAACCATTAACCATTAATCATTAACCATTAACCATTAACCATTAACCATTAACTCCTTTAATCCTTTTTCTCTAGTCACAATGGGTTTGTATCCCAAGTCTCGTTTAATTTTGGAAATGTTATATCTTCTGGGCATTGCCACAAAAGATAATTCAAATTTGGAAAGAGGTGGTGCGCTTTTGATATTTAATAATTTCCAAACTGATTCAACAATATTTGCTAGAGAATTAGCTATAAAACTGGGTAAATTTGTTTTCGGAGGATTTATACCTTTAATTTGGAAAAGCTTAGTAAAGTAATCCTTAACGGTAATGGGGTCATCATCTGTAACAATATATATTTCTTTATCATCTCCTTTTACACACGCTAATGATATTGCTTCTACTAGGTTGTCTACGTGAACGGTTTCGATAATGCACTGACCGTTATCTATCCACATAAACTGACCTGATTTTACTTTTGCTTCTAATGTTTGAGGTGTTTTATCACCCTTGCCCCAAATATACGTAGGACGCAGGATAATACACTTCATTTCTGTAGAAAAGTTTAAAATTTCCTGTTCAGCTAATTTCTTGGCTTTTCCGTAGTAGGAATTAGGTTCTTTTGGATAGGGATATTTTTCATCTATATCAATTAAAGGAAGCTCATCTTGCAAAACTGATTCTGAACTAATATAGATAAATCTTTTCACATTCATTTTGCTAGAACTTATTAATAAGTTCTTTGTTGCTTGGGTAATTTCTCGTTCATACTTTTCCCAAGGGCCCCAAAATTCAACTGGTGCAGCACAATGAATGACTATATCTTGTCCCGCTAAATGTGCTTCCCATCCGCTAATATTTTCCAGAGAGCCTTTGATAACCTTCGCGCCTAATTGTTCAAGAATTTTCCCTGATGAATCAGACCTGGCTAAGGCTGTGACGTTATTATTATCAGTAATTAAACGTTTGATTAGTCTCTTACCAAGAAATCCTGATCCGCCTGTAACAAAAATATTCATTCAGCACCTCGGTTATTAACGTGTCACTGCGGTTTCTTTACCTACCGCTGTTAACTGCTCATTTCCGGAAATTTGTTAATGGTTAATGGTTAATGGTTAATGGTTAATAGCTATGAACCATTAACTATGAACCATGAACCATTAACTACTCCCTTTTAGTATCATGCAGCACATATTCCATATTTGGGTAATAGCTCGTGGATGATGTAAAAATGATGCGCCTGTAAGGCGTCGTGAAATAGTTTCCAATCACTGGCTAAAAATTTGGGATGATAGGAAAATATCTCGTTTTCTCTGTCAACTGCGCTTTCTGTACCTAAAGCTAGAAATTTCCAAGAATTCTTGCCTTTGGGAATATAGGTAAGATTTGCTTTACCAAAACTGAATTTACCCTCTGCGATCGCCTCCAACCATTTAGAGTGCCTTAAATAACCACTATCATCAGTAATATTATTGAGCATAAAAGCAATTTTGGTCTTGTCTAGTTCTGGCAACCCTGGTACATTTGCATCCGGATTGCCTATTAAATACCGTTGCATTGCTTTACACATCTGGTCAGCAGCTTCTAGAAAATCTTTGGGGTTGTTTCTGGTGATTTTCTCGCCGCGTCCGTTGGTGTAACCCCAAGATAAAAATGGCTTGTCAGGATGGCTAACAACCGCTCCATGTCCTAAAGGTAAGGCTTCGCTTACGAAGTAATTTTTGAGACGGTCTACAAGATTGCGATCGCGTTTACCATATTCATCAACTAGATTACTAGCTTCGTTAACTCGATGGTTAACTCCGGCAAAACCTTGATGTGCCCATGTATCTACATAGACATGCATGGTTATACCTAGGCGATGCAGTCCGTAGGGAGTGTTACGACAAAGAATACACTCTCTGACCATCTCTTGAGCTACATAGCTGTTAGGACGACAGATAAGTTTGTCAATGAATTTGTCTGAAGGGTCTTCTCCTGCTTTTAGTCCGCCGTTTCCCGGTAGAAAATGAAAGGGAATCCAAACGCGGTGATTTGCCAATTCCTGAAAGTTCCGATAGTCAAGCATTTTGTGGGCGGAACTGATGCGGCTAAACAGCGCCCCGTTATGAAACTTGATAACTCCGGCATTAGTGGCATCATCTACGTATTGAGCGCAGTAGGCGATAATACTAGCTTCTTGGTGTTGAAAACCAGCTAGCCGCGCTGCTACGTAGGTGACGCCATGATGAAAGTCAATTTGCATATTTAGTCATTAGTCATTAGTCATTAGTCATTAGTCATTAGTCATTAGTCATTAGTC